>NZ_VFOQ01000001.1:325089-650178 GCF_006716205.1 Oryzihumus leptocrescens | reverse complement strand
TCGAGGCCAGGGCCCGGCCCACGCCGTCCTCGTTCTCGTAGATGCGGGCGGTGTCGATGCTGCGGTAGCCGACCTCGAGCGCGGTCGTCACGGCGGTGGTCGCCTCGTCGTCGGAGACCTGCCAGACGCCGAAGCCGAGCTGGGGGATGTCGATGGTGCTGTTACCGGCGGTCAGGGTCACGTTCGGTACAGAAGTCATGTGTCGACCCTAACTCCCCTCCCGACGGCCCTCGCGGGAGGCGCTAGGCTCCCGCGCATGGCGCCCATCAGCAAAGTCTTGATCGCAAACCGCGGCGAGATCGCCGTCCGCATCGCGCGCGCGTGCAAGGACAGCGGCATCGGATCTGTTGCGGTCTATGCCGATCCCGACCGCGACGCACTGCACGTCAAGGTGGCCGACGAGGCCTACGCCCTCGGCGGGTCCACGCCGGGTGACTCCTACCTGGTGCAGGAGAAGCTGCTCGACGTCGCCCGCAAGGCCGGTGCCGACGCGGTCCACCCCGGCTACGGCTTCCTCAGCGAGAACGCCTCGTTCGCCCAGGCCGTCATCGACGCAGGGCTCACCTGGATCGGGCCGCCCCCGGAGGCCATCGACGCCCTCGGCGACAAGGTCAAGGCCCGACACATCGCCGCCCGCGCCAACGCCCCGCTGGTGCCCGGCACCCCGGACCCGGTCGAGGGGGCCGACGAGGTCGTCGCCTTCGCCAAGGAGCACGGCCTGCCGGTCGCGATCAAGGCGGCGTATGGCGGTGGCGGCCGCGGCCTGAAGGTCGCCCGCACGCTGGAGGAGATCCCCGAGCTGTTCGAGTCGGCCACCCGCGAGGCCGTCGCCGCGTTCGGCCGCGGCGAGTGCTTCGTCGAGCGCTACCTCGACAAGCCGCGCCACGTCGAGACCCAGTGCCTGGCCGACACCCACGGCAACGTCGTGGTCGTCTCCACCCGCGACTGCTCGCTGCAGCGGCGCCACCAGAAGCTCGTCGAGGAGGCCCCCGCGCCGTTCCTGTCGCACGAGCAGAACGCCGAGCTGATCCGGGCGTCCAAGGCGATCCTGCGCGAGGCGGGCTACCACGGGGCCGGCACCTGCGAGTTCCTCGTCGGCCAGGACGGCACGATCTCCTTCCTCGAGGTCAACACCCGCCTCCAGGTCGAGCACCCGGTCACCGAGGAGGTCACCGGCATCGACCTGGTCCGCCAGATGTTCCGGATCGCGAACGGCGAGGCGCTGGACTTCACCGACCCCGAGCCGGTGGGCCACTCCTTCGAGTTCCGCATCAACGGTGAGGACGCCGGCCGCGGGTTCCTGCCCGCGCCGGGCGTCGTGGCCGAGTTCCGGGCCCCGTCGGGCCCGGGCGTGCGCCTGGACTCCGGCGTCGAGGCCGGCGACGTCATCGGCGGCGCATTCGACTCGATGCTCGCCAAGCTCATCGTGACCGGCAGCAGCCGGCAGGAGGCGCTGCAGCGCTCCCGCCGGGCGCTCGCCGAGTTCGTCGTCGACGGCATGCCGACGGTGCTGCCGTTCCACCGCGTCGTCGTCGAGGACGAGGCGTTCGCCCCGGCCGACCCGCAGCAGCCGTTCGCGGTGCACACCCGCTGGATCGAGACCGAGTTCGACAACCAGATCCCGCCGTATGCCGGCCCTGCTGCCGAGGCCCCCGAGCAGGACGGCGAGCGTCAGCAGATCGTCGTCGAGGTCGGCGGCAAGCGGCTCGAGGTGGTCCTGCCCGGCGGGCTGGCGCTCGGCGGCGGCGGCGCGGCGAAGAAGAAGGCACCCAAGCGCTCCGGCGGCAGCAAGGGTGGCGCCGCCGCCTCCGGTGACAGCCTGACCGCCCCGATGCAGGGCACCATCGTCAAGATCGCCGTGGAGGAGGGCCAGACCGTCGCCGAGGGCGAGCTGGTGGTCGTGCTCGAGGCGATGAAGATGGAGCAGCCGATCAACGCCCACAAGGCCGGGACGATCACCGGCATCGTGGCCTCGGTCGGCGACACGGTCACGAACGGCGCGGTCATCGCCGAGATCAAGGACTGACCCGCAGCAGGCACACGCGAAGGCCCCGACCACGTGGTCGGGGCCTTCGTCGTCTCACTCCGGCGTCGGCACGCCCCAGCCGGGGCGGTGCGGGTCGGCGTCCGGGTCGGCCGGGGTCGGCTGCTGCGGTGGCTCCTGCCCCGGCAGCGGCTCGGGCTCAGGGACCGGCACGGGGCGCTCCGGCGGCGAGGGCGGCTCCGGCTCGATCGGCGGCTCGGACCCCGTGGGCCGCTGCGGAGGGATGCCGTCTGGCTGGCTCATGCGCTCGCCTCCCGTGCTGGCCGGCAACAGTTCGGACACTACCCGGCCCCGGACCCGGTGACCCCCTCGGCACGGCGTCGGCCGCTGCCTAGACTGCCGGACATGCTGCCCCACCTTGCGACCGCCGGCCACGCCACGACGACGGGTTTCAGCGTCACGAACCTGATCATCCTGGTCGTCGTGCTCGCGGTGACGGTGCCCGTGGTCAACCGCTTGCGCCGGGCGACCTCGGAGCGCCGGCGTGCCCGCTGGGCCGAGGAGGAGCGTCAGGCGCAGCAGTCCCAGCACCCGCAGCAGCCCCAGAAGCCCCAGCACGACGCCTGAGGCCCGTCGCCCCTGAGCCGGCCGAGCCCGGGAGGGTGGGGCACGGCATACCGCTGGTGACGGCGTCAGTCGATGGTGTGCAGGCGGCGGGCCGCCTCGGCGATCGAGCCCGACATCGACGGGTAGACCGTGAACGTGCCCGCCAGCTGGTCGACGGTGAGCCGGTGCTGCACGGCCAGGGTGACCGGGTAGATCAGCTCCGAGGCCCGCGGCGCCACCACGACGCCGCCGACCACGGTGCCGATGCCCTTGCGGGCGAAGAGCTTGACGAACCCGTCGTGCACGTTCTGCATCTTGGCCCGCGGGTTCGTCGCCAGCGGCAGCATCACCGTGTGGGCGTCGACCTTGCCCTCGTCGATGTCCTTCTGGGAGTAGCCGACCGTGGCGATCTCGGGGTCGGTGAAGATGTTGGCGCTGACCCCGCGCAGGTTGAGCGGGGCCACGGCGTCGCCGAGCGCGTGAGCCATGGCGATCCGGCCCTGCATCGCCGCGACCGAGGCCAGCGGCAGCACCCCGGTGCAGTCACCGGCGGCGTAGATGCCCCTGGCCGACGTCCGTGAGACCCGGTCGACCTGGACGTGGCCCGAGGCGGTCAGCTCGACCCCGGCCTCCTCCAGCCCCAGGCCGGCGGTCTGCGGCACCGAGCCGACCGCGAGCAGGCAGTGGCTGCCCTCGACCTTGCGCCCGTCCTCCAGGGTCACGACGACCCCGTCGCCGGTCCGCTCGACCGAGGCCATCCGGGAGCGGTTGAGCACGGTCATGCCGCGGCGGCGGAAGACGTTCTCGATCACCTCGGCGGCGTCGGCGTCCTCGCCGGGCAGCACCCGGTCGCGGGAGGACACCAGCGTGACGTCGCTGCCCAGGCCCAGGTAGGCATGGGCCAGCTCGGCGCCGGTCACGCCGGAGCCGACGACCACGAGGCGCTCGGGCAGCTCCTTCAGGGCGTAGATCTGCTGCCAGGTCAGGATCCGCTCGCCGTCGGGGCGGGCCGTGTCCATCACCCGGGGGGTGGCACCGGTGGCGACCAGGACCACCTCGGCGTCGACGTCCTCGGTGCCGGACTCCGCCTCGATGCGCACCCGGCCGGGGGCGAGCACGCGACCGACACCACGGCATACGCGCACCCCCTCGGTGAGGAGGCGCTGCTCGATGTCGTGGGACTGCGCGGCCGCGAGCGCGAGGATGCGCGCGTTCACCCGCGACGCGTCGGCGGTGGCCTCCTCGCCGGCGTGCGCGGCCTCGAAGCCGACCCCGAGCTCGGTGGCCGCCTCGAACCGCTGCATGAAGTCGCCGACCGAGATCAGGGTCTTGGACGGGACGCAGTCGGTCAGCACCGCGGCGCCACCGAGTCCGTCACGGTCCACGACGGTGACCGACGCCCCCAGGTGGGCGGCCACCAGGGCCGCCTCGTAGCCGCCGGGACCCCCACCGAGCACGACAACAGACGTCTTCCGTTCAGTCACGCCCGCTATCCAACCATCCGGGTCCTGCACTCCGGACTGTGGCCAGATCGACGCCGACACGACATGATCCGTTTACCCGCTGTGGTCAGTGTTCGGTGCAGTCCCCCACGGTGCGGGGGCTCCCCCCGCGCCGACCGGCTGATGTCACCCCAGGAGGCTGACGTGAAGACCTTTGCCCGCCCCGCCGGAGTCGCGTTGGTGGCCGCCCTCGCGGCCGTCGGTATCGCGGCCTGCTCACCGCCCGCGAAGTCCAGCAGCTCCTCCGCCTCCGGCGACAAGGCCGCCTCGGCCACGTCGGCGCAGGCCCTCGGGGGCATGGACGCCCTCGTCGCCGCCGCCAAGAAGGAGGGGACGCTCAACGTCATCGCGCTGCCGCCGGACTGGGCCAACTACGGCGAGATCATCAAGGCGTTCACCGCCAAGTACGGCATCAAGGTCGACAGCGCCCAGCCCGACGCCTCCAGCGCCGACGAGATCACCGCCGCCAAGAACCTCAGCGGCCAGTCCAAGGCTCCCGACGTGTTCGACCTCAGCGCGGCCGTCGCCAGCGCCAACACCGCGATGTTCGCGCCGTACAAGGTGACCACGTTCGGCCAGGTGCCGGACAAGCTCAAGGACGCCAACGGGACCTGGGTCAACGACTACGGCGGCTACATGAGCATCGGCTACGACGCGGGCAAGGTCCCCGCCCCCGCGTCGGTGACCGACCTGCTCAAGCCGGCCTACAAGGGCAAGGTCGCGCTCAACGGTGACCCGACCAAGGCCGGTGCGGCGTTCAGCGGCGTCGTCATGGCCGCCCTCGGCAACGGCGGCAGCGCCGACGACATCAGCAAGGGCGTCGACTTCTTCAAGCAGCTCAAGAACGCCGGCAACTTCCTGCCGGTCGACCCGACGCCGGCGACGATCGAGTCCGGGCAGACGCCGGTCGTCATCGACTGGGACTACCTCAACGTCGCCCAGGGCGCCAAGCTCAAGGGCAAGCTCGACTGGAAGACCGTCGTCCCGGCCAACGCGGTCGTCGGCGGCTACTACGTGCAGGCGATCAACAAGGACGCCCCGCACCCGGCGGCGGCCCGGCTGTGGCAGGAGTTCCTCTACTCCGACCAGGGCCAGAACCTCTGGCTCAAGGGTGGCGCCCGTCCGGTCCGTGAGGACGCCATGACCAAGGCCGGCACCATCGACGCCGCCGCCCACTCCGCACTGCCCCCGACGCAGGGCACCCCGGTGTTCCTGACCCCGGAGCAGGAGACGAAGGCCAAGAACTACCTGGCCGCCAACTGGGCCAACGCCGTTGGCTGATCGACGACGCCCGGGGGCGCTCACCGGCGGAATGCCGGTGGGCGCCCTCATGGGCGTGCTCCCGTTCTTCGCCTACACCACGATCTTCCTGCTCATCCCCACGCTGGTCGTCGCCATCGGGGCCTTCCTGGGCGCGGACAACACCTTCACCACCAGCAACGTCCGGGCCCTGTCCCAGCCGGCGATCGTCTCCTCGCTGGAGCACTCGGTCATCCTCTCCGCGGTGACGTCGGTCGTCGGCGCGGTGGTCGGCGGGCTCCTCGCGTATGCCGTGACCACCGCCCGCGAGGGCGGGACCCTGCGCCGGCTGGTCACCTCCCTGTGCGGGGTGCTGGCCCAGTTCGGCGGCGTGACCCTGGCCTTCGCCTTCATCGCCACCGTGGGCCTGCAGGGCTTCCTCACCCTGCGGCTGCAGTCGATCGGCATCGACCTGGGCAACAGCACCTGGCTGTTCGAGTGGAACAAGGGCCTGATGCTCGTCTACACGTACTTCCAGATCCCGCTCATGCTCATCGTCTTCCTGCCCGCCGTGGAGGGCCTGCGCCCGCAGTGGCGCGAGGCCGCCGAGACCCTGGGCGGAAGCGCCTGGGACTACTGGCGCCGCGTCGGCGGGCCGATCCTGGCACCGTCCTTCATCGGGGCGACCCTGCTGCTGTTCACCAACGCCTTCAGCGCCTACGCCACCGCTGCCGCGCTGGTCTCGCAGGGCTCGCCGATCCTGCCGCTCAACATCGCCGGCACCTTCAGTTCCGAGGTCATCCTCGGCCAGGAGAACATCGGCAAGGCGATGGCGCTGGCCATGGTCGCGGTGGTCGCGGTGGTCATGACGCTCTACGCGCTGCTCGAGCGGCGCACGTCGAAGTGGCTGGGCCGATGAGCCTGCAGGCGGCGCGACGCCGCAAGCAGGCGATCCTCCGCTGGGTCGTCGTGGGGCTGGTGCTCACCTTCTTCGCCCTGCCGCTGTTCGGCATGCTGGAGTTCACCACCCGCGGCGCCGGCGGCTCGGGCCGCAGCCTGGACACCTGGGCCAAGCTGGTCGACTTCGGCACGATCGACGCCAACTACCCCGACCTCAAGGAGGGCCTGATCGCCTCCGCCGGGCTGGCGGTGCTCACCGTGGTGATCATGCTGGTGCTGCTCGTGCCGACCATGACGTGGGTGCGGCTGCGGCTGCCGGGGCTGCGCCGCACGGTGGAGTTCATCTGCCTGCTGCCGCTGACCATCCCGGCCATCGTGCTGGTCGTCGGCCTGACCCCGGTCTACGCGTGGGTGACCTACCTGCTCAGCGAGGACACGATCTGGCTGTGCTTCGCCTACGTCGTGCTGGTGCTGCCCTACGCCTACCGCGCGCTGGACGCCGGGCTCGGGGCCATCGACGTCAAGACCCTCTCGGAGGCCGGGCGCTCGCTCGGGGCGTCGTGGTTCAGGATCATGATCCGCATCATCCTGCCGAACCTGCGCACCGCGGTACTGTCCGCGTCGTTCCTGGCCGTGGCCCTGGTGCTGGGCGAGTTCACCATCGCCAACCTCTACAGCCGGGTGAACCTGCAGGTCGCGATCTTCCGCCTGGGCAAGAGCGACGCCCAGGTCTCGGTCGCGGTGGCCCTGGCCGCCCTGGCGTTCGCCTTCGCCGTGCTGTTCGCCCTGTCCTTCGTGGGCGTCACGCGCCGCGAGGCCCGGTCCCCCTTCACCCGTCGCGGCCGCCGCCGCGCCAAGGAGAGCTGATGTCCACGACCACCTCGACGACCTCCGCCGCACCCGCCGTCAAGGGCGTCGGGGTCCGGCTCACCGAGCTGCGGCGGTTCTACGGCAGCATCCACGCCCTCGACGGGCTCACCCTGGAGATCGCGCCGGGCGAGCTGGTCGCGCTGCTCGGTCCCTCGGGCTGCGGCAAGACCACCGCCCTGCGCGTCCTCGCCGGGCTGGAGGACGCCGACTCCGGCCGGGTCGAGGTCGGCGGGCGGGACCTGACCCGGGTGCCGACCAACAAGCGCGACATGGGCATGGTCTTCCAGGCCTACAGCCTGTTCCCGCACATGACGGCTCGGCAGAACGTCGAGTTCGGCCTGCAGATGCGGGGCCGCTCCTCGGCGCAGCGGCGCGAGCGGGCCGCGCAGATGCTGGACCTGGTCGGGCTCTCCGAGCAGGCCGACCGCTACGCCCACCAGATGTCCGGCGGCCAGCAGCAGCGCGTGGCCCTGGCCCGTGCCCTGGCGATCGAGCCGCAGGTGCTGTTGCTCGACGAGCCCCTGTCCGCCCTCGACGCCAAGGTCCGCGTCCAGCTGCGCGACGAGATCCGCCGCATCCAGCTCGAGGTCGGCACCACCACGCTGTTCGTCACCCACGACCAGGAGGAGGCGCTCGCCGTCGCCGACCGGGTCGGGGTCATGCGGGCCGGCAACCTCGAGCAGCTCGCCGCGCCGCAGGAGCTCTACTCCCGCCCGGCGACGGCGTTCGTCGCGGACTTCGTCGGGCTGACCAACCGGGTGCCGGCGACCGTCGCCGACGGCCACGCGCGGGTGCTCGGCGCCAGCGTGCCGCTGCTGCCCGGCTCGGCCGGGTCGGGCCCCGCCACCGTGCTGCTCCGCCCGGAGAGCCTCACCGTCGCCGCCGACCCGCAGGGCAGCGCGACCGTGCTGACCTCCAGCTTCCTGGGTTCGTGGGGCCGGGTGACCGCGCGCACCGACGACGGGCTGGAGCTCATGTGCCAGGTCGACAACGACGCCGTCGCCCGCTTCTCCCCCGGCGACCGGGTCACGCTCACCCCCCGGCAGACCCCGTCCCTGGCCGTCGCCGACTGAGACCCCACCGGAGGGCGTCGTAGCCGCTGTCGTCCCTTCTGCGGAGCCACCCGGCCACCGCCCGGCGTAGACCTGCACGAGGCGCTCGACGCACGGTCGCCGGAGGGGAGAACGTCATGAAGCGACTCACCATCGTGGTCACCGCCGCGGTGGCCGCGGGGACCCTGGCCGCGACGCCGGTCGGGCTGGCGGCGGCGTCGCCGGGGACCCGGACCACCACCGCCGCGGCGGCCACGTCGGTGGCCTGGGGGAGCTGCTCTGACCCGACGCTGCAACAAGCCCATGCGCAGTGCGGCACGGTGACGGTGCCGATGGACTACGCCAACCCCGGCGGCGCGACGGTCAAGCTCGCGATCTCGCGGGTGCTGCACACCGTGCCCGACAGCCAGTACCAGGGCGTCATGCTGGTCAACCCCGGCGGCCCGGGCGGCTCCGGCCTCATCTACTCGATCCTCGGCGGCTTCGTGCCCGGCGACGCGGGCAAGGCCTACGACTGGATCGGCTTCGACCCCCGCGGCGTCGGCTCCAGCCAGCCTGCCCTCTCTTGCGACCCCAACTACACCGCGGGGCCGCGCCCGCCGTACGACCCGGTGCACGGGTCGGTCAATGCCTGGCTGGCCAAGGCCGCGGCCTATGCCCAGGCCTGCGGTCGCGCGGGCGGCGCGCTGCTCGAGCACCTGACCACGGTCGACTCGGCCAGGGACATGGACAGCATCCGCACGGCCCTCGGCGCCAGCAAGCTCAACTTCTACGGCTTCAGCTACGGCACCTACCTCGGGCAGGTCTACGCCACGCTCTACCCCGACAAGGTGCGCCGCTTCGTGCTCGACTCCAACGTCGACCCGCGCGGGGTCTGGTACCAGGACAACCTCGACCAGGACTACGCCTTCGAGGTCGTGCTGACGAAGTTCTTCGGCTGGATCGCGAAGTACGACTCCACCTACCACCTCGGCACCACCGAGCACGCGGTCGAGCAGCAGTGGTACGACGCCAAGGACAAGCTCGAGGCCGCCCCGGCCGGCGGGGTCGTCGGCGCGGCCGAGTGGACCGACATCTTCACCGGCGCCGGCTACGTGCAGTTCCTGTGGCCCGACCTGGCCTCGCTGTTCAGCAACTGGGTGCACACCCCGGACAGCAAGTCCCTGGTCGACGCCTACAACGGCTCGGCCTCCGTGGGCGACGACAACGGCTACGCGATGTACCTCGGCGTGCAGTGCGTCGACGCACCGTGGCCGCAGAAGTGGTCGACCTGGAAGCGCGACAACACCCGGGTGGCGAAGGACGCGCCGTTCCTGACCTGGAGCAACGCCTGGTTCAACGAGCCGTGCCGGGTCTGGCCGGCCGCCGCCCACGACCCGGTGCACGTCGATGGGCGTGACGCGCCGCCGATCCTGCTCGTCGACGAGACGCTCGACGCGGCAACGCCGTACCCGGGCAGCCTCGAGGTGCGCCGACGCTTCCCGGAGGCGTCGCTGATCGCCCTGCCCGGCGGGACCAACCACGCCTTCTCGCTGTCGGGCAACACCTGCCTGGACAGCAAGATCGCGGCCTACCTGGCCGACGGGACGCTGCCGCAGCGCAGGTCCGGCTCGCGGGCCGACGCCACCTGCGCCCCGCTGCCCCAGCCGGTCCCGTCGTCGGCCTCGGCGTCGACCTCGACCGGCGGCGCGACCCGGTCCCCGATGCGGGCTCGGCTCGCCGTCCTGCGCTGACGCGAAAAGGGAGGGACCCCGGTATGCCGCCCACGCGGCATCCCGGGGTCCCTCACCGTGCGCGGGCCCCGCGCAGGGGTCAGCGCATGTTGCCGGTGTGGCCCAGGGAGAAGCGCCCCGGCTGGGGCCAGACGGCCAGGCCGTGCGGGCCGGCGTCGACCGGGATCCGGCGCAGGACCTTGCCGGTGCGGGTGTCGAACACGTAGACCACGCCGTGGTAGCGCCCGGACAGCCACAGCTTGGTGCCGTCGGCGCTGACCCCGCCCATGTCCGGGGACCCGCCGCCGGGGATGGTCCACGTGGCGACGATCTTGAGCGTCGCGGCGTCGAGCACCGAGACCGAGCCGGCATCGCGGTTGCTGACGTAGAGCCGGGTGGCGTCGCGCGAGGGGTAGATGCCGTGCGTGCCCGTCTGGAGCGGGATGAAGCGCTGGATCTTCAGCGTCCTGGCGTCGATGACCCACACGCCGTTGCGGAGCATGTCGGCGGCGAGGAACCGGGTGCCGTCGGGGGTCAGCCGCACGTCCTGCGGCATCGCCGAGGCGCCCGGTCGCAGGTTGCTCTTCGGGCCGCCCATGCTGTGCGCGTGCTCCGGCGAGGTGGCACCGGGCGTCTTCACCGCGTTGAGGTCGATGACCTGGCGCAGCCTGGTGGCGTCCTTGTCGATGACGAGGAGCTTGCCGCTGAACTCACAGCTCGCGACGAAGTAGGACAGGTCGGCGGAGTAGTCGGCGTGGTTGACGCCGTAGCAGGGCACCGGGAGCGACCGGATGAGCTTCATCGTGTGCGGGTCGCGCACGTCGATGCGGCGCAGCCGCTCGGCCATGACGAGGGCGTACTTGCCGTCGGGGGTGAAGTAGAGGTTGTACGGGTCCTCGACGGGGACCGGGCGGCCGGCCTGACCGGTGCGCGGGTCGATCGGGATGAGGTCGTTGCCCAGGTCGTCGTTGACCCACAAGGTCTTCAGGTCCCAGCTGGGCACGACGTGCTGCGGCTCGCGCCCGGTCGGGAAGCGCCCGATGACCTTGTAGGTCGAGGGGTCGATGACCTGCACCGTGTTGGACACGGTGTTCGGCACGTAGACCAGCGGCTTCGCGCTCGCCGCCGCACCGGTCAGGGCGCCGGCCCCGGTGTGCGCGTAGACCGCGTCGGCGACCGACGACGTCGACGAGGACGGGGTCGCCGAGGGCGTCGCGCTGGCGCTCGACGGGGCGGACGTCGCCCGGGTCGTGGCTGCGCTGGAGCCCCCACCGGTGCCGGCGCAGCCCGAAAGGAGCACGGCAACGGAGACGGCGAGCGCGGCCGCGGTGCGGTGGCCGGGGCGGTGCGGGGTCAGCACTGAGCGTCCCTTTCGAGGGTTGGGCGAGGGATTCGACGACATCGTGGCAGAGGTCAGGCGCCGTCGCGGAGCAGACGGGACAACGTGACCGGTTCGAGCCCCTTGGCCTTGAGCCCGTCGAGGATCGCCGGCAGCGCGGTGAGCGTGCCCTGGTGGCCGAAGTGCAGGCTGACGATCGAGCCGGGCTGCACCGCCGCGAGCGTGCGCGAGCGCACGAGCGCGGCGCCAGGGTCGCGGAAGTCCTCCGGGTCGACGTCGTAGGAGACGCACCGGTGGTATCCCGCTGCCTGGGCTGCCGCCCGGATCGTCGCCGTGCTGTGCAGCGTGCCGGAGGGACGGAACCACCAGCCGGCCGTGCCCGTGGCCGCGCGCAGCGCCTCTGCACCCCGCACCGCCTCGGTGCGGGCCTGCTCCGGCGTCAGCTGCTTCATCTGCTGGTGGCTCCAGGTGTGGTTGCCGAGCTCGTGGCCGCCGGCCAGGACCTCGGCGGCCATGTGCGGCTCGGCCTGCAGCCACTGTCCGACGGCGAAGACGGTGACGTGGGCCTGGTGGGTCTTGAGCACCTGCAGCAGCCGGCGCGCGATGGCCGGGTCGCCGGCGCCGTGGAAGGTCAGCGCGACCTCCTGCCGGCTGCGCGGTCCGTGGACGATGTCGGGTCCGCTGGTGCGGGCAATGGCCGGTTGCGGAGCCGGGCCACTCGTCGCACTGGTCGAGGCCGTCGGGGACGGGCCGGCCGGCCGCGCCGTCGAGGTCGACGGGGACGCCGAGGCCGTCGGTCCGGCCGAGCGGTCCTGGCGCGCCGGGGCGCAGGCTGCGGCCCCCAGCACCGCCGCGAAGGACACCAGGGCGGTGCGGCGGCCCGGGCCGGTCGGGGTCTGGCTCGGCTGCTCGTCGTCAGTCACGGCGGCAGTGTCGCAGCCCAACCTCAGAGCAGCCTGCGCGCGGGCCCCAAAAGCCTGACAGGGGCCGAGGTCGGGCCGCTTCCCGCTGGGTAGGCTGCCGCCCGTGACTGAGACCACACCCCGCGCCCTCGACCTGTCCGACCCCGCCACCGACCCCTTCGAGGTGGCCCGGGCTGCTGCGGCGGTCATCGCCGAGCGGACCGGTGTGGCGCAGCACGACGTGGCGCTGGTGCTCGGCTCGGGCTGGGGCCAGACCGGTGACCTCATCGGCGAGACGCTGGCGACCATCGACAACGCCGACGTGCCGGGCTTCGCCAAGGCCGCGGTGGCCGGCCACTCCGGCGTCATGCGCTCGGTCGCCATCGGTGACACCGGCCGCCGGGCCCTGGTCTACGGCACCCGCACCCACTTCTACGAGGGCAAGGGCGTGCGCTCGGTCGTGCACGCGGTGCGCACCGCCGCCGCGGCCGGCTGCCGCACGATCGTCCTGACCAACGGCTGTGGCGGGCTCAACCCCGCCTGGCGCCCCGGCACCCCGGTCCTCATCCGCGACCACATCAACCTGACCGCGCACTCCCCCATCGAGGGCGCGAACTTCGTCGACCTGACCGACCTGTACTCCCCGCGCCTGCGAGACCTGGCCCGCGAGGTCGACGCCGACCTCGACGAGGGCGTCTACGTGCAGTTCCGCGGCCCGCACTACGAGACCCCGGCCGAGGTGCAGATGGCCAAGGTCATCGGCGGTGACCTCGTCGGCATGTCCACGAGCCTGGAGGCCATTGCCGCCCGTCAGGCCGGTCTGGAGGTGCTCGGCATCTCCCTGGTCACCAACCTCGCCGCCGGCATCTCCGACCAGCCGCTGGACCACGCCGAGGTGCTCGAGGCCGGCAAGGCCGCCGCCGAGCGCTGCGGCCGCCTCCTCGCCGCCGTGGTCGCGAAGATCTGAAGGGGGACCCGAGATGACGTATCTCGCGCGGCACGGCCGCGGGGACGACACCCCGGCCACCCCGGGGAGCGAGGTCGCCGAGCTCGTCGAGGCCGCCACCGCGTGGCGTGACGACGACCCCGACACGACGACCCGCACCGAGCTCGACGGCGTCCTGGCCGCGGTGCGAGACGGCGACACCGCCGCGGCCGCCGACCTGGCCGACCGGTTCGCCGGGATGCTGGAGTTCGGCACCGCCGGGCTGCGCGGCGCGCTCGGCGCCGGGCCCAACCGGATGAACCGCAGCGTGGTGATCCGCGCAGCTGCCGGCCTCACGGCATACCTGCAGCAGCGCGAGGAGAGCCCGCTGGTCGTGGTGGGCTTCGACGCGCGGCACAACTCCGACGTGTTCGCGGCCGACACCGCGGCCGTGGTGACCGCGGCCGGCGGGCGGGCGATGGTGCTGCCGCGGCCGCTGCCGACCCCGGTGCTCGCGTTCGCGGTGCGCCACCTCGGCGCCGCGGCCGGTGTCATGGTCACCGCCAGCCACAACCCGCCGCAGGACAACGGCTACAAGGTCTACCTCGGTGACGGCAGCCAGATCGTGCCGCCGGCCGACGCCGACATCGCCACCCAGATCGCCCGGGTCGACACGGTGGCCTCGGTGCCGCGCGCGGACTCCGGCTGGACCACGCTCGGGGACGAGGTGCTCGAGGCCTACCTCGACGCGACCGCCGCCGTCGTCGCCGCGGACAGCCCGCGCGACGTGGACGTCGTCCACACCGCCCTGCACGGGGTGGGCAGCGACGTGGTGCTCGCCGCGTTCGAGCGGGCCGGCTTCCGCGCACCGCACGTCGTCGGCAGCCAGGCGGCGCCGGACCCGGCGTTCCCGACCGTCTCCTTCCCCAACCCGGAGGAGCCCGGCGCGATCGACGCCGCCCTCGAGCTGGCCCGCCGGGTGCGCCCGGACGTGGTGCTGGCCAACGACCCGGACGCCGACCGGTGCGCCGTCGCCGTGCCCGACCCGGCCGCGGTGACCGACGAGAACCCCACGGGCTGGCGGATGCTGCGCGGCGACGAGGTGGGGGCCCTGCTCGGCGCCCACGTGCTCGAGCGCGGGGTCGGTGCCGAGGCGGTGTTCGCCAACTCGATCGTGTCCTCGCGGCTGCTCGCGGCCATGGCCCATGCGGCCGGGCTGCGGCACGAGGAGACGCTCACCGGGTTCAAGTGGATCTCCCGGGTGCCGGGGCTGCGCTACGGCTACGAGGAGGCCCTCGGCTACTGCGTCGACCCGGAGACCGTGCGCGACAAGGACGGGGTCAGCGCCGCGCTGATGGTGGCCGAGATGGCCGCGATGCTCAAGGCCCAGGGCCGCTCCCTGCTCGACGTGCTGGACGACCTGGCGGTCGCGCACGGCGTGCACGCGACCGACTCGTTCTCGGTGCGGGTGGCTGACCTGTCGCTCATCGGCACCGTGATGCAGCGGCTGCGCGAGGCACCGCCGACCGAGGTCGCCGGGGTCGCGGTCGAGCGGGCCGACGACCTGGCGGCCGGCTCGGAGCAGCTGCCGCCGACCGACGGGCTGCGCTACTACCTGGCCGACGGCAGCCGGGTGATCGTCCGACCCAGCGGGACCGAGCCCAAGCTCAAGGTCTACCTCGAGGCGGTCGTGCCGGTGGACGGCCCCGACGGGCTGGGAGAGGCGCGGGCCGAGGCCGGGCGACGCCTGGCGTCGGTCCGGGCCGCGATGGAGCAGCACACCTCCGTCTGACCCCACCTTGCGCAAGTCAGGGCTGCGGGAGGGGCCGGTATCGGCCCTCCCGGCAGCCCTGACTTGCGCAAGGCGCCGCTACTTCGGCGGCAGGGAGCGCGCGTAGGCCAGGCCACGCTGGACCCAGTGCCGCAGCTGGTCGTCCGTGTCGACCGCCTCCAGGTCCACCCGGAGCCAGCCGTCCATCGCGCGCCCGCGCATCACCATCCGGTGGACCACCCGGTCGTCGACGAGCGCCTCGGTGTCGGCGGGGTCCACGCGAACCATCAGGCCACCCTGCCCGCTCGCCGAGACGGCCAGGTTGCCGCCGGCCAGGAACCCGAGGCCGCCGAACATGCGCTTCTCGCGGATGCCCGGCTCGTCCTGCACGGCTTCGCGGATCCGGTTGGCGAGGTCCTCGTCATAGGCCATGTCCGTCAGTGTCGCGCGGCCCGCCGACAGCGCGCAGGCACACACGGGAAGACCCGCCGAGCTGGACGTTGCTGCCCCTTCAGGCGATCTGAAGGGGCAGCAACGTCCAGCTCGACGGAGGAGGTGAGGGCCCGGGAGGGCCCGGGCTCAGAGGACGGCGAAGACGAGCACGCCGAGCGCCGGCACCGCGAGGACGGCCAGCACGAGCGGCACCCACCGCACCGTCACGCGCGGCTCCGCCGGCGGGGTGATCTCGCCGCGGGCGACGGCCGCGGCATACGCCGCCTTGGTGTCCTCGATGATGTCGGCGACCGAACGCGAGGTCACCTTGCGCCCGCCGGGCTCGGGGGCACCGGCGGTGTCCTCCTTGCTGATGCGCTGCAGCGTCGAGGAGGCACCGAAGCCGGCTCCCAACAGACCGCCGGTCGCGCCCTTGGGGCGCTCGATCTGCGACGAGACCGCCCAGCCGGTGTAACCGCGCTCGCCGGTGAAGACCCGCACGTTCCACCGCGCCTCGACGTCGGTGAGCAGCTGCCACGGCACGTGCACGTCCCGCACGACGTTGCGCAGCGTCACCCCGTCGCTGTCCACGACCACCGCCGGGCGCAGGAACATCGCCCACGAGCCGGCGATGCCCAGCAGCAGGATGCTCAGGAACAAGGGCGAGGCGTCGGTGCTCCAGGACAGGAGCATCGATCCGATGAGCACCGCGGCGGCGGCGATGAACAGCAGCGCGACCAGCTGGGACGAACGCTGGCGGTAGGTCCGGCTGGTGGTGGCGGTGGCGGGAGGGGTCATGACCTCGGGTTCTTCGGCTGTGGCGTCGCACGCGGCGGGCGCCGTTCGGGGCGTCTAGAGCCACGAGCATAGGCCGATAGACTCGCCGGGTGAGTTCTTCCCCCGCAGCCGAGAGAGCAGCTGACCTGCTTGGTGTCGGCACCCTGACCAACGCCGCGCTGACGACGTGGCTCCACGGCCTCCCCGGCGTCGACCAGGTCGGCGCCGAGGCGCGCGCCGCCGGCCTCGGCACCCGGTCGATCAAGACCACCGCCAAGGCGTGGGCGATCGACACCGCCATCGGCATGATCGACCTGACCACGCTCGAGGGCGCGGACACCGAGGGCAAGGTGCGCTCGCTGTGCGCCAAGGCCAAGAACCCTGACCCCTCGGACCAGTCGACGCCGCGCGTCGCCGCCGTCTGCGTCTACAACGACCTGGTCCCCGTGGCCGTGGATGCGTTGCAGGGCACCGGGATCCACGTCGCCGCCGTCGCCACCGCCTTCCCCTCCGGGCGCGCGTCGATGGAGGTCAAGCTGGCCGACACGCGCGACGCCATCAAGAACGGCGCCGACGAGATCGACATGGTCATCGACCGTGGCGCGTTCCTCTCCGGCCGCTACCTGCAGGTGTTCGAGGAGATCGCGGCGATCAAGGCGGTCTGCGACGAAAACAGGGCGAACGGGTCCGACGTCCATTTGAAGGTCATCATGGAGACCGGCGAGCTGGTCACCTACGACAACGTCCGTCGCGCGTCGTGGCTGTCGATGCTGGCCGGTGGCGACTTCATCAAGACCTCGACCGGCAAGGTCTCCCCCGCGGCGACCCTGCCCGTCACCATGATCATGCTCGAGGCCGTCCGCGACTGGCGCGAGCTCACCGGCAAGATGGTCGGCGTCAAGCCGGCCGGCGGGATCAAGACCACCAAGGACGCGATGAAGTACCTCGTCATGGTCAACGAGATCGCCGGCGAGGACTGGATCGACCCGGACTGGTTCCGTTTCGGCGCCTCGAGCCTGCTCAACGACCTCCTCCTGCAGCGCCAGAAGCTGGCCACCGGCCACTACTCCGGCGCCGACTACGTCACGATCGACTGAAATCCGCGAGGCGATAACTGTGTCCAAGTTTGAGTACGCGCCCGCACCTGAGTCGCGGGCGATCGTCAACATCAAGCCCTCCTACGGGCTGTTCATCGGCGGTGAGTTCGTCGAGTCCGAGGGCGGTTCCGCCTTCAAGACCATCAGCCCCGCCACCGAGGAGGTCCTCGCCGAGGTCACCGAGGCCAGCGAGGCCGACGTCGACCGCGCGGTCCGCGCGGCCCGCCGCGCCTACGACGGCGCCTGGGGCCGCCTCTCCGGCGCCGAGCGCGGCAAGTACCTCTTCCGTATCGCGCGCATCCTGCAGGAGCGCGCCCGCGAGTTCGCGGTCCTGGAGAGCATCGACAACGGCAAGCCGATCAAGGAGTCGCGCGACGTCGACGTCCCGCTCGCCGCGGCGCACTTCTTCTACCACGCCGGCTGGGCCGACAAGCTGGACTACGCCGGCCTCGGGGACAACCCGCGCGCCATCGGCGTCGTCGGCCAGGTCATCCCGTGGAACTTCCCGCTGCTGATGCTGGCGTGGAAGATCGCCCCGGCCCTGGCCGCCGGCAACACGGTGGTGCTCAAGCCGGCCGAGACCACGCCGCTGACCGCGCTGCTGTTCGCCGAGGTCTGCCAGCAGGCCGACCTGCCGGCGGGCGTCGTCAACATCCTCACCGGCGCCGGCGACACCGGCCGCGCCGTGATCGAGCACCCGGGTGTCGACAAGGTCGCGTTCACCGGCTCCACCGACGTGGGCAAGGCCATCGCGCGCTCCATCGCCGGCACCCGCAAGCGGGCCACGCTGGAGCTCGGCGGCAAGGCGGCGAACATCATCTTCGACGACGCCGCGATCGACCAGGCCGTCGAGGGCATCGTCAACGGCATCTTCTTCAACCAGGGCCACGTCTGCTGCGCGGGCTCGCGCCTGCTGGTCCAGGAGTCCGTGGCCGAGGAGGTCGTCAGCCGCCTCAAGCGCCGCCTGAAGACCCTGCGCGTCGGCGACCCGCTGGACAAGAACACCGACGTGGGCGCGATCAACTCCGCCGCCCAGCTGGCCCGCATCCGCGAGCTGTCCGACATCGGCGAGGCCGAGGGCGCGCAGCGCTGGACCGCCCCGTGCGACCTGCCCGAGCGCGGCTTCTGGTTCGCCCCCACGGTGTTCACCGGCGTCTCGCAGACCCATCGCATCGCCCAGGAGGAGGTCTTCGGCCCGGTCCTGTCGGTGCTGACCTTCCGCACCCCGCAGGAGGCGGTGGCCAAGGCCAACAACACGCCCTACGGCCTGTCCGCCGGCGTGTGGACCGAGAAGGGCTCGCGCATCCTCTGGATGGCCGACCAGCTGCGCGCCGGCGTGGTCTGGGCCAACACCTTCAACCGCTTCGACCCGACCTCGCCCTTCGGTGGCTACAAGGAGTCCGGCTACGGCCGCGAGGGTGGCCGCCACGGCCTCGAGGCCTACGTCACGACAGGAGCCGCCAAGTGAGCCCCGCCGCAACCCGGAAGAAGGCGACCACCGAGGCCGCCGAGCCGCGGGTCGAGATCCGCAAGACCTACAAGCTCTACGTCGGCGGCGCGTTCCCCCGCAGCGAGTCCGGTCGCACCTACGAGGTGACCGACAGCCGCGGCCGGTTCCTGGCCAACGCGGCCATGGGCTCGCGCAAGGACGCCCGTGACGCCGTCGTCGCCGCGCGGGGCGCGTTCGCCAAGTGGGCCGGCGCCACGGCATACAACCGCGGGCAGGTGCTCTACCGCGTCGCGGAGCTGATGGAGGGCCGGCGCGCCCAGTTCGTCGCCGAGGTCGCGGCGGCCGAGGGCGTCACGGCCGCCAAGGCCGAGACGCTGGTGTCGCAGGCGATCGACCGGTGGGTCTGGTACGCCGGGTGGCCGGACAAGCTGGCCCAGGTCCTGGGCGGCCTGAACCCGGTGGCGGGACCGTACTTCGACATCTCGGCGCCCGAGCCGACCGGTGTCGTCGCCGCCCTGGCGCCGCAGAAGTCCTCGCTGCTCGGCCTGGTGTCGGTGCTCGCGCCGATCGTGGTCAGCGGCAACACCGCCGTCGTCCTCGCCAGCGAGGACCGGCCGCTGCCGGCGATCACCCTCTCCGAGGTGCTGGCCACCTCCGACGTGCCCGGCGGTGTGATCAACCTGGTCACCGGCCGGACCGCCGAGGTGGCCCCGTGGCTGGCCTCGCACATGGACGTCAACGCGATCGACCTGGCCGGCGCGGCCGGCGCCGAGGGCCTCGCGTGGGGCGACCTGGAGCTGGCCGCCACCGACAACCTCAAGCGGGTCTTGCGCCCGGCCGGCACCGGTGAGTCCGCGGTCGAGCCGGACTGGACGGTCACGCCGGACCTGTCGCGGATGCGGGCCTACCTCGAGACCAAGACGGTCTGGCACCCCAAGGGCGTCTGAGCACCCCCGAACCCCTGACCCGAGGGACCTCGCGCACGGCGCGGGGTCCCTCGGTGCGTGCCGTTCCGGTCCGCGATCACCAGCGCAGGCCGGCCGCGCTCAGCTCCGCCTCGGTGGCCAGCCGCTCGGCCTGCCCGAACGGGTCCCGCTCCGGGGCGGGCACCCCGAGGGCGCTGCAGGCGTCGCGCAGCGCGTGGTCGTAGGCCCAGCTGACCGCGAGCAGCCGGTGGTAGAGCGCGGGCACGGGCGGGTTGGTCAGCAGCCACTCCCGCTCGAGGTCGAGCCGGTGCAGGTCGGAGCAGATCCGCTGCAGCGGCGGCGCCGTCGGCTGCGGAGGCACGCGCGACACCCCCAGTGCGTGCCCCATCGCCACGACGGCACGCACCGTCGCCGCAGTGGCCCGGTGCAGGCTGCCCATGCCTCCAGCATGCGCCGCGGTATGCCGGCCGCGCCAGCGCTCGCGACCCATCCGTGACCTCCGTCCCCCTCACGTTCGAGGTGAAGCGGAGGTGGCGCGACGGCATACACTCTGGGTCCGTGCCAGCTGATCCCGCCCCGGTGTCCGTGCACGACTCCCCCGCCGCCCCGGCGAGCGCGCCGGCCCCGGCGGCCCGCCGCAGGGTGGTCGTCCTGGCCGGGCCGAGCGGGTCGGGCAAGTCCCGGCTCGCACGACGGCTCACCGAGCGGCACGGCTGGCCCGTCGTCCGCCTCGACGACTTCTACCGCGACGGGGACGACCCGCGGCTGCCGGTGCTCGAGATGGGCATCGTCGACTGGGACCACCCCGACTCCTGGCACGCCGACCGGGCGGTGGCCGCGCTCACCGAGCTGGTGACGCACGGGCGGGTGCGGGTGCCGCAGTACGACATCAGCGCCTCCCGCGCGACCGGTCACGCGACCGTCCACGCCGGGCCGGACGAGGTCATCCTGGCCGAGGGCATCTTCGCCGCGGAGATCGTGCCGGCCCTGGCCGCGCAGGGCCTGCTGCTGGAGGCGTTCTGCGTGCGGCACAACCGCTGGCTGACGTTCTGGCGCCGCCTCCTGCGCGACCTGTCCGAGCGGCGCAAGCCGCCGCTGGTGCTGTGGCGCCGCGGCCTGCTGCTGTGCCGCCAGGAGCCCGGGGTCGTGGCCCGTCAGGAGTCCCTGGGCGCCCGCGCCTGCTCGCCCGCGCGCGCCGAGCGCGTGCTCGCCGGGCACGCGGTCGGCAGCTGATCCCCGGCCTCACGGGCGCCCACAGGGAACTGATAGATTCCGCCCGATCCGGGCAATTCGTGACGGATCGCACATTCCGTCTCGATCTTCCGGGGGTCTCTCCATGCCCATGTCCTTGCGCCGTGTCCCGGCCCTTCCCGCCCTCGCCCTCGCGGGCGTCCTCGCCCTGACTGCCTGCGGCCCGGCCGCGTCCGGCTCGGCCAAGGGCAGCACCACGACGAAGGCCGCGAGCAAGCCGGCCGCCGACGTCCTCTACAACAAGGCCCGCGAGAGCGCCCTGGCCGCGACCAGCGTGCACCTCAAGGGCGACATGACCTCCGACGGCGAGCACCTGCTGCTCGACATCGCGGGCACCAAGGCCGGTGACGTGACCGGCAGCGTCGGCGCCGGCACCGAGGGCACCTTCGAGCTGCGCCGCGTGGGCGGCACCGTCTACCTGCGCTCCACCAAGGAGTACTGGACGAAGAACGCCGGCGCCGAGGCCGCGCAGATGATCGGTGACAAGTACTTCAAGCTGCCCGCCGACGCCGCCAAGGACATGAACGACCTGACGGTGACCTCGCTGCTCAAGAGCATGTTCGAGGACAAGGACATGCCGGCCTTCGCCAAGCTGACCACCAAGGTCGAGGCCGGCTCCGTCAACGGCCAGGACGCGTGGGTGCTCAGCGACCGCGTCGGCGGCGACGAGGCCAAGCTCTACATCTCCACGGACGACGCCCACCACCTGCTGCGCGTGGCCATGCCCACCGGCAAGGACAAGGGCACCATGGACTTCACCGAGTGGGACGCCGTCAAGCCGATCACCGAGCCCTCGGCCAGCCAGATCGCCAAGATCCCCGGTATGTGACGCGCTGACGCTACTGCCTGCGCCGTGACCCGCGATGGGCGATCATGGCGTGAGCCACGCACGGGGATACGGGGGTTGAGATGACGGAGCACGGCGGCTACCCGCCTCCGGGCCAGGCCTACCCGCCTCCGGGCCAGGCCTACCCACCTCCCGGCCAGGCCTACCCGCCTCCCGGCCAGGTCGCCCCTGGCCACCCCACCGCCACCGTGCCCGGTGCCGCGCCCGCGTTCGCGCCGGGCGCGGCGCCGGCCGTGGGCCACCCCGCGGCCCCGGCCTGGGCGATGCCGGTGCTGCACAAGCCGGGCATCGTCGCCCTCCGCCCCCTCGGCCTCGGCGACGTGATGGACGGGTCGGTCAAGGCGATCCGGCGCAACCCCGGGGCCACCCTGGGGCTGTCCGCGGTGGTCCTCCTGGCCTGCCTGGTCCCCTCGGCCGTCATCTCGGCCCTGCTGACGATGGTGTCGCTGCCCTCACCCGACGACACCTCGAGCATGGGCAGCCTCGGCACCCTGCCCGCCAGCCTGGTGGAGTCCCTCTTCACCTGGCTGGCCACCGGCGTGCTCACCGGTCTGCTGGCCCACGTGATCGGCGAGGCCGTCCTCGGCCGGCGGACCACGATGGGGCGCACCTGGTCGAGCACCCGGCGCCGGCTGCTGCCGGTCCTGGGCGCGCATCTGCTGGTGGACCTGGCGGTCGTGGTGCCGATCCTGCTCGTCGTCGGTGCCGGCATCCTGCTGTCCTTCAACGGCCATGCCGCGGCAGGTCTGCTCGTCGGGGTCCTCGGCGGGCTCCCCTGCCTGGCCGGCGCGATCTGGCTGAGCACCCGCACCGCCCTGGCTGCACCGGCGATCGTGCTCGAGGGCATAGGGGTCCGGCCGGCGCTGCGGCGCTCCTTCGCCCTGACCCGGGGCGTCTTCTGGCGCACCTTCGGCATCATCCTGCTCGTGTCGGTCATCGCCGCGATCGCCGGGTCGATGCTCTCGGTCCCCTTCTCGCTGGTGGGTTTCGTCGGCATGGCGGCCACCGGCGACAACCCGCAGAGCGGCCTGGTGATGGTGGTGATCGCCTCCCACCTGGGCAAGATCGTGTCCGGTGCCCTGACCACCCCGTTCGTCGCGGGGGTGGTCGGCCTGCTCTACATCGACCGCCGGATCCGGCTCGAGGGCCTGGACGTCACGCTGATCCGCGCCGCCGCCGCCGACTCCACGGGCCGCCGGGGCTGAGACGCGAGCCATGAGCCGACCGGTCCTGTTGCCGCGCGCCCTCGAGCCCTCGCCCGGGCAGGCCCGCGACTGGCTGCGCGAGGAGCTGGCCCGGCCGGCGTACCACCACCAGGCATCCCTGGTGCAGCGGCTCGCGGACTGGCTGCAGGAGCAGTGGCACCGGCTGCTCGACCAGAGCCAGGCCGCCGCCGGGTGGTCGCCCCTGGTCACCGCGGTCGTGGCCGCCGCCGTCGTCGCGCTGCTGGCGTTCGTCCTGCCCCGGGTCCGGCGGGAGCGCCGCCTCCCCGGCCGCGGTGCGGCCGTGCTGACCGACCCCCGGACCACCGCCGCCATGTATCGCGCGCGGGTCGCCGCCGCGCTGGCCGAGGGCCGCTTCGACGACGCCCTGGCCGACGCCTACCGCGCGCTGACCCGCGAGGCGGCCGACCGGACCCTGCTGGAGGACACCCCCGGCAGCACCGCCCACGAGGTGGCGCTGGCCCTGGCGCCCCGGTTCCCCGACGAGGTCGACGCCCTGCGCCGGGCCGCGGACCTGTTCGACGCGGTGCGCTACGGCGAGCGCCACCTCGGCCGGGCCGACGCCGAGGAGGTCGTGGGGCTCGACGCACGGCTGACCCGCACGCGGCCGGTGCTGACCTCTGCCGATCCCGCGGTGGCGACGCCGTGACCACCCTCGAGGCAGAAACCATCACCGGCACCGGCACCGTGTCCCGCGGCTGGGTGGCGCGCCTGCGGCGGCACCGCGCCGCGGCCGGCATCGGGCTGTTGGTGGTCCTGGCTGCAGTCGTGCTGACCGTGCTCACCGGCACCTCCGCGGAGAACACCACTCCCCTCGACCCCGACAACGCCGGCCCGGGCGGCGCCCGAGCGCTGGCCGAGGTCCTGCAGCAGCACGGGGTGCGGGTCGACGTGGTCCGCTCCGAGGCCGACCTGCTGGACACCGGGGTCGACGCCGGCACCACGGTCCTGGTCACCAGCACCGCGAGCCTGTCGCGCACCACGGCGGCACACCTCGGCCGCCACGCCCGGGGGGCGTCGTCGATCGTGCTGCTCAACCCAGGCCAGGACGTCACCGAGGGGCTGGGCCTGCCGGTCGACGTCCGTGCCGGCCCGGTCTGGGACGCGGTCCCCGCCGGCTGCGACGAGCCCTCCCTGGGTCGCGGCCTGGAGATCTCCGGCGGGGACCGGGTCTACCTGCCCCGGCACTACTTCCCGCCCACCGTCAGCACCTGCTTCGCCGACCTCGGCGGCGGCGTCATGGCCTCGGTGGACGCGTCCGCATCACACCCCAGGGTCGTGCTGCTGGGCAGTCCCGAGGCGCTGGCCAACCGCAGCATCCTGCGCGCGGACAACGCCGCGATCGCGCTGCGGCTGACCGGTGGCACCGACCACGTGCTGTGGTACGTCGCCAGCGACCTCGACGTGCCGGTCACCGACCCCACCTCGCTCGACGCCCTGCTGCCTCGGTGGCTCGGGCCCGGCCTGGTGCTTGGCGCCAGCGCCGTGCTGGCCCTGATGCTGTGGCGCGGGCGGCGGCTCGGCCGCCTGGTCGTCGAGCCGCTGCCGGCGGTCGTCAGCGCGACGGAGACCACCCGCAGTCGCTCCCGCATGTACCGCAAGGCCGGGGACCGCACCCGGGCCGCGGCCGTGCTGCAGGCCGGCACCCGGAGCCGGCTCACGGCATACCTCGGGCTGCCGCGCGGCACCGACCCGGCCACGCTCGCCGCCGCGGTCGCGGCGGTGACCGGTCGGCGCGCCGACGAGGTGAGCGCCGCACTGACCCGGCCACCCGCCGACGACTCGTCCCTGATCGCCCTCGGCCAGCTGCTGGCCGCCCTGGAGAAAGAGGTCCGCCGACCATGACCGAGACCAGCACGGTGGCGTCGTCCACCCGAGCGCGTGAGGCCCTCATGGCCGTCCGGCACGAGGTCGCCAAGGCCGTCGTCGGCCAGGAGGCGGCCGTCTCGGGCGTGATCATCGCCCTGCTCGCGCGGGGGCACATCCTGCTCGAGGGCGTGCCCGGTGTAGCCAAGACCCTGCTCGTGCGGTCGCTGGCCGCCGCCCTGGACGTGCAGACCAAGCGGGTGCAGTTCACGCCCGACCTGATGCCCGGCGACATCACCGGGTCGCTGGTCTATGACGCCCACTCGGCCGAGTTCTCCTTCCGCGAGGGCCCGGTGTTCACCAACCTGCTGCTCGCCGACGAGATCAACCGCACGCCGCCCAAGACGCAGGCCTCGCTGCTGGAGGCGATGGAGGAGCGGCAGGTCTCCGTCGACGGGCTGCCCCGCCCGCTGCCGTCGCCGTTCCTGGTCGCCGCGACGCAGAACCCGGTGGAGTACGAAGGCACCTACCCGCTGCCCGAGGCCCAGCTCGACCGGTTCCTGCTCAAGGTGCAGCTGCCGCTGCCGCCCCGCGAGGACGAGGTCACCGTCCTGACCCGGCACGCCGAGGGCTTCGACCCGCGCGACCTCGCGGGAGCCGGCGTGCAGGCGGTCGCCGGGCCGCAGGACCTCGCCGCGGGCGCGGAGGCGGTGCGCCAGGTGACCGTGTCGCCGGAGGTGGCCGGCTACATCGTCGACATCGCCCGCGCGACGCGCCAGTCGCCGTCGCTGGCCCTGGGCGTCAGCCCGCGTGGCGCCACCGCCCTGATGACCACGAGCCGGGCCTGGGCCTGGCTCAACGGCCGCGACTTCGTCACCCCCGACGACGTCAAGGCCCTGGCCCAGGCCACGCTGGCGCACCGCCTGCAGCTGCGCCCCGAGGCCGAGCTCGAGGGGGTCAACGTGGCCTCCGTGCTCGCCAGCGCCCTGTCCGCCGTGCCCGTCCCCCGCTGACCATGCCCTCCTGCCGTATGCCGTGTGCCCGCCTCCCCCTCGGAGGTGGGCGGTCGTGGCGCTGACCGGTCGGGCCCCGCTGGCGATCCTGCTGGGGATCGTCCCGGTGCTGCTCTGGCCCACCGGGTCGACCGTGCTGACCTGGTGGGCCGTGGTCCTGCTCGCCGTCGGGCTCGACCTGGCGCTGGCGGTCAGCCCCGGCCGGCTGGTGCTCGAACGCCGCCCCAGCGGCCAGGTGCGCCTGGGCGAGGCCGGGGAGAGCACGCTGCTGCTGGCCAACCCGACCCGCCGGCGCCTGCGGGCGGTGGTCCGCGACGGGTGGCAGCCCTCGGCCGGGGCGGCGGGCGAACGGCATACCGTCTCGGTGCGGGCCGGTGAGCGCACCCGGGTGACGACCCGGCTGAGCCCCACCCGCCGCGGCGACCGGCGCGCCGACCGCGTGACCGTGCGCAGCCTCGGGCCGCTCGGGCTGGCCGGACGCCAGCGCTCGCTGGACGTGCCCGGGGTGATCCGGGCGCTGCCGCCGTTCACCTCCCGCAAGCACCTGCCCAGCCGGCTGGCGACGCTGCGTCAGCTCGACGGCCGCTCGGCGGTGCGGGTGCGCGGCCAGGGCACCGAGTTCGACTCGCTGCGCGACTACGTCGCCGGCGACGACGTGCGCAGCATCGACTGGCGGGCCACCGCCCGGCGCGGCGGGGTCGTCGTGCGGACCTGGCAGCCCGAGCGGGACCGGCGGGTCATCCTCGTGCTCGACACCTCCCGGACCTCGGCCGGCCGGGTCGACGACAGCCCGCGCCTGGACGCCTCGATGGACGCCGCGCTGCTGCTCGCCGCGCTGGCGTCCCGGGCCGGTGACCGGGTGGACCTGCTGGCCGGGGACCGGGTGGTCCGGGCCCGGGTGACCGGCGCGTCGCGCACCGAGCTGCTCGGTGACCTCGTCTCGGCCATGGCGCCCCTGGAGCCGGCGCTGCTGGAGGCCGACTGGTCGGCACTGGCCGGGGCGGTGGGCGGGCTGAGCCGCCGCCGCTCCCTGGTGGTGCTGCTGACCTCGCTGGAGCCGGCGGCGGTCGAGGAGAGCCTGCTGCCGACCCTGGCCACCCTCACCCGGCACCACCGGGTGGTGCTGGCCTCGGTCGCCGACCCCGAGCTCGCGCGCATGGGCCGCAGGCGCGACAGCGTCGAGACGGTCTACGACGCGGCCGCCGCGCAGCGCACGACCGCGCTGCGCGAGCGCACCGGCGAGGTGCTGGGCCGGCTCGGGGTGCACGTCCTGGACGCCCCGCCCGCGGACCTGCCGGTGGCCCTGACCGACCACTACCTGCTGCTGAAGTCGCGCGGCCTGCTCTGAGGCCGGTGGCGCCCCTCGGGCTACGTCACGGTGACTATTGACCCGGGCATGCTCGGGGAGAAGCGTGGCCCGGGACGGCAGCGCCGTCGGGACGCTGCCTCGAGCAGAGGAGCGCGTCGTGTACGCACGTACCAGCAGCATGCAGGCGGACCCGGCCCGGATCGACGAGGGCCTCACCGTCGTCCGCGACGAGGTCCTGCCTGCCGTGAGCGGCATCGACGGGTGCGTCGGGATGTCGGTCCTGGTGGACCGCGGGTCCGGCCGCTGCATCGCCACGACCGCGTGGCAGACCGAGGACGCCATGACGGCGTCGGCCGGGTCGGCCCGCCCACTGCGCAGCAGGGCCGAGCAGGTCCTCGGCGCAGGCCCCAGTGAGGTCGAGACCTGGGAGGTCGCGGTGGTCCACCGGGACCACCCCACGCCCAGCGGTGCCTGTGCCCGCGTCACCTGGCTGCGCGGTGACCCGGCCAGCGCGGACCGCGCCACCGACATCTTCAAGATGGTGGTCCTCCCCCGCGTCCAGGAGCTCTTCGGCTTCTGCAGCGCCAGCCTGCTCATCAACCGCCAGGCCGGGCGGGCCGTCGGGACGGTCACCTACGACAACGCGGAAGCCCTCGAGGCCAGCCGTGAGCAGATGGGGAGCATCCGGCAGCGGGCCGCCCAGGAGTCCGGGGCGACAGTCGACGACGTCGCCGAGATGGAGATCGCGCTCGCGCACCTGCACGTGCCCGAGATGGCCTGACCGGTCACGTCCTTCTGGACCGCTCTGCCGAGGAAGGGTGTGCCCTGCCGCGGCCGCAGCCGCGGCAGGGCACCACGAACCTCGGCAGAGCCGGGATGCCGGCGCGTCAGCCGTGGTCGCGGCTCCCGGCGTCGGTCTGGGCGAGGAGGGTGATCAGCTGGCCGACCGTCCGCTGCCGGAGCAGCGCCTCGGGCAGCGGCTGGTCGCCCTGGATCCGGTAGCGGTTGCGCCGGCCGTCCTTGTCCTTGAGCACGTAGCCCGCGTCCACCAGGTCGGTGACGATGCCGAAGGCGGCGCGCTCGGTGATGCCCAGCGTGGTGGCGATCTCGCGCAGGCGCACACCTGGGTCACGCGCGATGCACAGCAGCGCCTGGGCGTGGTTGGTCAGGAATCCCCAGGGCATGAGCCAGATCATACCTGAAACGATATTCATGGAAATCTATTGCTAGTTTTAGACATCGGACGTACTGTCAGGAGTGGAACCGGCGTGCGGGTTACGCAGGCCGCTTCATCACCAGGAAGGCACATCATGCGTTGCACACGCATCGCGCTCTACGACATCAAGTCCGGCTCCTTCGACGAGATCGCCGCCCAGGCCAGGACCGGGATGGTGCCGCTCTTCCAGAAGAGCGACGGCTTCGTGTCCTACGGGGTTGCCCAGGTCGACAAGGAGGCTTTCGTCTCGCTCAGCACGTGGGAGACCCACGCGCAGGCCGACGCAGCCGCGGCGAAGGCCGCTGACTGGGTCAAGGCCAACAGCCGGGACCGTTTCGCGCTCCGGAAGAACTACGTCGGCGACCTCGCCATCGACATCGGCTCTGCCAAGCCGGTCGCCCTCGCCCACTGATCCACCCGCTCACATCGAGTCCCGTCGCACACCGCGGCGGGACTTGTTGCAGGTCGCCCCGGCGCCCCGGCACTGGCACGCTGGTGACAGGCCGTCGACGCACTTCCTCGACGGCTCCAGGAGTCCGCGTCCGCAGACCCCGGACGGGACCCACCAGCGGAGGACGTTCCCATGGCGCAGTACACCAAGCAGTCCCGGCTCGCGAACGACGGCGTCCACACGCAGTGGCGGGTGCTGGACGGGTCCGGAAACGTCGTCACCCGCGGCCAGGCCTACGCCGGGCAGGACCTCGACGAGCTGGCTCGCTATGCCCTGACGGTCAACCACCTCGAGCCGGCCGACCTGCCCGACACCTGGACGGACTGGGTCGAGAACGGGTGACCCGCCGGGCCGCGCGTCCGAGCCCGTTCTCGCTGCGTCGGTGTCGATCGCGGCCCCGGCGTTCGCGCGGGCACTACCCCAGCTGGTCGCGACGGCGGGTCAGGTAGGCGATCTCGGCGGTGTTGCCCGCGAGCCCGATGGCCGCGTCGTACGCCGCGCGGGACTCCTGGCTGCGGCCCAGCCGGCGCAACAGGTCGGCGCGGGTCGCGTGGAAGGCGTGGTAGCCGGCCAGCGTGCCCTCGAGCCGGTCGACGGCCGCCAGAGCCACCTCGGGGCCGTCGAGCTCAGCGACCGCGACGGCCCGGTTGAGGGCGACGATCGGCGACGGGTCGAGGCGGACCAGCTGGTCGTAGAGGGCGACGACCTGCGACCAGTCGGTGTCGCGCACGTCGCGGGCGGAGGTGTGCACGGCGTTGATCGCCGCGAGGACCTGGTAGCGACCCGGGGGCTTGCCCGCGGCCAGGCGCTCGCGCACCAGCCGATGCCCCTCGGCGACCAGCGCCGCGTCCCAGGCCCCCCGGTCCTGCTGGTCGAGGCTGACCAGCTCGCCGGTCGACGAGACCCGGGCGGTGCGGCGGGCCTCGGTGAGGAGCATGAGCGCCAGCAGCCCGGCCACCTCACCGTCCTGCGGCAGGAGGGCACGGACCAGGCGCGTCAGGCGGATCGCCTCGGCGGTCAGGTCGTGGCGGACGGGGTCGGAGTCGGGGCCGGTCGCCAGGTAGCCCTCGTTGAAGACGAGGAAGAGGACGGCGAGCACACCGGAGACGCGTGCCGGGAGGTCCTCCGCGGACGGCACGCGGTACGGGATGCCGGCCGCCTTGATCTTGGCCTTGGCCCGGGTGATCCGCTGCGCCATGGTCGTCTCCTGCACCAGGAACGCGCGGGCGATCTCGGGCATGGTCAGGCCACCGACCATGCGCAGCGTCAGCGCCACACGGGTCTCCATCGCGAGCGCCGGGTGGCAGCAGGTGAAGATCAGCCGCAGCCGCTCGTCGTCGACGGCGCCGAGAGGCTCGGGCGGGTCGTCGTCGTGCACCATCTGAGCCTCCCTCTGCTTGTCGTCGCGCCTGTGCTCGCGCCGGATCCGGTCGATGGCCTTGCGGGTGGCGGTCGTGGTCAGCCAGCCGCCGGGGTTGGGCGGGACACCGTCGGCCGGCCACCGCGCGACGGCGGTCGCGAACGCCTCGGCCGCCGCCTCCTCGGCGATGTCGAGGTCACCGAACCGCCGGGCCAGGGCGGCAACCACCCGCGCCCACTGCTCGTGGTGGGCGCGGGTGATCGCCTCGCCGACGTCGGTCCGGTTCACAGGAACGGACGCACCTCGATCTTGCGGTTGCAGGCCTTCGACCCCTCGGTGGCGAGCTTGAGCGCCTTGTCGAGGTCCGCGGCCTCGATGATCCAGAAGCCGGCCATGTACTCCTTCGACTCCACGAACGGCCCGTCGGTGAGGAACGCCTCGCCATTCCGGTTGTCGACGACCGTGGCCGGCTCGGGCGACCCGAGGCCGCCGGCGAAGACCCAGTGCCCCTCGGCCCGGAGCCGGTCGTTGAACGCGTCGATCGCAGCCTGCTCGGTCGGGGTGTCCGGGCCGGTGCCGTCGTCGATCACGGAAACCAGGTACTGCATCTCGGATCATCTCCTGTGCTCTGGGGCGCCCCTCCCGGGCGCCGCTCACCCCTGCTACGAACAGCCCTGCCCCGATCCGACACCGACGTCGGGACTTCTTCAAGCCCGACGCCGGCATGCCGCGCTGGTTGCGCGCCGGCTCAGCCGACGACCGGCGCCTGTGCCCCTGCGTCCTCGGCGCTCACGTCACCGGTGGCGCCGCGGCGGACCGCCCACCGGCCGGCGGTGAACACATAGGTCAGGAACGCCGCCTCGGCCAGGACGCCGATCCCGACCCGGGCCCACGTGGGCAGCGGCGAGGGTGTCACGAACGCCTCGATCACCCCGGACACGGCGAGCACCGCGGCCAGGCCGAGCGCCACCGCGATGGCCGAACGCCCCTCGCGGGCGACCGCCTGGGTGCGGGTGCGCGGCCCGGGCTCGACCCACGACCAGAACAGTCGCAGCCCGGTCGCCCCGGCGATGAACACCGCGGTCAGCTCGAGGATGCCGTGCGGCAGGATCAGGCCGAAGAACACCGACGCGCGGTGGTGGTGGACCATGATCGAGCCGATGATCGCGACGTTGAGGACGTTCTGCAGCAGCAGGTAGATCACAGGCAGGCCGAGCACGCCGAAGGCGATGCACAGCGCCGAGACCCACGCGTTGTTGGTCCACACCTTCGCGGCGAAGTGCGACGCGGCGTACTCGCTGTAGTAGTGCGCGAAGTCCACCCGGACGAGCTGGTCGACCTCGGCGGGTGAGAGCAGCGAGGACTCCACCGCCGGGTGCGCCAGCAGCCACCACCCGATGACGAAGGCGACCGCCACGTTGACCAGCGCCGTGGCGATCCACCACCGACGGGTGCGGTAGAGCGCCGCCGGGAAGGTGTCGGTGAAGAACACCGCGAGGTCGCGCCAGGCGACCGACCGGGTGCCCGCAGAACGGGCCCGCGCCCGCGCCAGCAGCGAGGACAGGTAGGTCACCAGGCTGGGGTCCGGCGCCGCGGAGCGCACCACGGACAGGTGCGTGGCCACGCGCTGGTAGCGGTCGAGGATCTCGTCGGCCTCCGCCCCGGACAGCCGCCGCTGCCGCGCCAGCGCGTCCAGCCGCTGCCACTCCCCCTGGTGCGCCGCCACGAACGCGTCGAGATCCACGGCGGACAGCCTAGGGCCAGCCCGGTGGCCCTAGGCTGCGAACGTGGACAGCGCAACCCTGGGTGTCGGCGAGGACGACCTCGTCACCGGTGAGGCCGTCGCCCTCGACCTGCCCGCCGCCGGCCTCGGCATGCGGGTGCTCTCGGGGGCCCTCGACCTGTTCGTCGCCGGCGTGGTGCTCTTCGCGCTGTTCTGGCTCGCGGTCCTGGTCACCAGCGAGGCCGACGACGCCGTCGCGGCGACGGTCTTCCTCACCGCCACCGTGCTGGCCGTGGTGGTGCTGCCGACGACCGTCGAGACGCTCACCCGGGGCCGCAGCGTGGGCAAGGCGGCCACCGGCCTGCGCACCGTGCGCGACGACGCCGGCCCCATCGGCTTCCGGCACGCGCTCACCCGGGCGCTTATCGGGGTGGTCGAGATCTGGCTGCCGCCGCTGTTCATGGCGCCCGCGTTCACGTGCTCCCTGTTCAACCGCAAGGGCAAGCGGTTCGGCGACCTGGCCGCCGGCACCTACGTCGTGCGCGAGCGGGTGCGCCCTCAGCTCGTGATACCGCCGCAGATGCCGTGGCAGCTCGCGTCGTGGGCGACCACGGCGGACCTCGCGGCGCTGCCCGACCACCTCGCCATGGCCACGCGCCAGTTCCTGGCCCGGGCCGGTCAGATGAGCCCCGCCGCCCGCACGCAGCTCAGCCAGGAGCTGCTCACCGACGTCCTGCGGTATGCCGCGCCGGCGCCTCCCCCGGGCAGCCACCCCGAGGCGGTGCTCGCCGCGGTGCTCGCCGACCGCCGCCGACGGGACACCGAGCGACTGCAGCGCGAGGACCAGCTGCGGCGGCGCCTCATGCCGCCCGACACCCTGGCCTGAGCCGGGCACGTCTGGCCCGCAGACCTCCCGCCGAGCTGGATCTCCGCCGAGAGGGACGTTTCTCGGGTTTCGGCAGGGCCGAAACCCGAGAAACGTCCCTGTCGGCATGGAGGGTGGGGGTTTCGGACACCCAGGTGGGCTACTGACGGCTCGGGTTCTGCACGAGCGTTGTCGGCAAGCGACCACCCGGGTCGCCACCCGACACAAAGGAACCCCCATGAACCTCAGCCAGCACTCCGTCCGTCTCGGGCTCGCGATGGCCGGCGCGGCCGTCGTCATCACTGGCGGCACCGTGGCCGCCACGATGGCCGGCCAGCAGACCCCCACCCGGAGCACCGCCGCGCGGCCTGCCCAGGACATCAACGCCGGCATGGCGATGGCGGCCGCTCCCGCCTCGCCGTCCACTCCCCCGTCCGCGCCCACGACGGGCTCGACCACACCGGCCGCGGTGCCCGCGACCCAGCCCGCGCCGGTCACGATGGCGCAGGCGGTCAGCCTGGCCGAGCGCAGCACCCACGCCCAGCTCGACTCGGTCGACTCCGACCTCGGCCCGGCCGGCGCGGAGTGGAAGGTCAAGCTCGTGCGCAGCGATGGCCTGGAGGTCAAGGTCTACGTCGTCGCCCGCACCGGCCGGCTCATGACCGAGCTCCAGCATGACCAGGCCGAGGCGACCCAGCCCGAGGCACCGGCCACCCCGGACGCGCCGGACACCCCCGACACGCACCTCGGCTGACGGGCAGGACGGCCGGCGTGTTCGCCCAGTGCCCGCGCGCCCCACCACCAGGTGACCCCGCCGAGCTGGACGTTGGTGCCCCTTCGGCGCGGCTGAAGGAGCACCAACGTCCAGCTCGGTGTGTCAGGCCGGGACGTCATGCGCCGAGGGGGACGTATCTCGGGGTCTGGGCCGGCCCACACCCCGAGAAACGTCCCCCTCGGCGGTGTGTGGTCCCCCTCGGCGGGGTGGTGCGCGTGGTGAGCGGTCAGGCCGGGGCGGTGTCCGCCTCGGCGAGCAGCGCGACATACCCGGGCTTGACGACGTCCTCGATGATGGCGAGCCGCTCGTCGAAGGGGATGAACGCGGACTTCATCGCGTTGATGGTCACCCAGCGCAGGTCCTCGACGGTCCAGCCGGCCTCGGCGACGAGCAGGCCCATCTCGCGCGACATCGACGTGCCGCTCATGAGGCGGTTGTCGGTGTTGACGGTGACCCGGAACTTCAGCCGCTTGAGCAGGGTGATCGGGTGGTGGGCGATCGAGTCGGCTGCGGCCGTCTGCAGGTTGCTGCTCGGGCACATCTCCAGCGGGATGCGCCGGTCGCGCACGTAGGAGGACAGCCGGCCCAGGGTGACGTCGGCCGGGTCGGCCGCGGAGAAGCGGGCCGGGTCGGCGGTGTAGGGCAGGTCGCCGACGCTGAGGTCGTCGACGATCCGCACGCCGTGGCCGAGCCGGTCGGCGCCGCACCACTGGATCGCCTCCCAGATGCTCGGCAGACCGAACGCCTCACCGGCGTGGATGGTGAAGTGGGCGTTCTCGCGGCGGAGGTACTCGAACGCGTCGAGGTGCCGGGTGGGCGGGAAGCCGGCCTCGGCGCCGGCGATGTCGAACCCGGCCACGCCCTGGTCGCGGTAGCGCACGACCAGCTCGGCGATCTCGGTGCTCTTGGCGGCGTGGCGCATCGCGGTCAGCAGGGCGGTGACCCGGATCGGGTGCCCCGCGTCGGCGGCGCGCTTCTCGCCCTGGCGGAAGCCCTCGTTGACGGCCTCGACCACGTCCTCCAGGGACAGCCCCGCCTGCAGGTGCTGCTCGGGGGCGTAGCGGATCTCGGCGTAGACGACGCCGTCAGCGGCCAGGTCCTCCACGCACTCCCGGGCCACGCGCTGCAGTCCGTCGACGGTCTGCATCACGGCCAGGGTGTGGTCGAAGGTCTCCAGGTAGCGCTCGAGCGAGCCGGAGTCGGCGCTGTCGCGGAACCACTGGCCGAGCGCCTCGGCGTCGGTGGCCGGAAGCCCTTGGTAGCCAACGGTTTCGGCGATCTCGATGATCGTCTGGGGGCGCAGTCCGCCGTCGAGGTGGTCGTGCAGCAGGGCCTTGGGGGCGCGCCGGACCTGGTCGTCGGTCAGCACGCTCACTCCTCCCGGCCGACGGTGTCCGGGGAGAAGGCGGGGGTGCAGACGGCGACGTACTCCGCGCCATCGTCGCCGGTGGAGTAGCGGATCCGCTCCCCGGCGTGGGTGATGATCGACTGCCCCGCGGTGACCGTGGTCGGGCCGCCGTCGTGCTCGACGATGACGCTGCCCTTGAGCACGAGCGTCACCTCGTCGAACTCCGGCGTCTGGAACGGCTCGTCCCAGTGGGGCGGGGCGATCATGTGGGCGACCGAGACGGCGTCGGTGCCGGTGGTGACCCGGCCGACGTGCTCGTCGATGACCTTGCCGCCGGGGACGGGGATGCGCGTGGGAGTGGTGATCAGTCGGGGCACCCGGTCACGGTACCTCCCTGCTCAGCGCCGCTGCGACGGCCCGTATGCCGTGCCGCTTCCCTGCCGCCCCGGACCCCGGCGCAATCCCTGTCGGGTTCCGTGTGTGTCGCGAACGACACCTTCCGGCCCGCGCGCGTCAAGACCACGGCAGCGTGGTTCAGCGCCGGAGGATTGCGAGTTTCGCCTTGACGAGACTCCGAACGAGCTCGTCCGGGAGGGGTTTTTCGATCGCGAAGTGGAGCGAGCCGGGCGTGCGCTCGTACCCAATAAGGGGCGACCTGGGTAGGGCCGCCTTGCCGGATCTGCCGACGAGCGGAGGCGTAGCCACGCGGTGACGGAGCATCGGGCGGGTGACGACGTCACTGTCGCTCTGCGATCAGGATCTCCGTGTCACCCGGCCAGTCCCAGAAGGGACCCGTCGGCGACGCACGATCAAGCAGGTCGCGCAGGTCTGCGACGAACTCGTCCAGCCTGGGCCCGAGCAGGTGTGGCGCAGCGAATGACATGGACAGGTAGCCGGCGACGACGCCTCCGACGTCACGGACGATGTCTGGCCGTCCCGGCGCGTAGATGACGCCTGGGCTCCCGAAACGGGTCCGGGCAAGCGTCTGCTCGAAGCGCTCGGCCTGGTAGGACGCCGCTGGTCGGGCACCGGAGCGCCGTTCCGGTCCGAGGTAGGCCCTGATGAGTCCCTCCCGACATCGAGCAGCTGGCCAGTGCCGTTGAGTCCCAGCTCACGAACGAGCACGTCGCCCAGCTGAGCCGAAAACGGCGGCCGTCCCTGCCGGTAGTACCGAGCGACGCCGGTGAACTGGGTCGGGTCGCACTCCACTTGGGCAGGGCCGCCTCAGCTGATCTGGGTCCCGTCTGTGTCAGGAGTGGCTCCTGATGACGGGTCCGCAATGGCAGGATCGCGCGCGTGGCAACCGTTGTGCTTCCGACCTCGGCATTGTGGCGGCGGCTGAGCCAGCATTGTCGGTGACAGGGAAGGACGGCCATGACCCCGACGTGGTGGGCTGTGGTGGCGCTGGTCGCGCTCGGCATCGTGCTGACTGTCGCGGCGGTCACGCTGGTGCCCTGGCGGGTGCACAGCCCGACCCGCGCCGAGCGAGCGGCGGCGCTGGCCGACGTGCCGGCTGGCGTGGTCACCAGAGGTCGGGCGCTGCACGCCGCGCTGCGCCCCAGTTCGTACGGTTCTCTGCTGGTGGGACTGGTGGTTCCCCTGCTGCTCGGGTTGACCCCGGCGGGTGCCCGGATCGTCGTCTGGGTGGGCCAGCCGTTCGGCGGGCACTGGCTGGCGCAGGCTCTGGTGGGCGGCCTGGTCATCATGATGATGCTGTGGTTGGTGGCACTGCCGTTTGGTGCGTGGCGCCACACCGTGCTGCGCGACTACGGGCTGTCTACCCAGGACTGGGGCGGCTGGGCGGCGGACCTGTTCAAGGGAAGCGCGGTCGGGGCGGTGATCGGCGCGGTGGTGCTCGGCGGATTCTACACGCTGACCCACCTCGCGCCCGACTGGTGGTGGGCGTTCGGTGCAGTGGGTGCCGCCGCCGTGGTGGTCCTGCTGTCGTTCGTCTTCCCGGTTCTGGTCGAGCCGGTGTTCAACACGTTCACCCCGATGCCGGCGGGCCCGCTGCGTGATGAGTTGCGCACGATGGCGGCTCGGGACGGCATGCCGGTGCGGGATGTGCTGGTCGCGGACGCGTCGCGGCGCACGACGGGGCTCAACGCGTACGTGTCCGGCTTGGGACGCACCCGGCGGATCGTGGTCTACGACACGCTGCTGCGCGAGGCGCCTCCAGGTGAGGTGCGCAGTGTCGTCGCGCACGAGCTGGGCCACACCAAGGACCGGGACGCCGAACTAGCCGCGCTGCTGGGGGCGATCGGGGCCGCGGCGGCGGTCGTGGCGCTCTACCTGTTGGGGCAGTGGGGTGCCCTGCTACGCCGAGCCGGGGTGAACTCCATCGGCTCGCCGACCGCGATGGGGTTGGTGCTCGCCGCGGTGGCGGTAGCAGGCCTGGTCAGCGGCCCGGCACAGAACCTTGTCTCCCGTCGGGTTGAGGCCCGTGCCGACCGGCATGCCGTACGGCTGACCGGTGACTCCGCCGAGTTCGCCGCGATGCAGCTGCGCCTGGCCGAGGTCAACATCACCGATGTCCACCCACCCCGGATCGAGTACCTGCTGTTCGCCACCCATCCCGACACGGTGGAACGCTTGGCTGCAGCGCGCTGAGTAGGGCCGCCTTGACGGACCTGCCGAGTTGAGCGCGCTTGCCGCGGCTGTTCAGCGCGGGTCTGCCCCGATTGCCTCGACCTCAGTCAGCGCTCGTCCAGCCGGAGGCGGCGGTCTCGCAGCTCGCGCATCCGACGGTGCAGGGCCTCCTCGGTGCCGGTGCGCGGCGTGTCGTTCGCGTCGGCCCCGACCAGCCACGTCAATCCTCGTCGGCCCTCAGCGTTCGCCCCGACAAGGGCCACGGCGTAGAGGTCACCCTCGCGGACATGGGACTGGGCCCAGCCCACGGCGTCGATGACGTCCGCGTCCCGGATGTCGAACGTGCTCGTGGTCCACGGCGGCTCGTCGCTGCCGGTGCCCTCGAAGAGGTACACACGAAACACCGGCCGGTAGTCCTCCCAGCCGCTGTCTCGCTCATCCACTGCGTCCACGCGCATGGCGCCCTCCCCGGCACTCGGCTCGTACGTCGAGCATAGGCACGGACGGGGTGACCCGGCCCTGCACACACCGCCGGGCCGGCGTGAGTCCACCAACGCTCAGACCAGGTTGCCTGCACCTCGGTCAGAGGTCGATCCAGTAGCGCCGCACAAGGCCGTGGCCGTCGTCACCCACCGTCTCCAGGACCCCACCGTTTCGCTCGATGGTCCTGATCGAACCCACGTTGTCGTCCAGGCACACCAGCAGCAGACGGCTCAAGCCAGCAGTCCGTGCATGTGGAAGCACCTCCCCGAGCGCCCAGGTGGCGATCCCCCGTCCCCGGGCCGACGGGCGGATGCCATAGCCAACATGCCCGAGCCGCACCACCATGTCGTTGGTCACCGTGCGCAGGGCAATGCCGCCCAGCACCGCCTCACCATCGACGATCCACCACATGCGCGCAGGCAGCGACCGCAGCCGACTCACCCAGGCCGCGAACCCGTCAGCGCTGTCGACGTCATCATCCGGACCGACGCCGAACCCGTCCTCGTGAAGTCCTGGCCCCCATTCCCGGTGCGACTCAAGCCACGCCGCGCGACGGGCGACGTCCGGGAGGACCAGCTCGAGCATGGCCCCAACGTACCCGCGACCAGCGATCCGGCGAGCGCTTCAGGCGAGGACGCCGGACGCAGCGACGGCGGCCGCCCGGGCAGGTACGCCGGGTGGCCGCCGTCGCGACGAAGCCTCAGCTGATGCGGTCGATCACCAGCGGCAGCAGGTCGGGGCGCGAGCCCTCGGGGGCGATGAAGTAGGCACCCTCCAGCGCCTCGAGGGCGCGGTCGAACTTCTCCGGGGTGTCGGTGTGCAGCGTCAGCAGCGGCTCGCCGGCGCGGACGGTCGCGCCCGGCTTGGCGTGCATCTCGACCCCGGCGCCGGCCTGCACCTGGTCCTCCTTGCGGGCGCGCCCGGCGCCGAGGCGCCAGGCCGCGACGCCGACCTGGAGCGCGTCGAGGGAGGTGAGCACGCCGTCGGCAGGGGCGTAGACGACGTGCGTCTCCTTCGCCACCGGCAGCGACGCGTCGGGGTCGCCACCCTGCGCTGAGATCATCCGCCGCCACACGTCCATGGCCCGCCCGTCCTTGAGCGCGTCGGCGGGGTCGACGTCCGAGCGTCCGGCGGCGGCGAGCATCTCGCGGGCCAGGGTCAGGGTCAGCTCGACGACGTCCTCGGGGCCGCCGCCGGCGAGCACCTCGACCGACTCGCGCACCTCCAGGGCGTTGCCGGCGGTCAGGCCCAGCGGCACCTGCATGTTGGTGAGGAGCGCGACCGTGCGAACCCCCGCGTCGGTGCCGAGGTCGACCATCGTGCGGGCCAGCTCGCGGGCCTGCTCGACGTCCTTCATGAACGCCCCGGAGCCGACCTTGACGTCGAGGACCAGCGCACCGGTGCCCTCGGCGATCTTCTTGCTCATGATCGAGCTGGCGATCAGCGGGATCGCCTCGACCGTGCCGGTGACGTCACGCAGGGCATAGAGCTTCTTGTCGGCCGGGGCCAGCGCCGCGCCGGCCGCGCAGATGACCGCGCCGACCTCCTCGAGCTGGCGCATCATCTCCGCGTTGGTCAGGTCGGCGCGCCAGCCGGGGATGGACTCCAGCTTGTCCAGGGTGCCGCCGGTGTGGCCCAGGCCGCGGCCGGACAGCTGCGGCACGGCGACGCCGCACGCGGCGACCAGCGGCGCCAGCGGCAGGGTGATCTTGTCGCCGACCCCGCCGGTGGAGTGCTTGTCCGACGTCGGCCGGGACAGCGTGGAGAAGTCCATCCGCTCCCCCGAGCGGATCATCGCGTCGGTCCAGCGGCTGATCTCACGGCGGTTCATGCCGTTGAGCAGGATCGCCATCGCCAGCGAGGACATCTGCTCGTCGGCGACCACGCCGCGGGTGTAGGCGTCGATCACCCAGTCGATCTGGGGGTCGGACAGCTCGTGCTGGTCGCGCTTGGCGACGATGACATCAACGGCGTCGAAGGCTTCACTCACCGGCACATCATCCCCCAGGCCGAATGCCGGGTCGTCACGCTTTCGCTGCTGGCGTAGGCCCCGCGCGGCCCCGCCGCACGTCCCGCGCCGCTCCCCCGTGGGCAGCGCCGCCAGTATCGGAGAGACTGGAGCGCATGACGACGCCTGACGGATCGCCCGACCGCGCCCCGCTCGTCCTCGTCACGGGGGTGACCGGCTACATCGGTGGCCGCCTCGTGCCCGAGCTGCTCGCCGCCGGATACCGGGTGCGGGCCATGGCCCGCCACCCCGAACGGCTGCGCGACCGCGAGTGGCGCGCACAGGTGGAGGTGGTGCAGGCCGACGCGTCCGACCCGGCGCAGGTGCGCGAGGCGCTCGAGGGCGTCGACGTGGCCTACTACCTGATCCACGCCCTGGGCACCGGGCGCCGGTTCGAGTCGCGCGACCGGCACACGGCGCGCACGTTCGCGGTGGCGGCGCGCGAGGCGAAGGTGGGGCGCATCGTCTACCTCGGCGGGCTCTACCCCGAGGGCGAGGAGCTCTCCCCGCACCTGGACTCCCGGCGCGAGGTCGGCGAGATCCTGCTGGCCAGCGGCGTGCCGACGACGGTGCTGCGGGCGGCGGTGATCCTCGGGTCGGGGTCGGCCTCGTTCGAGATGCTGCGCTACCTGACCGAGCGGCTGCCGGTGATGGTCACCCCGAAGTGGCTCAACACCCGGATCCAGCCGATCGCGGTGCGCGACGTGCTGCGCTACCTGGTCGGGTCGGCCGCGATACCGGCGGAGGTCAACCGCGGCTTCGACGTCGGCGGCCCGGACGTGCTCACCTACCGCGACATGATGCAGCGGTATGCGCGGGTGGCCGGCTTGTCGCCGCGGCGGATCCAGACCGTGCCGCTGCTGACCCCGTCGCTGTCGAGCCACTGGGTCGGGCTGATCACGCCGGTGCCCAACAGCATCGCCCGCCCGCTGGTGGACTCCCTCATCCACGAGGTGGTCTGCAAGGAGGACGACATCAAGGGCTACGTGCCCGACCCGCCCGAGGGGCTGATCGGCTTCGACCGGGCGGTCGAGCTCGCGCTGTCCAAGGTGCGTGACCTGGACGTGGCGACGACGTGGACGTCGGCCTCCACCGTTGGGGCGCCGAGCGATCCGCTGCCGAGCGACCCCGACTGGGCCGGCGGCTCGCTCTACGTCGACGAGCGGGAGTCGCTGGTCGAGGCCTCGCGCGAGTCGCTGTGGTCGGTGATCGAGGGCATCGGCGGGGCCAACGGGTGGTACTCGTGGAAGCTCGGCTGGGCGGCCCGAGGGCTCATGGACCGGCTCTTCGGCGGGCCGGGGCTGCGCCGGGGCCGGCGCGACCCCTACGACCTGTCCGTGGGTGACGCGCTGGACTGGTGGCGGGTGGAGGAGATCGAGGACCTGCACCTGCTGCGGCTGCGGGCCGAGATGCGCCTGCCCGGCCTGGCCTGGCTGGAGCTGATCGCCGACGTCGACGAGCGGGGTCGCACGGTGTTCCGCCAGCGCGCGCTGTTCCACCCGCACGGGCTGCCGGGTCACCTGTACTGGTGGTCGGTCTTCCCGTTCCACGGCGTCGTGTTCGGCGGGATGCAGCGCAACATCGCCGCTGCGGCCGAGGTCGCCGAGCAGGAGGGCAAGCTGGCGAAGTGGAGGGCTTCCCGTCGGGTCGGCGCCTGACGAAAGCCCTGTGACACAACGGAACCGGGGCGGCCCCAGTGGGGCCGCCCCGGCCCTTGCCACAGGTGGTGCTGGTTCAGCCTTGCGCCAGGCGGCACAGCACGTGGTCGAGGGAGTGGCCGCCCGCCCCGTTGGGGTGGATGCGCAGCACGGTGGCCTGCACCCGGGTCCAGCCCTGGGGGCCGAACGCGCGGAAGCGCAGGACCATGCTGGTGGGCGTGCCGTCGCCGGCGAGGACCTCCTGCAGCAGCGCCTCGAAGGACGCGAGGTCCTCGGGGTGCACCGCGTCGGCCACCCGCGCCTCGCGGGGCATGTCGATGCCGAGCCGCGACCACGGGTGGTTGGGGGCGTAGAACCGCCCGTGCCCGAGGTCGACGACGCACAGCGTGTCGGAGGTCAGCCGCAGGACGCCGGAGAGGAACTCCTGCTCGGCGAAGCCGGGGTCCTCCTCCATGTCGAAGTCGTCCACCCGCATGGTGATGCCGCTCAACGCCTGCGGGACGCCCTGCTCGTCGCGGGCCACGTGGCTGAACATCGCCAGCTTCTGCGGCCGGCCGGTGTCCTGGCGCGGCACGCGGAAGACCACGGTGGTCAGCTCGCTCGGCTCGGCGGTGACCATGCGCTCCAGCGTGGCGCGCATCCGGGTCCAGCCACCCTGCTCGACCAGGCGGAAGCCGTCGGGCGCGGCCAGCGGGCCCTCGCCCTCGGGGCAGGGGAAGCCGTAGAGGCCGAACAGCTCCGGGGCCCAGTAGGGTTGCAGCAGGGCGACGTCGTAGCTCCACGCGCCCACGACGGGCGCCGGGTCCGGGCTCTCCCCCACGGCGACGTAGTGGCCGCGCGCGGCCTCCGGGGCACCCGAGGGACCCAGCACCGGCTCGGCGTGCACCGTCCAGGCGCGACCGCGCTGGACGACCTCACGAGTCACCGGCTTGCCGAACGCCAGCGCCTCGACGAGCAGCGGCAGGAGGTGCTGTCGCGCCACCTGGTCGAGGTTGGCCCGGGGCGACTGCCCACGGAACAGGCCGCGCCCGACGCTGGCCAGCCGCGGCATGGCACCGCCGGCCGGGTCAGCACAGGCCACGACCCACAGGCCTGCCTGCGGGCAGGCAGGATCGATCGAACGCTGTTGTGGCATCAACGAGGGCTCCCCCATGAGCAGCTTCAGAACCGACGTGATGACAGCCAGGGAACTTCCCACCCCGGGCGCGCTCAGCGGCGACGCGAGCAGATCGTGGCATGTCGCTCACAAACCCGTCCGGAGTTTGGTCAATTTCCTTCGCTGTGCTAGCTGCGTGTTCCTGCAACGCAGTTCGCAAGCGCGACGGGGCGGTCCCAGGTGAGGGACCGCCCCGTCGGGGGTGTCGTGCCGGTCGCCCGGCGCCGGTTCAGTGGCGCAGGGACTCCGCGCCGAACGCCTGCGGCAGCACCTCGCGCATGCTCTGGACGCCGGCCGGGGTCATCAGCAGGCACTCGGGCCCGCCGTTCTCCCACAGCAGCTGCCGGCACCGGCCGCAGGGCATCAGCGGCTCGCCCTCGCCGTTGACGCACGCCACGGCCACGAGGCGGCCGCCACCGGTGAGGTGCAGCTGGGAGACCATGCCGCACTCGGCGCACAGGCCCACGCCGTAGGCGGCGTTCTCGACGTTGCACCCCACGACGACCCGGCCGTCGTCGACGAGGCCGGCCACGCCGACGGGGAAGTGCGAGTACGGAGCGTAGGCCAGGCGCATCGCCTCGGTGGCCTGCTGCTGCAGGGCCGCCCAGTCGACGCCGTCGCCGGCAGCCGGGGCTGAGGGCTCGGCCACTAGTGGCCCTCGCCCTTGCGGTACGGCTGCCCGTCCGCGGCCGGCATACGCAGTCGCTGCGAGGCGAAGGCGAGCACGAGCAGCGTGGCGACGTAGGGGGTCATACCGGTGATCTCGTCGGGCACGGTGTTGGACAGGACGAACCACAGGGCAACCACCGCGGCGGTGCCGAGGGCGATGATGCCCTGGACCACGGCGTGCTTGCGCCAGATCTGCCACACACCGACCGCGGCGATGAGCACCGCGAGCAGCAGCAGCATGGCGTGGACGGTGGTGCCGCCGCCGCGCAGCTGCACCGCGTCGGTGTAGCCGAACAGCGCGGCGCCGCTGACCAGGCCGCCGGGGCGCCAGTTGCCGAAGATCATCGCGGCGAGACCGATGTAACCGCGTCCGCCGGTCTGCCCGTCGCGGTAGATGTTGGCCGCGACGAGGGCGAGGTAGCCACCACCGAGGCCGGCCAGGCCACCGGAGACCAGCACCGCCAGGAACTTGTAGCGGTAGACGTTGACGCCCAGGGTCTCGGCGGCCACCGGGCTCTCACCGCAGGAGCGCAGCCGCAGGCCGAACGCCGTCTTCCACAGGATCCACCAGGTCGCCACCACCAGCAGGACCGCGATGATCGTCACGACCGACAGGTCGGTGATGACCGAGCGCACCACGCCGGCCAGGTCGGAGACGAAGAAGATGTGCTTCTGCTCCAGCGTGCCCAGCCCGGAGGACGCCCCCGGGACGGTGACGGAGGGCAGGTCCGCGACCGGCGGCGACTGGGTCGGGCCACCGCCGGCGGCACCGGTGAAGACGCGCGCGGCGAGGTACTTCGCGACGCCGAGGCCGATGATGTTGACCGCCACGCCGGAGACGATGTGGTCGACGCCGAACACCACGGTGGCCAGCGCGTGGATCGCGCCACCGACGACACCCATCAGCACGGCGCCGAACAGGCCGGCCCACGGGCCCCAGTGCCAGCCGAAGAAGCCGGCGCCCCAGGTGCCGAGGATCATCATGCCCTCGAGGCCGATGTTGACCACGCCGGCGCGCTCGCTCCACAGACCGCCCAGACCGGCCATGCCGATCGGGACGGCCAGGCCGATCGCGGCGGCCAGGGCACCGGAGGAGGCCAGGTCGTTGGCGCCGGTGACCACCCGCAGGATCGAGATGACGGCGACGGCGGCGAGGAAGATGCCGACCACGGTCGGCGCACTGATCCGGCGGCGGGTGCCCTTGGGAGGCGTCTCCGGCAGGACCTCGGACGAGACGTGCAGTCCGGCCGCGCTCATGCCGGGGCTCCTTCGGGGGTCGGGGCGGTCGTAGTCTCCGACAGCTCACGGGCGACCCTGCGCTGCTCCATGCGCAGGCCGGTGCGGCGCACCACCTCGTAGGCGATGACGACGGCGAGGACGATGACGCCCTGGATGATGTAGACGATCTGCGAGCTGACGTTCGCGGTGATCTGCAGGCCGTTGCTCTGCTGCTCGAGGTAGGACCACAGCAGCGCGCCGAACGCGACACCGATCGGGTTGTTGCGGCCGAGCAGCGCGATGGCGATGCCGGCGAAGCCCAGCCCCGGCTGGAACGTCGTGCCGTAGGAGAAGTCCTGGCCGAACAGCAGCGGCATGCCGACCAGGCCGGCGATGGCGCCCGAGATGAGCATGGCCGTCAGGACCATGCGCTTGACGTTGACGCCGCTGGCGACAGCGGCCGACTCGGAGCGGCCGGTGGCGCGCAGGTCGTAGCCGAAGCGGGTCTTGTTGAGCACCAGCCAGTAGAGGAAGCCGATGAGGATCGAGACCAGGATCAGCGTGTAGATCTTGTTGGGCGTGCCCGGGATGAGCCCGAAGCCGCCGAGCTGGGAGTCCGCCGGGATCGTCTTGGTGTTGGTGACGTTGCTGCCGGAGGTCGACTTGGCGACCTTGCCCAGCAGGAAGGACACCAGCGCCGTGGCGATCGCGTTGAGCATGATCGTCGAGATGACCTCGGAGACACCACGGGTCACCTTGAGCCAGCCGGCGATGCCGGCCCAGAACGCGCCGGCGACCATGGCGATCACCAGCGAGACGAGGACGTTGAGCGGGCCCGGGAGCCAGCCCTGGCCGGCGAAGACCGCCGCGGCGAACGCCGCCACGCGGTACTGCCCGTCGACGCCGATGTTGAACAGGTTCATCCGGAAGCCCACCGCCACGGCGATGGCCGACAGGTAGTAGACAGCAGCGCTGTTGATGATCGCGACCACCAGGCGCGGCTTCGGCGGCGTGAGCAGCTGGGTCCACACGGCACCCACCGGGTCCTTGGCCGCCAGCAGCACGATCGAGGTGACGACGAACGCCACGAGGATCGCCAGCACCGGGGCGGCCACGGCCAGCCCCAGCTTTCGCAGGTCGAGGGCCTTCATCGGGGCTCACCTTCCGTCGCGGTCTCGGTATGCCGTGCCCCTGCGCCGGTCATCGCGGCGCCGAGGTCCTCGGCGGTGACGTTGTCGGGGTCGAACTCGCCCGACAGCTGGCCACGCAGGATGACCCGGATGGTGTCGGACAGGCCGATCAGCTCATCGAGGTCGGCGGAGATCAGCAGCACGGCCAGGCCCTCGCGACGGGCGTCGCGGATGTGGTCCCAGATCGCCGCCTGCGCGCCGACGTCGACGCCACGGGTGGGGTGGGCGGCGATGAGCACCCGCGGGTGGTGGCTCATCTCGCGCCCGATGATCAGCTTCTGCTGGTTGCCACCGGACAGCGAGGCGGCGGTGACGAAGATCGAGGGGGTGCGCACGTCGTACTCGCGCACGATGCGCTCGGTGTCGGCCTTGGCGCCCTTGGCGTCGACCCACGGGCCCTTGACGTTGGGGTCCTCGGTCTGGTGGCCGAGCATGCGGTTCTCCCACAGCGGGGCGTCCAGCAGCAGGGCGTGCCGGTGCCGGTCCTCGGGGATGTAGCCGACGCCGGCCTCGCGGATCTGGCGGACGTCCCACTCGGTGATGTCCTTGCCCTCGAGCTCGACGGTGCCGGCGCTCGGCTCGCGCATGCCCATGATCGCCTCGACGAGCTCGGCCTGGCCGTTGCCCTCGACGCCGGCGATGCCGAGCACCTCTCCGGCGTGGATGGTCAGCGAGACGTCGTCGAGCACCGGGCGCTCCCCCGCACCGGGCATCGACAGGCCCCGGATGGTGAGGATCGGGCGGTCGGTGACCGTGGACTCCTCGGTGCTGGGCGTCGGCAGCTCGGAGCCGACCATCAGCTCGGCCAGCTGCCGGGCCGTGACCGCCTTGGGGTCGACCGTGGCGACGGTGGTGCCGCGCCGGATGACGGTGATGTCGTCGGCGACGGAGAGCACCTCGTCGAGCTTGTGCGAGATGAAGATGACGGTCAGGCCCTCGGACTTGAGCTCGCGCAGGTTGTCGAACAGCTCGTCGACCTCCTGGGGCACCAGGACCGCGGTCGGCTCGTCGAGGATCAGCGTCTTGGCGCCGCGGTAGAGCACCTTGAGGATCTCGACGCGCTGGCGCTTGCCGACACCGAGGTCGGCCACCATGTCGTCGGCGTGCACGTCGAGGCCGTAGTCGCTGGAGATCTGCTCGATCCGCGCGCGGGCCTTGTCGCCGATGCCGTACATCTTCTCGGCGCCGAGGACGACGTTCTCGAGGACGGTCAGGTTGTCGGCCAGCATGAAGTGCTGGAACACCATGCCGATGCCGGCCTCGATGGCGTCGGACGGGCTGTGCAGGTGCACCTCCCGGCCGTCCACGGTGATGGTGCCCTCGTCCGGGCGCTGCACGCCGTAGAGGATCTTCATCAGGGTGGACTTGCCCGCGCCGTTCTCACCGACGATGGCGTGGACCGTGCCGCGACGGACGGTGATCTCGATGTCCTTGTTCGCGACGACGCCGGGGAAGCGCTTGGTGATGCCCCGGAGCTCAACGGCCGGGGCTTGCGAGCTCCCGGTGCCGACCTGCGCGATGGCGGAGTCGGTGATGGTGCACACTCCTCGATCTGGCTCGCCTCATTGCGAGCGTCCTGCTGGCCAAGGCAACGCAAAGGCCCGGGTGGAAACGCTACCGCGCCCACCCGGGCCCCGCGTCAACCCCTCAGGGTCACGGCTTGGTCGGAACCTGGATCTTGCCGTCGATGATCTGCTGCTTGTAGGCGTCCAGCTTGGCCTTGATGTCGTTGACCAGACCACCGGTGGTGGCGTAGTCGACGCCGCCGGCCTTGAGGTCGAAGACCTTGTTGCCGGACTGGAACTTGTTGTCCTTCACGTCGGTGATGAAGGAGTAGACGGCGACGTCGACCTTCTTGATCATCGAGGTGAGGATGACGCTGCGGACGTCGGCCGGGGCGGTGAGGGCCTGGTCGGAGTCGACACCGATGGCCAGCTTGCCCGCGGCCTTGGCGGCGGAGAAGACGCCGCCACCGGAGCCACCGGCCGCGTGGTAGACCACGTCGGCGCCGTTCTGGTACATGCCCTCGGCCGCGGTCTTGCCCTTGGCCGGGTCACCGAAGCCGGAGAAGTCCGGCGGCTGCGAGAGGTACTTGACCTGGACCTTGATGTTCGGGTTGACCGCCTTGGCGCCGGCGACGTAGCCCGCCTCGAACTTCTTGATCAGGTCGACGTTGACGCCACCGACGAAGCCGATGTTGCCCGTCTTGGACTTCAGGGCGGCGGCTGCACCGACGAGGTAGGAGCCCTCCTGCTCGGCGAAGGTGAGGTTCTCGATGTTGGCGCCGGTGGCGTCCGTCGAGTCCACGATCGCGAACTTCACGTCGGGGTTGGCCTTGGCGATCTTGGCCACGGCCGGGGCGTAGGCGAAGCCGACGGCGACGACGTTGTTGTAGCCGGCGTCGATGAGCTGCTGGAGGCGCTCCTCGCGGGCCGACTCGGGCTCGCCCTGGGTGGCCTCGGCCTCCTTGGCGTCGATGCCGAGGTCCTTCTTGGCCTTGTCGAGGCCGGCGGCGGCGGCGTCGTTGAACGACTGGTCGCCACGGCCACCCACGTCGTAGGCCATGCCGATCTTGACCTTCGCGGCGCCACCGCTCGACGAGGCACCGCTCGTGGAGGTGTTGCTGCTGTTGCCGCAGGCGGCAAGAGCCACCGCTGCGACCGACATGGCGGCCGCGACCTTGATCACCCGACGCAAGGGGTACTCCTTCTGGATATCTGTGGTTGCTCCGGGGAGGCACGGCAGCGGGCGGTTTGGCCCGTCCCGTCCGCCGTTCCGCGGAGCCGGTCACGCCCCGAGGCGCGAGTCGCGGCGACTCTATCCCCAGCCCGACGGTGGTGTCTGCCAACTCCCCGAGCCGGTGTCCCAACTGTTACGTCACCGCTATATGGCGCTCCGGGCGCCCCTGACCAGCGGGGACGCCAGGGCCGCCCCGGCGAGCAGCGCCGCCCCCACCGGGATGGCGCCCTCGTCGACGACCAGGTCGCCCTGGTGCAGGTCGTAGGTGGGACCGCCGGGGGTGCGGGTGCCCAGCCGGGCCATCGCCCCGGGCACGGTCTGCAGGTACCACGCGAAGTCCTCGCCGCCGAGCGACTGCCGGGTGCCGGTGACCGCGTCGGGGCCGATGAGCGCCAGCGCCGCCGACTCCAGCGCGGCGACCGAGGGCCCGTCGTTGACCAGCGGCGGCACGCCGCGCACGTGCTCGAGGTGGGCGGACACGCCATACGGGGAGACCACGTTGCGGACCGTCTCCTCGATGAGCGGGCCGACCTCCTCCCACACGGCCGCGTCGAGCATGCGCAGGGTGCCGCTGACCATGCCGGTGGACGGGATGACGTTCTGGGCGACCCCGGCGTGGACCGCGCCCCACACCAGCGCGACGCCGGCGCGGGGGTCGACCCGCCGGGACAGCACCGCGGGGACGTCGGTGAGCACCTTGCCCAGGGCGTAGGTGAGGTCCTGGGTCAGGTGCGGGCGGGAGGTGTGCCCGCCCCGGCCGGACAAGGTCACGGTGACCGAGTCGGCCGCCGCGGTGATCGGGCCCTCCAGCAGTCCGACCTGGCCCAGGTCGATGGTCGGGTCGCAGTGCAGGCCGAGGATGCGGTTGACACCCTCGAGCCCGCCCTGGGCGACCACGTCGTGGGCCCCGCCGGGCATGACCTCCTCGGCCGGCTGGAACAGCAGGCGCACGGCCAGGCCGCGGGCCTCGAGCTGGCGCTCCAGCCCCTTGAGGACCAGGCCGGCACCGACGACGGCGGCGACATGCACGTCGTGGCCGCAGGCGTGGCAGACCCCTTCGGTGCGCGAGGCCCAGGGCAGCCCGGTCACCTCCATCAGCGGCAGCGCGTCGAGGTCGGCGCGCAGCGCCACCCGGTATGCCGCGTCGACCGGGCCGATGTCGGCCACCAGGCCGGTGCCGGCCAGGGGCCGCACCCGCAGCCCGGCCCGGGACATCGCCTCGGCCACGACCGAGGTCGTGCGGGTCTCCTTGCCGGACAGCTCGGGATGGGCGTGCAGGTCCCGGCGCAGCGCGACGAGGTCACCGCCGAGGCGCTTCACGGCGGCGGTGACCTGGTCGTGCACGGGTGACTGGCTCACAGGCTCAGCAGCCTAGCGGCGCCGACCCTACCCACGGTCCCGCCTCCGCCGCCTCGAGCCACGGGCCCTTAACCAGATCATCGGCGAAACGGCCCGAGGATCCCCCACCTGACTGATCCGGCAACCTGAACGGGCAGTGGCGAACCCCCGCATGCCCAGCCAGTTCAGGTTCGGGCCGGGAACCTCAACACCCACTACGCTCCCGGCATGCCGCAGGTTCGCACAGCACATTCTCATGACCTCGAGCCCATCTTGAAGATGTACCGCAACGAGTTGAGCCGAGAACCTCACGCGGACCGCGTTGCTGCGCAGCTCGCAACCTTTCCCTCCGCAGTCGCGGAGGACGGCGGCTCCTTGGTCGGCTTCTGCTACACGGTCAACTTCGCCCCCGATGTGCTCGAGCTGGCCAACATCGTTGTTGCCGAAAACCGCCGGAATGAGGGACTCGGCGGCATCCTGCTACAGCACGTGGAAAGCCAGGCTGCACAGACCTTTGCTGGGATCATCTTGGTAAATAGCGACCTGTACCCGCAGGGGAAAACCGTGAAGCGACCCGCCACGGACTTCTACCACAAGCACGGCTACCGGATCCTGACTGCAACGGCCGGCACCCGGATCTTCTTCAAGGACCTCAAGTGACCGGGTGCGAGTCAAGGCTGCATCTAGTGCAGTCCGATCAACGACACGAGCTTCCCCTCGTGTTGTCGCAAGGCCAGCCCCTCGGCGCGGCAGTGATTGACAAAGACGGCGGCGTTGGCCTGCCTGGATATCTCCGGAAGAGCAGTTGCACCAGCGTCGTGGATCGCTATCTGTGTCCTGTGCCGACTGCGCACCACGCCGTGGAGAAGGTACGCGAGACCTTGCGGGACCACGCCACCCTTCGGCTGGTTGGAGAGCCGGCCTGGATGGAGATCCCCGGTGAGGTCGCAGGCGAGCCTGTCGTCGTGTTTCTTCTCAGCCGCGAGCAGCGCGTGCGGGCCCGCCGCTTCCTGTTGGCGGAACCAGTGGGGACATTGAGCATGGCCAACGGACAAAGAGTTCACGCCGAACACCGAACCAAGCCCTACCGTAAGATTCCGCTCTCGTGGACAGACGGCATGGACGGTCGAGCGGCCGATGGAACCGAATACTTCCAAACCATTGATTCCTCGTCGTTCAACGACGTCTTGGACAACCCTCATTCTTACTTTGTGATTCTTAACAGCCTTGCGGCCAAAATTCACAACACCGGGTGGGTCAAGGTGAGTAATCGGATGGGTGTCGACGGGGCGGAACAGGACCCAATCACATCCTTCGCCGTGCGAACGGCTTTCGCGGACAGAATCGGGCCACGCGAGGTCGCTCTCGACGAGACTGTCTCCGTAGCCATTGGAATGCGCGAGGGGGAACTGGTTCACATCGAGTCGATCGACCCGAAGGTCGGAACGCTCCGCCGTCGCGCGTTCTCGTTTCGCCACACGATTGTCCGTGTCGTCGGGGCGACCACCATGGACATGGAGAAGCCCGTCGTCCGCCTGCCCGCCGGCGTACTGGACATCTTGGGGGTGGCCTCGGGCTCCCGGGTAATCGTGGAAGCACTGTCTCGCGAAAATGACCAGATCCGACGCGTCTCCGCACGCGTCTTGGAGGAGCGCGAGCAGCGTCAACCTCGCCTAGGAGGGGTCTTTGACGTGCTTGATATGACAGGGAGCGTTGATTTACCGGCCATCGCGATGGATCTTTCCATGCGCAATCGCCTCGGAATCCATCGCGGCGATCCAGTCTATGTGCGCCCCGAGTTCGCCACAGTGTTCTTCGAAGAGTTCGCCACAGTATCCTTCGCCCTTCTTGCAGCGGCGGTAGGAGCTTACGCCGCAAGTGCTCAGCTACTGGCTGGCGTGCTAGTCGCCGTCTATGTGGGCCTAAGCGGAATTGGAATGTGGCGAAAGTTTCGGTAGCAACCGGAGAAAGCAACCGCGCCTTAACGATTGGCTGTCACCTGTAGGCCCGGATCTCCGAAGACATCAAGTCAGGGCGAGCTTGAAACCCGTGTGGCTGGCCTCGAAGCCGAGCCGCTCGTAGAACCGGTGCTCGTCGGTGCGCGAGGCGTTGGAGGTCAGCTGCAGCACGCGCAGCCGAGCTCGCGGGACTGGCCGACCGCCCACTCGAGCAGCCGGGTGCCCAGGCCGCTGCCCCGCTGGCTCGTCGCCACGCGCACCGCCTCGACCTGGGCGCGGGTCGTGCCGCGGTGCGACAGGCCGGGGATGACGGTCAGCTGGAGGGTCCCGACGACCTCGCCGTCCGCGTCGGCGACCATGAGCCACTGGTTCGGGTCGGCCGCGATCGCCGCGAACGCCCGCAGGTATGCCGGGTCGCCGGGCTGCTCGCGCCCGGCACCGAGGACGTCGTCGGCCAGCAGGTCGACCATGGCGGGCACGTCGTCGGCGGTCGCCCGCCGGATCGTGGCCTCCCCCATCAGAAGGTCTCGCGCGGGACGTACAGGCCCCACACGTCACGCAGCGCGTGGCTGACCTCGCCGCCGGTCGCGCGCAGCTTGAGCGCCTCGCGCATCGGGAACAGCACGTTGTCCGAGCCCCGCGCCGCGGTGCGCAGGTCGTCGAGCGCGCGCTCGACGGCGTCGTTGTCGCGCTCCTTGCGCAGCGTCGCGAGCCGCTCGCACTGGTCGACCTCGATCTGGGGGTCGACCCGCAGCGGCTCGTAGGGCTCCTCCTCGTCCAGGGTGTACTTGTTGACCCCGACGACGGTGCGCTCCTTGTTGTCGATCTCCAGGGCTACCCGGTAGGCCGAGCGCTCGATCTCCGACTTCTGGAAGCCCTGCTCGATCGCGGCGACCGCCCCGCCCTTGTCCTCGACCGCCTGGATCAGCTCCAGCGCCGCGCCCTCGAGGTCGTCGGTCATCGACTCCACGACGTAGCTGCCGGCGAAGGGGTCGACCGTCTTGGTCACGTCGGTCTCGAACGCGATGACCTGCTGCGTGCGCAGGGCGAGCCGCGCCGCCTTCTGGGTGGGCAGGGCGATGGCCTCGTCATACGAGTTGGTGTGCAGGCTCTGCGTGCCGCCGAGCACGGCGCCCAGGCCCTGCAGCGCCACCCGGACGAGGTTGACCTCCGGCTGCTGCGCGGTCAGCTGCACGCCCGCGGTCTGGGTGTGGAAGCGCAGCATCATCGACTTGGGGTTCTTGGCGCCGAACTCCTCCTTCATGATCCGCGCCCAGATGCGACGGGCCGCGCGGAACTTCGCGACCTCCTCCAGCAGCGTGGTGCGGGCGACGAAGAAGAAGGACAGGCGCGGGGCGAAGTCGTCGACGTCCAGCCCGGCGGCGATCGCGGTGCGGACGTACTCCTTGGCGTTGGCCAGGGTGAAGGCGATCTCCTGCGCGGGCGTCGCCCCGGCCTCGGCCATGTGGTAGCCGGAGATGGAGATCGTGTTCCAGCGCGGGATCTCCCGGTGGCAGTAGGCGAAGATGTCGCTGATCAGGCGCAGCGACTCCTTCGGCGGGTAGATGTAGGTGCCGCGGGCGATGTACTCCTTGAGCACGTCGTTCTGGATCGTGCCGGTGAGCTGGTTGCCGGCGATCCCCTGCTCGGCCGCCACCAGCTGGTACATCAGCAGCAGCGTCGAGGCGGGGGCGTTGATCGTCATCGACGTGCTGACCTTGTCCAGCGGCAGGTCGTGGAACAGCGTGCGCATGTCGTCGATCGAGTCGATCGCCACGCCGACCTTGCCGACCTCGCCGTGGGCGATGGCCTCGTCGGAGTCGTAGCCCATCTGGGTCGGCAGGTCGAAGGCCACGGACAGGCCGCCGGTGCCGGCGCTGACCAGCTGGTGGTAGCGCTCGTTGGACTCCCTGGCGGTGCCGAAGCCGGCGTACTGGCGCATCGTCCACGGCTTGCCGGTGTACATCGTCGGGTAGACGCCGCGGGTGAACGGGTACTGCCCCGGCGCGCCGAGCTTGCTCTCCGGGTCGAAGCCCTCGAGGTCGGCCTGGTCGTAGACCGGGGCGATCGGGAGGTCGGACTCGCTGCGCGCGGACGGGGTCTCTGCCATGGGCGTGAGCCTAGTGTTCACCGGCCCGCGACCGAACCGCCGGTGGCCGATCTCACGCGGCCTCAGCCGCGTCGGGCGTCCATCGCGTTGAGCTCGTCGACCAGGGCCGGGCCGGCGTAGATGTAGCCGGAGTAGACCTGCAGCAGGCTCGCCCCGGCGTCGAGCATCGCGGCGCCGTCGGCGGCCGTCATGATGCCGCCGACCCCGATGACCGGCAGGTCGGTGTGCCGGGTGATGTAGCCGACGACCTCGCGGGCACGGGCCGTCAGCGGCGCCCCGGACAGCCCGCCGGCCTCGCGGGCCAGGTGGATGTCGCGCAGCGCCACCCCGTCGCGGCTGAGCGTGGTGTTGGTGGCGATGACCGCGCGGACACCGGTGTCGGTGCAGACCTGCAGGGCCTCGTCGATGGCGCTGTCGGTCAGGTCGGGGGCGACCTTGACGAAGACGGGGGTCGGCTCCTGCCCGCGGGCGGCGGCGAGGGCGGCCGCCTCGGCGGTGATCGCGGTGAGCAGCTCGCGCAGCGGCCCGGCGTCCTGCAGCGAGCGCAGCCCCGGGGTGTTGGGGCTGGACACGTTGACCGCGACGTAGTCGGCCAGCCCGTCCAGCGCCCGCAGCGACGTGAGGTAGTCCTCGGTCGCCTCCTCCAGCGGGGTCACCTTGGTCTTGCCCAGCGACACCCCGATCGGTATGCCGGCCGGCCCGGCCGCGCGCAGCCGCGCCGCGAGCGCCGCCGCCCCCTCGTTGTTGAAGCCCATCCGGTTGACGATGGCCCGGGAGGCCTTGAGCCGGAACAGGCGCGGCCGGTCGTTGCCGGGCTGGGCGTGGGCGGTCACGGTGCCGAGCTCGGCGTGACCGAAGCCCATCGAGCCCCACGCCTTGACCCCGACGCCGTTCTTGTCGACCCCGGCGGCGAGGCCGACGACGCCGGGGAAGGTGATGCCGGCGACCGTGCGCGGGCGGCGCTCTCCCCCGGTCAGCAGCCGGAGCACCCGCAGCGCCGCGGGGTGCTCGCCCAGCCGCTCGACCGCGTCGAGGGTGGCGTGGTGGGCGGTCTCGGCGTCGCCACCGCCGAGGCGGAAGAGCCCCGGCCGCAACAGGTGCCGGTAGCCGAGGTCCATCACTGCCGCGCGCGCCGAGTCCATGGCCGCGACCCTAGCGAGCCAGACCTCCCCCACCGAACACCGCTTGGCCCGCGTCCGGAGCTCTCCGCGGCCCCGAAACGCGGGCCAACGCGTGTCCGGTCGCCAGGGTTCGGCCGGCCCGGCGCGCTGTGCCGAGGTTCGCGTGGCTCTGCCGAGGTTGCAGCCGCGGCAGAGCGCCCCCAACCTCGGCAGAGCCGGGACGTGCCCCGCTAGGTTGGCCGCCATGGGGGTTCGGGACCTGGACTGGAGCGGCTGCGTCAACGCCCGGGACGTCGGTGGCCTGCCGGTCACCGGGGGTGGCCGGGTCCGCGCCGGCGCCCTGCTGTGCACCGACACCCTCGACCGTCTCGACGCCCGCGGCCGGGCCGCCTTCGCCGACCACGCGGTCGCCCGCATCGTCGACCTGCGCTCACCCCGGGAGATCGGTGCGGAGCACCCGTTCGCCGGCCACCCGGCATACCGGCTGGTGCCCTGGATCGACGAGGACCGCGACCACGAGCGGGACGCGGAGGCCGAGGTCGACGTGCACGTTCTCTACCGCGGCAGCCTCGACCGCAACGTCGTGCGGGTCGGCGAGGCGGTGCGGACCGTCGCCGCGGGGCTCGAGGACGGCGCGGTCGTCGTGCACTGCCACGCCGGCAAGGACCGGACCGGCCTGCTCGTGGGCCTGCTCCTCGACCTGGTCGGGGTGCCGCGCGAGGTGGTCGCGGACGACTACGCGCACAGCGGCGAGCGGCTCGGCGTCGAGGCGATGATCGAGGAGCTGGCACCGGGCTCGGCCGAGCGGGCGGACGCCGAGCGGGCCTGGCGCACCCCGGCTTCGGCCATGCACGGGGCGCTGGAGCACGTCGACCGCGCGCACGGCGGGACCCGGGCCTACCTGAGCTCGTGCGGCGTGCCCGGCTCCGTGCTGGACCGGGTCGCGGAGCTGCTGGTCGAGCCGGCTCAGTAGTAATCGGTCATCAGCTCGCTGGCCCACTGCGGCTGGGTGGTCGACCGGATCGGGTCGTGCCCGTCAGGTCAGGTCGGTGCGGCCGGACTCCTTGAGCCGGTCCACCAGGGCCTTGACCTCCTGCGCACGGGCGCGGGTGGTGACCAGCAGGGCGTCGGGCGTGTCGACGACGACGACGTCGTCGAGGCCGAGGACGGCGACCGTGCGCCCGGTCCCGGAGACCACCAGGCCCGAGGCGTCGTGCAGCAGCACGTCCTCCACCGCGGTCCCCAGGACCTTGAGGTCGTCGCCGGCGCTGGGCAGCAGCCCGGCCAGGGAGGCGAAGTCGCCCACGTCGTCCCAGCCGAAGTCGCCGGGGATCACCGCGACCTTCCCGTCACGGGCCGCCGGCTCGGCCAGGGCGTGGTCGATCGCGATCTTCGTCAGCGTCGGCCAGACGTCGGCCAGCCGACTCGGGTCGGCGGCGATGGCCCGCAGCCCCTCGGCCAGGCCCGGCTGGTAGTCCGCCAGCAGGTCCAGCAGCACCGAGGCCCGGACGACGAACATGCCCGCGTTCCAGCGGTACTCACCGGTCGCCAGGTATGCCGTGGCCGTCGCCTCGTCCGGCTTCTCCACGAACGAGCGCACCGACAGCGCCCGCGGCGCCCCCTCGACGGCCAGCGGCTCCCCGGCCTGGATGTAGCCGAACCCGGTCGCCGGGTGGGTCGGCTCGATGCCGATGGTGACGACCTTGCCAGCGCGGGCCACGGCGACCGCCTCCGCGACGCAGGCGGCGAACCGGTCCTCGCCGGTGATGACGTGGTCGGCGGCGAACGAGGCGACCACCGCATCGGGGTCGCGCCGTTCGAGCAGCGCCGCGGCCAGGCCGATCGCGGCGGCGGAGTCGCGCGGCGAGGGCTCGGCCAGCAGCGAGTCGTAGGGCAGGTCGGGCAGCTGGGCGGCCACGGCGTCGCGGTGGGCGACGCCGGTGACCACGACGATGTTGGTGCCGCACAGCGGGGCCAGCCGGTCCCACGTGGCCTGGAGCAGCGAGCGCCCCGAGCCGGTCAGGTCGTGCAGGAACTTCGGCGAGGAGGCCCGCGACAGCGGCCAGAGGCGGGTCCCGGCACCCCCGGCGGGGATCACGGCATACAAGCCCTCGATGGTCGGCCCCGCCTCGGAAGTCATGGCGCAGAACCTAGCCGACCGCTGTGGCATGCTCCGCGCCATGCCCGCGAGCACTGACACGGACCCAGCCGTCTTCGACCAGCACCTGGCCTCGTGGCGGGAGTGGCAGGCCAGCCCGTGGGGCCGGCTGCGGTATGCCGTGGTCGGGCACGTGCTCGACACGCACCTCGCGTCGATGGGGACGGGGCTGCGGGTGCTCGACCTCGGCGGAGGGGACGGCACCGAGTCGCTGCGGCTGGCGGCGCTCGGCCACGACGTCACCCTCGTGGACCCGAGCGAGGGGATGCTCGGCGTCGCGCGGGCGCAGGCCGACGCGGCGGGACTCGCCGACCGGGTCGTCACGGTCCACGCCGGCGTGGACGACCTCGCCCGGCTCGGGCTCGGCAGCTTCGACGTCGTGCTGTTCCACTTCGTCATCCACTACCTGGCCGACCCCGCGGCTGCCGTCGCGGCAGCGGCAGGGCACGTCGGCCCGGGCGGATTCCTCTCGCTGATGGCCCCGAACCCCGATGCCGACGTCCTGGTGCGGGTGCGCGACCTCGACCTGGCCGGCGCACGGGACCTGCTGGCCAGCGGCACCCGCGAGTCGGTGACGTTCGCCCACTCGATGACGCACGTCGGGGTGGAGCAGGCGCGGGCGATGCTGGGCGCAACGGCGCTGCAGGAGGTCGGCCACTACGGCCAGCGCGGGCTGATGAACATGGTCGCGAGCAACGAGCCCAAGCACGACCCCGAGTTCTACGCCGAGCTGGAGCGGCTGGAGATCGAGCTGTGCGGCACCACGCCGTACCGCGACATCGGCTCCTCCTGGCAGCTGGTCGCCCGCCGGCCCTGACCGCGGCGGCCCCGCGGCCGGAGCGCTCGGCGGTCACCACCTCGTCATTCGCCCCTCCCGGTGACGTCACCCGCAGATCACCGGGGCTCGCGACCGTGGTGGCGTGCGGATCGCGATCGTGACCGAGTCGTTCCTGCCGACCCTCAACGGGGTGACCACCAGCGTCTGCCGGGTGCTCGAGTGCCTGCGCGACGCCGGCCACGAGGCCGTCGTCATCGCGCCCCATCCGGCCCCGCCGACCTTCGCCGGCTTTCCCGTGCACACCGTGGCCAGCGTGCCGGTGCGGCAGTTCCCGGTCGGGCTGCCCACCGGGGAGGTCGAGGAGGTGCTGGCCGCGTTCGGGCCGGACGTGGTGCACGTGGCCAGCCCGTTCGTCGTCGGGGCCCGCGGCCTGGCCGCCGCGACCCGGCTGGGCCTGCCGGCGGTCGCGGTCTACCAGACCGACATGGCCTCCTACCTGCGCCAGCACGGCCGCGGCCCGGCCGGGCGGGCCGCCTCCCGGGCGGCGTGGCGCTGGATCCGGCGGATCCACGGGCAGGCCGGGCTGACCCTGGCGCCCTCCACCTCCGCCCTGCAGGACCTGCGCGACCACGGGGTGCCCCGGACCGCGCTCTGGGGACGCGGCGTCGACGCCGGCCTGTTCCACCCCGGTTGGCGGCAGGACGCCCGCACCCGTGCCCTGCGCCGGACCCTCGCCCCCGGCGGTGAGCTGCTGCTCGGCTACGTCGGGCGGCTCGCCCCGGAGAAGGAGCTCGACCGGCTCGCCGCGCTGGCTACCGTGCCCGGCACCCGCCTCGTCCTCGTCGGCGACGGTCCGTCACGAGAGCACCTCGGGGCATCCCTGGCCGAGGCGGTCGCCGCCAGCCCCGGTCGCCCCACCCTGCCGCCGGTCTTCCTCGGCCGGCGCGAGGGCGAGGAGCTGGCCCGGGCCTACGCCGCGCTCGACGTGTTCGTCCACACCGGCACCCGGGAGACCTTCGGCCAGACCCTGCAGGAGGCCGCCGCCAGCGGGCTCGCGGTCGTGGCCCCGGCCCGGGGCGGCCCGCTGGACCTGGTCGCCCACGGCCGGACCGGGCTGCTGTTCGACCCGGACGACCCCGGCGCCCTGGAGCGCCAGGTCCGGACGCTGATCGACCCCGCGCACGGGGCGGCGCTGCGCGCGGCCCTGGGGGACGCGGCATACCGGCAGGTGTCCTCCCGCTCCTGGCCGGCCCTGGTGGCCCAGCTGCTCGACCACTACGCCGCGGTCGCCGCCGGAGAGGGCGCGCGGGCCGCCTGAGGTGTCTGGTTCCTCACAACGGCGGCACCCGGGAACTCCGCGGGCCTGGGCGCTCACTAGCATTGGGGCGATCCGGACGGAGCCGTCCCCTGCCCACGCGCGCACGACGACGGCGGTCGTCCCAGCTTCCTCGCGTGAAAGGGACGCATCGTGCCCCAGGCAGCATCCGGGACGTTGTATCGCGGCCGTGAAGGCATGTGGTCGTGGGTCGCGCACCGCATCAGCGGCGTGCTGATCTTCTTCTTCCTCTTCGCCCACGTGCTCGACACCGCGCTGGTCCGGGTCTCCCCCGAGGCCTACAACTCGGTCATCGGCACCTACAAGAACCCGATCGTCGGGCTCGGTGAGCTCGGCCTCGTGGCCGCGGTGCTCTTCCACGCCTTCAACGGGATCCGCGTGATCCTCGTGGACTTCTGGTCCCGGGGCCCGAAGGTGCAGCGCCAGATGTTCTGGGCCGTCATCGCCATCTGGGTCGTCCTCTTCGTGCCGTTCGCGATCCGGCACCTGTCCCACGTCTTCGGCTGAAAGGGCTGGGCATCGTGAGCACTGCAACCCCGACCGACCGCGGTCCCAAGCTGACCGAGCTGACCAAGCGCTCGCCGTACAAGCGCCGCCTGCGCGGCCGCGGCAACTTCGAGCTGTGGTCCTGGATCTTCATGCGCGGCTCCGGCGTGCTGCTGCTGGTCCTCGTCCTCGGCCACCTGTTCGTCAACCTGGTCATGGGCCAGGGCATCAAGGCGATCGACTTCGCCTTCGTCGGCGGCAAGTGGTCGAGCCCGTTCTGGCAGGTATGGGACCTGCTCATGCTGTGGCTGGCCGAGATCCACGGCGTCAACGGCGTGCGGACCGTCATCAACGACTACACCGAGAAGGACTCGACCCGCCTCGTCCTGAAGAGCCTGCTCATCTTCAGCGCCGTGGTCGTCCTCGTGCTCGGCACGCTCGTCATCTTCACCTTCGACCCGTGCCCGACCGGTGCGGCGGCCGGTGACCTGCCCAGCTTCTGCGCCAAGTAAGGACAACTGATGCAGACCCACAAGTACGACGTCGTCATCGTCGGGGCTGGTGGCGCCGGCATGCGCGCCGCGCTCGAGTCCTCCTCGCGCGTGCGCACGGCGGTGCTGACCAAGCTCTACCCGACCCGCTCCCACACCGGCGCGGCCCAGGGCGGCATGTGCGCCGCCCTCGCCAACGTCGAGGAGGACAACTGGGAGTGGCACACCTTCGACACGGTCAAGGGCGGCGACTACCTCGTCGACCAGGACGCCGCGGAGATCATGTGCAAGGAGGCCATCGACGCGGTCATCGACCTCGAGAAGATGGGCCTGCCGTTCAACCGCACCCCCGAGGGCCGCATCGACCAGCGCCGCTTCGGTGGCCACACCCGCAACCACGGTGAGGCCGCGGTCCGCCGCTCCTGCTACGCCGCCGACCGCACCGGTCACATGATCCTGCAGACGCTCTACCAGAACTGCGTCAAGCAGGGCGTGGAGTTCTACAACGAGTTCTACGTCCTCGACCTGATCATGACCGAGGTCGACGGCGAGCAGCGCACCGCCGGCGTCGTGGCCTACGAGCTGGCCTCCGGCGAGATCCACGTCTTCCAGGCCAAGGCCGTCATCTTCGCCACCGGCGGCACCGGCAAGGTCTTCAAGACCACCTCCAACGCCCACACCCTCACCGGTGACGGCATGGGCGTGGCCTTCCGCCGGGGCCTGCCGCTGGAGGACATGGAGTTCTTCCAGTTCCACCCGACCGGCCTGGCCGGCCTGGGCATCCTGCTGTCCGAGGCCGCGCGCGGCGAGGGCGGCATCCTGCGCAACAGCGAGGGTGAGCGCTTCATGGAGCGCTACGCCCCCACCATCAAGGACCTCGCGCCGCGTGACATGGTCGCCCGCGCGATGGCCAACGAGGTGCGCGAGGGCCGCGGCTGCGGGCCGAACAAGGACTACGTCCTGCTCGACCTGACCCACCTCGAGCCGGCCGTCATCGACGCCAAGCTGCCCGACATCACCGAGTTCGCCCGCACCTACCTCGGCGTCGAGCCCTACACCGAGCCGGTGCCGGTCTACCCGACCGCGCACTACGCGATGGGTGGCGTGCCGACCAACGTCGAGGCCGAGGTGCTGCGCAACAACACCGACGTCGTCCCCGGCCTGTACGCCGCGGGTGAGGTCGCCTGCGTCAGCGTCCACGGCGCCAACCGCCTGGGCACCAACTCGCTGCTCGACATCAACGTGTTCGGCCGCCGCGCCGGCATCGCCGCCGCGGAGTTCGCCGCGACCGCCCCGTGGGTCGAGCTGCCCGAGGCTCCGGAGCTGCACACCACCTCGATGATCGAGGCGATCCGCTCCCGCGGCACCGGCGAGCGCGTGGCCGACCTGCGCAAGGCGCTGCAGGAGACCATGGACCGCAACGTCCAGGTGTTCCGCACCGAGGCCTCGATGAAGGAGGCCCTCGGGGTCATCGACGAGCTCAAGGAGCGCTACGCCAACGTCGTGGTCCAGGACAAGGGCAAGCGCTACAACACCGACCTGCTCGAGGCCGTCGAGCTCGGCTTCCTCATCGAGCTCGCCGAGGTCATCACGCTCGGCGCCCTGGCCCGCAAGGAGTCCCGCGGCGGTCACTTCCGCGAGGACTACGAGACCCGTGACGACGTGAACTTCATGCGTCACACGATGGCCTACCGTGCGCCGATCAACCCCGACGCCGAGGGTGAGCCCACCTTCGCCAACGAGGTCCGGATCGACTACAAGCCGGTGACCGTGACCCGCTACCAGCCGATGGAGCGTAAGTACTGATGACTGCTGTCGCCGAGAAGCCCGCGGGCGGGGCCGCCCCCGCCGGCGAGGTCCCTTCGTTCACCGTCACGCTGCGCATCCAGCGGTTCAACCCCGAGGTCGACACCGAGGCGCACTACGAGGAGTACCAGGTCCTCGCGCACGCCACGGACCGCGTCCTCGACGCGCTGCACCAGATCAAGTGGGAGCAGGACGGCTCGCTGAGCTTCCGCCGCTCCTGCGCCCACGGCGTGTGCGGCTCGGACGCGATGCGCATCAACGGCAAGAACCGGCTCGCCTGCAAGACGCTCATCAAGGACGTCAACCCGGACAAGCCGATCACCGTCGAGCCGATCAAGGGCCTTCCCGTGGAGAAGGACCTCATCGTCGACATGGAGCCGTTCTTCGACGCCTACCGCGAGGTCATGCCGTTCCTGGTGACCAACGGCAACGAGCCGACCAAGGAGCGCCTGCAGAGCCAGGCCGACAAGGACCGGTTCGACGACACGACCAAGTGCATCCTGTGCGCGGCCTGCACGACCAGCTGCCCGGTGTTCTGGACCGACGGGCAGTACTTCGGCCCGGCCGCCATCGTCAACGCCCACCGGTTCATCTTCGACAGCCGCGACGAGGCCGCCGAGCAGCGCCTGGAGATCCTCAACGACAAGGAGGGCGTGTGGCGCTGCCGCACGACCTTCAACTGCTCCGAGGCCTGCCCCCGAGGCATCCAGGTGACGCAGGCGATCCAGGAGGTCAAGCGCGCCCTCCTGACGCGCAAGTTCTAGTCCGCGCACCTCTCACCGCACCCGCTCGGGGACGACTACGGTATGCCGTTGATGTCACCCCTGCCTCGCACCGGACGCGCCCTCGCGGCGAGCATCCTGCTCGCCGCGACGGGCGCGTTCGGCGTCGGTGCCCCGGCGTCGGCGGTGACGGCCGCCGGCGGCACCCCGACCCCCTCGACGACCACGGCCCCGGCCTCCGCCTCCTCCCGGCCGGTGGTCGGCGGGGAGGCGCTCGGCCGACCCGGGGTCATCGTGGACCGCCCGGCCGGCGTGCCCGCCCCGCCGGCGATGCCGTGCGGCTCGTGGCTGGTCGCCGACATGACCACCGGCGAGGTCCTGGCGGCAAAGGCACCGCACGCCCGCTTCCTGCCCGCCAGCACGCTGAAGACGCTGGCCGCCCTGGCGCTCATCCCCCGGGTCCGCCCCGAGGCCATGGTCATGGCGAACCGGGAGGACGCCAACGCCGACGGGACCCGCGTCGGGATCATGCCGGGCACGGCATACCGGGCCAGCACGCTCTTCCAGGCGATGCTCATGGCGTCGGCCAACGACGCGGTCTACGCCCTCGCCTCGGCCAACGGCGGGCGCCCGCACACGGTCGGCCAGATGAACGCGACCGCCCGGCACCTCGGCGCGCTGGACACGTTCGCCGTCGACCCCAGCGGGCTGGACGGCCCGGGCGAGACCAGCAGCGCCTACGACCTCGCCCTCATCGGCCGGGCCGCGATGCAGCTGCCGGACTTCCGCACCTACGTCGCGACCAAGCACATCAAGTTCCCCGGCGGCAAGGACGCCCGGGGACGGGCGCGACCGGCATACGACATCCAGAACCACGACCGGCTGCTCTACAACTACCCCGGCGCGATCGGCATCAAGAACGGCTACACGATCGCCGCGAAGCAGACCTTCATCGGGGCGGCGACCCGGCACGGGCACACCTACCTCGTCACCCAGATGGCCGGCACCAACGGCAGCTGGCGGGTCACCGCGAAGCTGCTCGACTGGGCCTTCGCCTACGGCACGAGGGTCAAGCCGGTCGGCACCCTCGTCGAGCCCGGCGCCGTGGAGCGGAAGCTCTCGCAGGCCCGGTCCGGGCTGCAGGTGCGCACCCTGCTGGCCGGCTCCCCGGCGGACCTGGCCGCGCCGCCGCTGCGGCCCTGGGTCGGCGGGGTCGGCCTGCTCGGCGCGGTGGCCCTGGTGGGTGCGCTGGCGACCCGCGCGATCCGGCGGACACGACGCTGACGGGGTCCCCTGCAGCGTTGGTGTGAGGCCGAATCACCCTGCCTGCCGGGGATCTCGTCCTTTTGTCGGAGGCGGTGCGCGGCCGCCGACCGGCAGACTCGAGTCACGTCGACACCGGCCGATGCACGACGGCTCGGCCCCAGGACGGTGACGGCCCGGTCGGACCCCCTGCCCTCCGGGCCGTCACTCCTGTCCGGCCCCTTTGCGCAACTTAGTGCCGCTCTCGGGCCGGTTCTGGCTCGTTCCAGCGGCGCTAAGTTGCGCAAGGGGGTCAGGAGCGGACGAGGTCGCGCACGCCGCGAAGGCTCCGCCCGACCGCGCGCACCGCGATCGCCCCGGTCAGGCCCAGCACCGCGCCGGCGGCCAGCGTCGTGCGGTCGGCCGCGCGGGTGCCGAAGCTCGGCAGGGCGGGGTCACGCGGCGGCGGACCGGACTGCGGCCCGACGGGCTCGGCGGCCGGCTTGAGCGGGCCCACGTCGTTGGCCGCCCACGCCGCGGCGATGAGGATCACCCGGGCGATGAGGTTGAGCCAGAACAGCAGGCCGACGACGATGGCGATCGAGCCGTAGAGGGGGTTGCGGGTGGCGCGGGCGATGAGGAACGCGCCGAAGTACTTCATCACCGTGAACGCGATGCCGCCGACGACCGCACCGTCCCGCAGCCGGCGCCAGTCCACGTCGATGTCAGCCAGGACACGGAAGAGCAGCAGCATCAGCGTCGCGTCGATGGCCGCGCTGACGACGAGCCCGGCGCTGGTGACCAGCCAGCCCGCGTTGCCGAGGCCGAGGCGCTCGGCGGCCCAGCCGGCGGCCGCGCCGACGACCGCGGTGAGCACCGCGGAGAGGAACACGCCCAGCCCCAGGGTCGCCAGCACCCCGAGGTCGCGCAGCTTGCTCGTGACCGCGTTGCCGACGCTGCCGGTGACGCCGAAGACCGCCCGGATGCCCTCCCGCAGGCCGCCCAGCCAGCCCAGCCCGGCCAGGACCAGGCTGACGAACGCGACCACGCCGGTGATCGTCAGGGCGCCGGCGGCCGGTGCCTTGACCGGGATCGGGGCGTCAGGGTGCTGGGCGTCCTGGATGAACCCGGGGAGCATGGTGCCCAACGTCGACGTCACGTGGCCCAGCAGGTCGGGGCGCCCGCGCAGGACCAGGCCGAAGACGGTGAACGCCAGGGCGACCGCCGGGAAGACGGACAGGAACGCGAAGTAGCCCACCCCGCCGGCGAGGATGTTGCCGCGCACGTCGCTGTAGCGCTTCCAGGCCTTCCAGCCCCGCGTGGCCTTGGCCCGCACCAGCAGCTGCTTCACGGCATACCCCCGTCGTCGACGTGCTCCACCTGCCCATCAAATCCGAAGGTGCGCACCGGTCGCCACACGAGGTCCTCCCCGTGCTCGTAGAGGTGGAAGGCGTCCACGGTGAAGGTGCAGCGGTAGTCGGCGAGCTCGGCGAACGCGCGGTCCATGCTCGCCTCGTCGATGTGGTGGGCCACGGTGACGTGCGGGTGGTAGTTGAACTGCAGCTCCCGGTGCAGCGGGCCGCTGCGCACGGAGTGCTCGAGCTGCTCGCACTCGGCGATGCCCTCGGCCACCTGCACGAACACCACCGGGGAGACCGGCCGGAAGGTGCCGGTGCCGCGCAGCATCATCGTGAACGGGTCGCGCGCCACGGCCACCTTGGCCAGGTGGTCCTCGATCGCGTCCATGTCGCCCCCGTCGACCTCGGTCGGCGGCAGCAGCGTCACGTGCGTCGGGATCGAGTCCGCCATCGGGTCCCCGAAGGACGCCCGCAGCCGCTGCAGCTCCTCGCCGTAGGGGGCGGGGATGGCGATGGAGACGCCGATCGTCGGCACGGGAGCGTCCTCCCTCAGCGCTTGGTGGGCAGGAAGCCGACCCGGTCGTAGACCGTGGCCAAGGTGGCGTGGGCGACGTCGCGGGCCCGCTCGGCACCCTCGGCGAGGATCCGGTCCAGCTCGGCCGGGTCGGACAGGATCTCCAGGGTGCGCTCACGGAACGGCGCGGCGACGTCGACGACGACGTCGGCGACCTCCTTCTTGAGGTCGCCGTAGCCCTTGCCCTCGAAGTCGGCCTCGAGCTCGATGATGCTGCGGCCGGACAGGGCCGAGTGGATGCGCAGCAGGTTGGAGACGCCCGGCTTGGCCTCCTCGTCGAAGCGGACCTCGCGGCCGGTGTCGGTCACGGCGGAGCGGATCCGCTTGGCGATGACCTTGGGGTCCTCGAGCATGTCGATGACCCCCGCCTGGCTGGCCGAGGACTTGCTCATCTTGGACGAGGGGTCCTGCAGGTCCTGGATCTTGGCCGTCGCCTTGACGATGTGCGGCTCGGGCACGGTGAACGTCTGGCCGTAGCGGCGGTTGAACCGCTGGGCCAGGTCGCGGGTCAGCTCGAGGTGCTGGCGCTGGTCCTCACCGACCGGCACCTGGTCGGCGGCGTAGAGCAGGATGTCGGCGGCCATGAGCACCGGGTAGGTGAACAGCCCCACCGTCGTGCCCTCGGCGCCGTGCTTGCCGGACTTGTCCTTGAACTGCGTCATCCGGCTGGCCTCGCCGAAGCCGGTCATGCACGAGAGCACCCAGGCCAGCTCGGCGTGCTCGTGCAGGTGGCTCTGCACGAAGACGGTGGAGCGGCCGGGGTCGACCCCGCCGGCGAGGTACTGCGCCGCGGTCCGGCGGGTGCGCTCGCGCAGCTTCGCCGGGTCGACCTCGACGGTGATCGCGTGCAGGTCCACGACGCAGTAGAACGCGTCGTGGGAGTCCTGCAGCCGGACCCACTGCACCAGCGCCCCGAGGTAGTTGCCCAGGTGCAGCGAGTCGTGCGTGGGCTGCATGCCGGACAGGATGCGGGGCAGGCGCGAGGTGGGGGCGTCGGGCGCGGGCATGCGGGACATTGTGTCAGGTCAGGTGCAGCAGGCACCCCTGGGCCGGGGCCAGCACGGGCATCGGCAGTCCGACGTCGGTCAGCAGCGCGCCGCTGACCTCCAGCCCTCCGGAGGTGGCCGCCGACCACCAGTCGGGAGCGGCGGCCTGGACCGTCGCGGGCTCACCGAGCTCGGTGCGCACCCGCACCCGGTATGCGCGGTCGCGGTCCAGGCCGGGCAGCGGCACCAGCCCGGGGGTCGCCGCCGGCCCGGTCTCCAGGCTCAGCACCTGGAACACCGCCTCGCCCCGGTCGGGCGCCACCGTCCCCTGCACCACCAGGGAGTCGTCGGGCAGGTCCGCACGCACCGGGTCGCCGCTGTGCAGCAGCGGCCGCAGCTCGCGGTACAGCCCTGCCCAGGCGGCGAGCACCTGCCGCTCCTGCGCGTCGCAGGTGGTGAGGTCCCACTCCAGGCCGGCGTGGCCCTGCAGTGCCACCAGCGCCCGGAAGGACAGGTCCAGGTGCCGGTGGGTGGTGTGGGCGCGCGGCGGACCGATGTGGCTGCCCATCCGCTCCGGCGGCACGAGCAGCCCGGTCCAGCGCTGGATGCGGGCCCGCTCGAGCGCGTCGTTGCAGTCGCTGGTCCAGACCCGGTCGGTGCGGGCGAGCACGCCGAGGTCGACCCGGGCGCCGCCGCTGGCGCAGGACTCGACCTCCAGGCGCGGGTGCCGGCGGCGCAGCTCGTCCAGGACGGCGTAGAGGGCCGAGGTCTGGGCGTGGGTGGCCGGCCGGTCCGCCCGGTCCCCGTCGCGGCGCACCGACTCCATCAGGTCGCGGTTGTGGTCCCACTTGACGAAGTCGATGGCGTACTCCCCCACCAGCGCGCTGACCCGCTCGAGCACGTAGCCCGCCGCGGCAGGGTTGGCCAGGTCGAGCACCTGCTGGTGGCGCCACTCCCGCGGGTGCCCGGCCGCCGGGCAGAGGACCCAGTCGGGGTGCTCGCGCACCAGGTCGGAGTCGAGGTTGACCATCTCCGGCTCGAACCACAGCCCGAACTCCATGCCCAGGCCGTGCACGTGCTCCACCAGCGGCCCGAGGCCCTGGGGCCACACCTCCGGCGAGACCCACCAGTCGCCGAGCCCGGCCCGGTCGTGCCGGCGTCCGCCGAACCAGCCGTCGTCGAGCACGAACCGCTCGACCCCCACCTGTGCGGCGAGGTCTGCGAGCGCGGTCAGGTGGGCCAGGTCGGTCTCGAAGTAGACCGCCTCCCAGGTGTTCAGCACCAGCGGACGAGCGGTACGCCGGTAGCCCGGCTGCGCGCGCTGGCTGCGGTACAGCCTGCGGCTGAGCCCGTCCAGGCCATCGGTGCTGTGCACGAACACCACCTCGGGGGCGGTGTAGGCCTCCCCCGGCGCCAGGCGCACCTCGCCCGGCTCGAGCAGCTCGCCGCCGCCGAGCACCGCCCGGTGCATGCCGGCGCCCTCGGGCAGCCGCTCGACGAGGTGCTCGTGGTTGCCGCTCCACGCCACGTGGGTGGCCCAGACCTCGCCGTGGCCGAAGCCGAAACCCTGTGTGCCGACGGCCAGCAGGAGCGTGGCGTCGTGCCCGGTGCGCCCGCGGCGAGAGGCCCGAAGGTGGGTGCCGTCGCCGAGCACCGACCGCTGCGGCGAGCGCTCCCGGCACCACCGGCCGGTCAGGTCGAGCACCTCGCTCGCCCGGACCGGCAGCGGCAGCAACGCGCGCAGGGCGGCGACGTCGAGCTCCGCGTCGATGGCGCCGGTGTTGGTCGCCGACCCGGACACCCGCAGCACCCCGTGGACATCGAGGCGCCAGGCCAGCGAGACCCGCATGCCTGAAGCCGCGTCCTCACCGGTCACGACGAGCTCGCGCTCCGAGGCCTGGTCCACGCTCGCCACCCACCGGGGGGCGGCCGTGCCGCCGGCGCGGTGTCCGGCGAAGCCGGGCGTGCCGAGCCACCCGTCCGCCGGCGAGGGCAGCACGGTCAGCGGCCAGGACTCGTCCAGCGCGCTGTGCGGGACCGGGCCGGACGCCAGCAGCGGCAGCTGGGCCACGGCGTCGTCGGGCAGGTCCGCGCCCCAGTGGAGGACGCGCGGCATACCGGCGGTGCTGCTGTCCACGACCAGCGCCGTGCCGGCGGCGCGCAGGACGTGCAGGTGCGGGGTCACCACCACGGCGCTCACCGCGGCGCCCTCGCGGTGCGGACCAGGTCTCGGGACACGACGGCAGGTCGGTCGGGGGCACACATGGGCGTCAGTGTGGCAGGCGGAGTGGAGCGCCGGCGGGTCCGCCCGGGGGCCGGGTGGCTCCCGCGAGCGACCCGGCCCATTGATAGTATTAGTTAAGATATGTGAACTTCAGGTGAAAGAATCTGTTGACTTTTGTTACCGGCACTTCCAAGATGCTCGGCATGAAGCGCCAGATCGGCGCACACGCCGGAGCCCCGGCGTCCGTCTCCTGCCTGAGGTGCCCATGAAGTCCACGGATCGTCCGGGCCGAGGCCGTCAGCGCGCGGTCGCGCTGCTGCTGGCCCTGCCCCTCGTTGCCACTGCCGCCTGCTCGAGCTCCGGCTCGGAGTCCAGCTCGGGGTCGGGAGGTGGCAGCACCGCCGCGGCCAGCAGCTGCAAGCCCGCCTCCGGCAAGGTCACGCTGCAGTTCTGGACCTGGGTGCCCGGCATGCAGCAGGTCGTCGACAAGTGGAACGCGGCCAACCCCGACATCCAGGTGCAGGTCAAGGAGACCCCCGCGGGCAACGCCGGCACCTACCAGAACATGTTCAACGCCCTGAAGGCCAACACCGCCCCGGACCTCGGGCAGGTGGAGTACGACTCCCTGGCCAGCTTCCGGCTGCAGAAGGGCCTGAAGGACATCAGCGGGTGCGCCGGCGTCAACGACGCCAAGGCGCAGTTCCCGGACTGGACGTGGTCGCAGGTCCAGATGGGCGGCCCCGGCGTCTACGCCATCCCCCAGGACATCGGCCCGATGGCCCTTTTCTACCGCAAGGACATCTTCGACAAGGCGGGCCTGAAGCCGCCGGCCACGTGGGACGAGTACGCCAAGGACGCGCAGGTCCTCAAGGCCAGGGGCGTCTACATCACCCACTTCCCGCAGCAGGACGCCAACTGGTTCGACGGCCTGCTGTGGCAGTCGGGCGCCAAGATCTTCGACATCTCCGGCAGCTCGGTGAAGGTCTCCCTGGACGGCAGCGACTCGACCAAGGTGGCCGACTACTGGCAGAAGCTCATCGACAACAAGCTCGTAGCCACCAACCTGCAGGGCTTCTCCCCCGACCTCTACAAGGCATGGGACACCGGCAAGGTCGCGACCTGGGTCTCGGCCGCCTGGGGCTACTCCACCATCCGCGACAACGCCAAGAGCAGCGCCGGCAAGTGGGCCGTGGCGCCCATGCCGCAGTGGCAGGCCGGCGACAACGCAGCCGGCAACTGGGGCGGCTCGACGACCGCAGTCTTCGGGCAGAGCCAGCACCCGGCGGAGGCGGCCAAGTTCGCCCTGTGGCTGAACACCAACCCCGAGGCCCTCACGCTCGAGAACTCCCTGGGCGGCCTCTACCCCGCGGCCAAGGCCGGCGCCGACCTGCCTGCGCTGACCAAGGGCGTGCCCTTCTACGGGGGACAGAAGGTGTTCGACGTCTTCAAGCAGGCGTCCTCGCAGGTCGACACCAACTTCCAGTGGGGTCCGGTGATGACCGACACCAACCGGTTCCTGAGCGACGGGTTCACCAAGGCCCTCAACGGCCAAGGCACCCTGGGTGAGGCGCTGAAGTCGGCCCAGACGCAGACCGTGTCCTCCCTGAAGTCGCAGGGCATCTCGGCCGGATGACCTGACCGGCGCGGGGGCGATGACGCCCCCGCGCCGCTGGTCCCGCCCGCGAACCATGGAGCAGCCATGACCGCCACGAACACTGCCGCCCAGCAGCTGACGGCTGGGCCGGAGCCGACCACCCCGCGCACCCGGCGGCGCAACCGCACCTGGCTGGCCTTCGTCCTGCCGTTCCTGGTGCCGTTCACGCTCTTCTACGTGGTGCCGATCGTCTACGCGATCTGGCAGAGCCTGTTCAAGACCCAGCGCACCGGCGGCCTCTTCGGGGAGTCGCACCAGGTGTTCGCGGGTCTGGAGCAGTACGCCAACGTCCTCGGGGACGACACCTTCCGCCAGGGCGTCCTGCGGGTGCTGCTCTTCGGCGTCGTGCAGGTCCCGGCGATGCTGCTGCTGGCACTGCTCATCGCCCTGGTCCTCGACTCCGCAGTGGCCCGGCTGCGCCGCTTCTTCCGCATCGCGTTCTTCGTCCCTTACGGCATCCCCGGCGTCATCGCGGCCCTGATGTGGGCGTTCCTCTACAGCCCCCAGCTGTCGCCGGTCGTGGACCTGCTCAACAAGGTCGGCACCGCGCCGGACTTCCTCGGCGCGAACCTCATCCTGTGGTCGATCGCCAACGTGGTGACCTGGACCTACACCGGCTACAACATGCTCATCATCTTCTCGGCCCTGCAGGCGCTCCCCCAGGAGGTCTACGAGGCCGCCCGGGTCGACGGTGCCGGTGCGCTGCGCACGGCGTGGAGCATCAAGATCCCGATGGTGCGCCCGGCGCTGGTGCTGACCGCGGTCTTCTCGATCATCGGCACGCTCCAGCTCTTCACCGAGCCGGTGGTCTTCCAGGCCATCTCGACCAACGTCACGAGCGGGTACACCCCCAACATGCAGGCCTACGCCGTGGCCGCCGCCAACAACTACCCGTTCTCCGCCGCCCTGTCCGTGATGCTGGCACTGGCCACGTTCATCCTGTCCTTCGGCTTCCTGCGCCTGACCCAGAGGAGGGCCGCCGCATGAGCGCGCCGGCGATCCAGCGCCCCGCCCCCACCACCGCCGCCCCCCGCCGCGGGCGCGGCCCCCGCGAGGCCAGCCGCGTCAGCGTCGCGGTGGCGGTGGTGTTCCTCGTCGCCCTCGCGGTCTACTTCCTGCTCCCGGTCTACTGGCTGGTCGTCAACTCCACCAAGACCCAGGGCGACCTGGTCAGCAGCAACGGCTTCTGGTTCGCCCACTTCGCCCTCCTGGACAACCTCAAGCACCTGTTCACCCGCGACGGTGGGGTCTTCCTCCGGTGGGCGCTGAACTCCCTGCTGTATGCCGGGCTGGGCGCCGCCGTGGGCACGCTGCTGGCGACGATGGCCGGCTACGGCCTCGCGAAGTACACCTTCCGTGGGCGGGAGGCGCTCTTCTCGGTGATCCTCGGCGGCGTGCTCGTCCCCGCCACGGCACTCGCCCTCCCCCTGTTCCTGCTGTTCGCCCGGGCCCACCAGACCAACACGTTCTGGTCGGTGTTCCTGCCCAGCATCGTGAGCCCGTTCGGGGTCTACCTGTCGCGGATCTTCGCCGCCGCCAGCGTCCCCGACGAGGTCGTGGAGGCCGCGCGCATCGACGGCGCCGGGGAGATGCGGATCTTCTTCACCATCGCCAGCCGGCTGATGGCCCCGGCGATGGTGACGATCTTCCTGTTCCAGTTCGTGGCCATCTGGAACAACTTCCTGCTCCCCCGCGTGATGCTGTCCGACCAGCAGCTCTACCCGCTGACCTTCGGGCTGTACTCCTGGCAGACGCAGATCGCCCGCGACCCCGCGCTGCAGACGCTGGTCATCGTCGGGTCGCTGGTCTCGGTGCTGCCGCTCATCATCGTGTTCCTGTCGCTGCAACGGTTCTGGCAGTCCGGGCTGTCCGCAGGGTCCATCAAGTGAGTGACGAGGTGAGGACGACGACGGCACCGACCGACTGGTCCGCCCTGCGCGGCGGGGCGGCACGCCTCGGCCTGGGCTGTGACTACAACCCCGAGCAGTGGCCGCGGGAGGTGTGGCGCGAGGACGTGCGCCTCATGCAGGAGGCCGGGCTGACCTTCGTCACCCTCGGCGTCTTCTCATGGTCGCTGCTCGAGCCCGAGCCGGGCCGTCACGACTTCGGCTGGCTGGACGAGGTGGTGGACCTCCTCGCCGGTGCCGGGATCCGGATCGACCTGGCGACCGCCACCGCCTCCCCGCCGCCGTGGCTGTCGGCGATGCACCCGGAGACGCTCCCGGTCGACCGCGAGGGCCGGCGCCTGTGGCCGGGCGGACGCCAGGCCTGGTGCCCCAGCTCCACGGTGTTCCGCGACCGCGCCGTCGCCCTGACCGCGGCGATGGCCGAGCGCTACGGGAACCACGAGGCCCTCGCCCTGTGGCACGTCTCGAACGAGTACGGCTGCCACAACGTCCCCTGCTACTGCGACACGTGCGCGGCCGGGTTCCGGCGGTGGCTGGAGCAGCGCTACGAGTCCGTCGCGACGCTCAACGACGCCTGGGGTACCGCCTTCTGGAGCCAGCGCTACACCGGCTTCGAGCAGGTGCTCCCGCCGCGGCTGGCCCCGACGCCGAGCAACCCCACCCAGGTGCTCGACTACGCGCGGTTCAGCTCCGACGCGCTGCTGGACCAGTTCCTCGCCGAGAAGCAGGTGCTGCGCGAGGTCACCCCCCACGTGCCGGTGACGACGAACTTCATGACGCTGAGCCACTTCCGTCACCTGGACTACACGCGCTGGGCGCCGCACCAGGACGTCGTCAGCACCGACCACTACCTGGTCGCGACCCAGCCGGAGGCCGAGGCCGAGCTGTCCTTCAGCGGGGACCTGACCCGCGGCCTGGCCGGCGGGAGGCCGTGGCTGCTCATGGAGCACTCCACCGGCGCGGTCAACTGGCAGCCGGTCAACCCCGCCAAGCCCCGCGGGCAGCTGCTGCGCAACGCGGTCGAGCACGTGGCCCACGGCGCCGACGGCATCGGCTTCTTCCAGTGGCGGGCCTCGAAGGCGGGGACCGAGAAGTACCACTCCGGGCTGGTGCCGCACGCCGGCACCGACAGCCGGCCCTGGCGTGACGTGGTGCACCTCGGTGAGGTCCTCGGTCGCCTCGGCGAGGTCGCCGGGAGCCGGGTCGAGGCCCGGGCGGCGGTGCTGTGGGACTACGAGTCCGGCTGGGCCACCGACCAGCCCTCGCACCCGAGCGAGCTGGTGCGCTACGGGGAGGACGCCCACGCCGTGCACGCCGCGCTCCTCCACCGCGGGGTCGCCGCGGACGTGGTCCACCCCGGCGCGGACCTGAGCGGCTACCAGCTCATCGTCGTGCCCACGGTCTACCTGTGGCGCGAGGAGTGGACCGGTCCGTTGCAGCGGGCCGTCGAGGCGGGAGCCCGGGTGCTGGTGACCTTCTACTCCGGGATGGTGGACGAGAACGACCACGTCCGGCTCGGGGGCTATCCGGGCGCGCTCCGGTCGCTGCTCGGCATCCGGTCCGACGAGCTGTGGCCGTTGATGCCCGGGGAGACCAGCACGCTCGACAACGGCCTCACCGGGTCGGTGTGGGCCGAGCAGCTGCGACTGGAAGGCGCCGAACCGCAGGCCTGCCACACGGCCGGCGACCTTGCCGGGGTGCCGGCGATCACGCGGCACGCGGTCGGCGAGGGGGCTGCCTGGTACCTCGCGACACGGCTGGGCCCGGCGGACCTCGACGACCTGGTCGCGCAGGTCCTTGCCGACGCCGGCGTCGAGGCCCCGGTGCCGGCGCCCCGCGGCGTCGAGCAGGTCCGGCGCATCGGTGACGGCACGTCGTACCTTTTCCTCATCAACCACGGCGACGGACCGGTGTCGGTGCCGGTGACGGGTCACGACCTCGTCAGCGCCACCGATGTCGACGGCCGGCTCGAGCTGGCCGCCGGGGGCGTCGCCGTCATCAGGGAGGGCAGCTGAGTGCTGGCACGCCAGCGGCAGGAACGCATCCTGGACGAGGTCCGAGCGCACGGAGGCGTCCGGATCAGCGACCTCGTGGACCTGCTCGACGTCTCGGACATGACGGTCCGGCGGGACATCGAGCAGTTGTCGGCGCGCGGCCTGGTCGAGCGGGTGCACGGCGGGGCGGCGGCGGTCGGCGGTCGCAGCGCCGAGGAGCCGGGCTTCGTTGCCAAGTCCGCCCTGGCCCAGCAGCAGAAGCAGGCCATCGCCCGCGCCGCGGCCCGGCTGATCTCCCCCGGCGAGACCGTGGCCATGTCCGCCGGCACCACCACCCTCGCCGTGGCGCAGGAGCTGCTGGCCGTCCCTGACCTGACGGTCGTCACGAACTCCCCGCCGGTGGCGGACCTCATGCATGACCCGGGCCGACCCGACCGCACGGTCATCCTCGTCGGCGGCGTCAGGACACCGTCGAACGCCCTGGTGGGGCCGGTGGCGGTGGCCGCACTGCGCACGCTCCACGTCGACACCCTGATCCTGGGCATCCACGGCATGACCGAACGCGCCGGCCTGACCACACCCAACCTCGTCGAGGGCGAGACCGACCGCGCCCTGGTCGAGGCGGCCCGGCGAGTGCTGGTCGTGGCGGACCACAGCAAGTGGGGGGTCATCGGGCTCTCCACGATCGCCGACCTCGCCGACGTCGACGTCCTGGTCAGCGACGCCGGGCTGACGTCGACCGCCCGCGAGAGCCTGTCGGCCGTCGTCGGCTCCCTCGTCATCGCCGACGACGAGGACATCCACGAAGACGGAGGAGATGCGTGACCCACCCGTTCCGGCGCACCGCGACGCGGCTGGCCGATGGACGCGACCTGATCTACTTCGACGACACCGAGCCGTGGCTGAGCGGCACGTCCGACCGCGAGGCGGTCGACGAGCGCCCCCTGGGCGAGCGGTCCCCGGCCGGCACGATGCGTCGCGACGCGCTGACCGGCGACTGGGTCGGGATCGCCGGCCACCGCCTGGACCGCACGTTCCTGCCGCCGAAGGACGAGTGCCCGCTGTGCCCGACCGGCCGCGGCAGCGCCCCCTCGGAGATCCCGGCCCACGACTACGACGTCGTGGTGTTCGAGAACCGGTTCCCCTCCTTCGCGCCCGTCGCCACCCCCGCCTCCGAGCTGCCCTCCGGGCGCGACCCGCTCTTCGCGGAGGCGCCGGCGCTGGGGCGGTGCGAAGTCGTCTGCTTCACCTCCGACCACGGCGCGAGCTTCTCCTCGCTCTCGCCGCACCGGGCTCGCACGGTCGTCGAGGCCTGGGTGGACCGCACCCGTGAGCTCTCCCGCGACCCCGACGTCGAGCACGTGTTCTGCTTCGAGAACCGCGGCCAGGAGATCGGCGTGACCCTGCACCACCCGCACGGGCAGATCTACGCCTACCCGTTCGTGCCGCCGCGCACCGCTCAGCTGCTCGACCGGGCCCGGGCCCACCACGCGAGCACCGGGCGGCTGCTCGGCGCCGACATCCTCGACGCCGAGCGCAAGGACGGCTCGCGCATCGTCCTCGAGGGCGAGCACTGGAGCGCCTACGTCCCGTTCGCCGCGCGCTGGCCGGTCGAGGTGCACCTCGCCCCGCACCGGGACGTGCCCGACCTGGTCGCGCTCGAGGACGCCGAGAAGGACGAGCTGGCCGAGGTCTACCTCGAGCTGTTGCGCCGCCTGGACCGCTACTACGTGAAGAAGAACGGCTCCCCGGTGACCCTGCCCTACATCGCCGGCTGGCAGCAGGCGCCGGTCCGGGAGGGCCGGGACGTGTCCCGGCTGCACCTGCAGGTCATGTCGGTGCTGCGCTCGCCCGGCAAGCTGAAGTACCTTGCGGGCTCAGAGTCCGGCGTCGGCGGCTGGGTCAACGACGTGCCGCCGGAGCGGGTCGCCGAGCGCCTGCGGGAGGTCGCCACGTGAGCCTGTGCACCGAGGTGGCCACCACGTTCACCAGCCGCTTCGGCCTCACCGCCGACGGGGTCTGGTCCGCTCCGGGCCGGGTCAACCTCATCGGCGAGCACACCGACTACAACGCCGGGCTGTGCCTGCCGATCGCCCTGCCCCAGCGCACGTATGTCGCGGCCCGCCGCCGCCTGGACCGTCGCCTGCGGCTGTGGTCCGGGCAGGCCGACGAGCCGGTGGACGTCCAGCTCGACGAGGTGGCACCGGGCCACCCTGGCGGCTGGGGCTCCTACGTCGCCGGCGTGCTGTGGGCGCTGGAGGAGGTCGGCCACCCCGTAGGCGGGCTCGACCTCGTCGTCGACAGCGAGGTGCCGGTGGGCGCCGGGCTGTCGAGCTCGGCCGCGCTGGAGTGTGCGGTCGCCTCGGCCGTCGCCGACCTCTTCGAGCTCGACCTCACCGCCGACGACGGCGGCCGCGCGGCCCTGGCTGCGGTGTGCGTCAACGCCGAGAACACCATCGCCCAGGCGCCCACCGGCGGCATGGACCAGGCGGCCGCGATGCGCAGCCGTGAGGGTCACGCCCTGCTGCTGGACTGCCGCGACGGCTCGGTCGAGCACGTGCCGTTCGAGCCCGAGACGCGCGGGCTGGCCCTGCTCGTCGTCGACACCCGCGCCGAGCACTCCCTGGTCGACGGGCAGTACGCCGAGCGCCGCGCCAGCTGCGAGCAGGCGGCCCGCGAGCTGGGTCTGGCCTCGCTGCGGGAGGTGCCCGCCCACAGGCTGGAGGAGGCGTTGACCCGGCTGGGCGACCCGGTCGTGCGGGCCCGCACCCGGCACGTGGTCAGCGAGATCGCCCGCGTCGAGCAGTCGGTGGAGGCCCTGCGCCGCTGGCGGATCCGCGAGCTGGGCGCCATCTTCGACGCCTCGCACGCCTCGATGCGCGACGACTTCGAGATCTCCTGCCCCGAGCTGGACCTGGCCGTGGACACCGCCCGGGCCCGCGGGGCGGTCGGCGCCCGGATGACCGGCGGCGGCTTCGGCGGCTCGGCCATCGCCCTGGTGCCGTGGGGCGACGAGGACGAGGTCGGCGAGGCGGTGGTGGAGGCGTTCGAGGACGCCGGCTTCCGCACCCCCCGCTACTTCGCCGTGGACGCCAGCGGCCCCGCCGGCCGGGACGCCTGAGCGCGCCGGCGCCGTCCGGTCACCGCGGCAGGTGACCACACGGCATACCGGGGTCAGGCCGGCGGCGGGGCGAGCTCGTCGATGAGGTCGACGAGGTCGGCGACCGAGTCCACGACCCGCGTCGGGCGGTAGGGGAAGCGCTCGACCTGCTCGGCGCGGGTGGACCCGGTGAGCACGAGGATGGTGCGCAGCCCCGCCTCGAGGCCGCTGATGACGTCGGTGTCCATGCGGTCGCCGATCATCACCGTGGTCTCGGAGTGCGCGTCGATGCGGTTCAGCGCGCTGCGCATCATCAGCGGGTTGGGCTTGCCGATGAAGTACGGCTCGACGCCCGTGGCGCGGGTGATCAGCGCGGCGACAGAGCCGGTCGCCGGCAGCGAGCCCTCCGGCGACGGGCCGCTCGGGTCGGGGTTGGTGGCGATGAAGCGGGCGCCCTTCTCGATCAGGCGGATCGCCTTGGTGATCGCCTCGAAGGAGTAGGTGCGCGTCTCGCCGAGCACGACGTAGTCGGGGCTGCGCTCGGTGAGCACGTAGCCGACCTCGTGCAGCGCCGTGGTCAGGCCCGCCTCCCCGATGACGTAGGCCGAGCCGTGGGCGCGCTGGTCGTCCAGGAACTGCGCGGTCGCCAGGGCCGAGGTCCAGATCGCCGACTCGGGCAGGTCGATTCCGCTGGCCAGCAGGCGGGCCCGCAGGTCGCGCGGGGTGAAGATCGAGTTGTTGGTCAGCACCAGGAAGCGCCGGCCGGACTCGATCAGCTTGGTCACGAAGTCTGCCGCCCCGGGGATGGCGCGCTCCTCGTGGACGAGCACCCCGTCCATGTCGGTCAGCCAGCAGTCGATCGGCTTGCGCTCGGTCATGGGCGCCATCCTGTCAGGCCCGGCATGCCGGGTCGCCGGGTCGCGGTCGGTCGGCAGGTCGCCGGGGTGGTCGCGGCACTGTCGGGGGCGGGCGGGATGCTGGTGTCGTGCGAAGCGAGCCGGTGAAGTTCACGGTGCAGACACCCCTGCCCTGCGGGCCGGTCGACGTGACCGTGACCGACGTGGGCGTCGCGCGGCTGTCCTTCTTCGGCGACCGCGAGCGCGCGGTGACCGGTCCTGCTGCCGGCGACGACCCGCGCGTGGCCCGCGTCCGGGCGGCGCTGGCCGACTACTTCGCCGGCCGCACCCGCGGGCTGGACCTGCCGGTCGACTGGCGGCACACGTCCGGACCGCAGCGGGAGGTGCTGCGCACCCTGCACGCCCAGGTCGGCTTCGGCGAGACGGTGACCTACGGCGACCTGGCCCGGCGCAGCGGGGCGTTCGAGGACGACCCCGAGCCGGCCATGGTGCCGCGCACGGTCGGCACGATCATGGGCTCCAACCCGGTGCCGCTCGTCGTGCCCTGCCACCGGGTGGTGGCCAGCAACGGCCTGGGCGGGTTCACCGGTGGCCTCGCCATCAAGCAGTGGCTGCTCACCCTCGAGGGGGTCCTCGCCCCGACCCTGGACTGGTCACCCGCGGACTGAGGCGTGCACGGACGACGCCTTCTGGCTCGGCCTCAGCAGCTGGAGGGCGGTAAAGCCACATCCGTGCGTCGCTGGTCGCTGTTCTGGTGTGACAGGAGGTCGGGCCGGGTGGGAAACCTGGTGGAGCCGGAGCGACCGGGAGTGGTTGGCTGCTCGATACGCCGCTGACACGGTGCGCAAGGCAGGTGTGGCAGGGCGCGGTCGTCCACCCCGCGTGTTGTCGAGCTGACGGAGGTGATCACGGTGGCTGGTTATGGGGCGCTTTCCGACGTGTACGAGTGGCTGATCGGGGACGACAAGTTGACCCCCGCCAAGGCAGCCGCGGTTTACGACAGCGATGTCGTGGGCTCTCTGCCGCCCAACGCGCACATCCTCGACTGTGCTTGTGGGACCGGCCAGCTCGCGGTTGGCCTCGCGGGTCTCGGCCTGGACGTGGTCGCGGCAGACGCCAGCGGCGGGATGGTTCGCCGGACCCGGGAGCTCGCCGACGAGATGGGTGTCTCGCTGCGGACCCTTCACGCCAGCTGGGATGAGCTGCCCGACCACCTCGATGCCTCGACGTTCGACCTGGTGTTCTGCGTGGGCAACTCGCTGGGTCACGCTGAAGGCGCGTCCGGCCGGTTGGCTGCACTGGCCGCGATGTCACGGCTCCTGAGTCCGGGCGGACGCCTCGTGCTCACGTCACGCACGTGGGAGCTCGTGCGCTCCAGCGGCTCGCGGCTGGACACCCGAGATCGACTCATCCGCCGCAACGGCCGCGATGCGGTCGTCACCTACTCCTGGCAGATCGAGGAACGCTGGGAGCAGGAGCACCACCTCGAGATTGCGGTCGCACAGGTCGAGCCGGATGGGTCGGTCCGGGCCTGCACGGAGCGGTTGTCGATCTGGCCATTCCGGTACGAGGAGCTCGTGGCGGAGCTGCAGAGCGTAGGGCTCACGGTCGAGACCACCACGTTCGACCCCGATGCCGAGGGATACATGGTGGTCGCAAGGAGCGAACAGGTGCCGGTCACGTCTGAGCGGTCACGCTGACCCACGTTCCGCCATCGTCATTGTCGTGTCCGGCGTGACCGCCGGGCCTGCCCTGGCGCGCGGCCGCCCATGGGACGGCAGACCACGTCAGAGCTCGTAGTCGGCGACCACCGCGGCGTGGTCGCTCCACCGCTCGGCGTAGGTGTCGGCCCGACCGACGAACGTGTGGGTGACCAGGTCGGCCAGCGGCGCGGACGCGAGCTGGTAGTCGATCCGCCAGCCGGCGTCGTTGTCGAACGCCTTGCCGCGCCAGGACCACCACGTGTAGGGCCCGGCCACCTCGCCGGCGGACCGGCGGGTGACGTCGACCCACGCGCCGTCGGCCAGCCACTTGTCGAGGTAGGCCTGCTCGTCGGGCAGGAACCCGGCCTTCCCGAGGTTGCCCTTCCAGTTCTTCAGGTCCGCCTGCCGGTGGGCGACGTTGACGTCACCGCAGACCACGACGTGGGCGTCCTCTGCGGCGAGCTCGGCCATGCGGGCGGTCATCGCCTCGAGGAAGCGGTACTTCTCCTCCTGGCGCTCGGTCTCGGCCTCACCGGTGTGCACGTAGACCGATACCAGGGTCACGGTCCGGCCGTCGACGACGACGTCGGTCTCGACCCAGCGCCCGCACGAGGCGAACTCCTCGACCCCGGGCAGCTCGACCTGCACCCGCGCGTGCGCCTCGCGGGTCAGCACCGCCACCCCGGCCCTCCCGGCGGTCGCGCAGGCCGCGTGCGCCACGTGCCAGTCGCCGAAACCGCCGGTGTGCAGCTCGGCCGCGAGCTGGGTGTCGCTGGCCCGGACCTCCTGCAGGCACAGCACGTCGGGCTCGGCCTGCTGGAGCCAGGCCATGCCTCCGCGTCGGGCGGCGGCGCGGATGCCGTTGACGTTGGCGGTGACGATACGCATGGGCGCCATTCTCTCCGGGGCCTCGGACGCCCCGGGCACCGGCCGGGTCGAGGCGACCGCAGGGCCTGCCCGAATCACGAGGCGCGGGACGGGATCCGGGTCTAGGGTCGCTCCGTGCCCGAGGAGACCGCCCCCGCCGAGCCGTCGAGTGCGCCCGCCGGGGCCGGCGCCGACAAGGACCAGACCACCCGGACCGTCGGCGCGCCGCCGGAGGACGACCTGGTGACCACCCGGCATACCCTCAAGGTCGGCCGGCGCACCCTGCGCTACACCGCCACGACCGGGCGGGTGGTGCTCCGCGACGAGGTCCACGAGGACGGCGTCTTCGCGGGGTTCAAGCCCAAGGCCGAGGTGTTCCTGACCTCCTACGTCCTCGACGGCGGCGACACGAGGCGGCCGGTGACGTTCGCGTTCAACGGCGGGCCGGGCTCCTCCTCGGTGTGGCTGCACCTGGGCCTGTTCGGCCCGCGCCGGGTGGTCATGGGCGACGTCGGCGCGCTGGTGCCGCCGCCCTACGCCATGGCGGACAACCCGGAGTCGCTGCTCGCCGTCAGCGACCTGGTCTTCATCGACCCGGTCTCCACCGGCTACTCCCGCGCCGTCGAGGGCGGCAAGCCGAAGGAGTACCACGGGTTCACCGGCGACCTCGAGTCCGTGGGCGAGCTGATCCGGCTGTGGACCACCCGCAACAAGCGCTGGATGTCGCCCAAGCTGCTCGCCGGCGAGTCCTACGGCACGCTGCGCGCCGCCGCGCTGGCCGACCACCTGCAGGACCGCTACGGCATGTACCTCAACGGGATCGTGCTCATCTCCAGCGTCCTGGACCTGGGCTCGATCGGCCTGCACGAGCCGGACGACCGGGCGCACGTCAACTTCCTGCCCACCTTCGCCGCCGTCGCGCACTACCACGGCCGGCACGGGCGCCGGAGCCTGAAGTCGGTGCTCGTCGAGGCCGAGCAGTATGCCGAGCGCGACTACCCGTGGGTGCTCTCCCGGGGCAACCGGCTCACCGCGGCACAGCGGCAGGAGGCGGCCGAGACCCTCGCCCGCCTGACCGGGCTGTCGGTGGACTACGTGCTGCGCGCGGACCTGCGCCTGGAGCACGAGCGCTACTTCACCGAGCTGCTGCGCGACCAGGGCAAGGTCGTCGGCCGGCTCGACTCGCGGTTCACCGGCCCGTGGGCCAGCGGCATCGCCGAGAAGCTCGAGGCCGACCCCTCCCACGACGCGATCTCCGGGCCCTACGCCGCCGCGCTCAACCACTACGTGCGCGACGAGCTCGGCTACGAGAACGACCTGCACTACGAGCAGATCGCGAGCAGCGTCCACCCCTGGTCCTACAAGGACTTCGAGGGCCGCGCGGTCGACGTCGCCCCCCGCCTGGCCCGGGCGATGCGGACCAACCCGCACCTGAGGGTCCACGTCGCCTACGGCTACCTCGACGGCGCGACGCCCTACTACGCGGCGCAGGACGTGCTGGCGCACCTGGCCATCCCGGCCGAGCTCCACGCCAACATCGAGCACGCGTGGTACGAAGCCGGCCACATGATGTACGTCCACGAGCCGTCCCGGCTGCAGCAGAGCAAGGACCTCGCCGACTTCGTCACCCGCGCCGCCCACCAGTCCTGAGCCCTTGTCCCGTCCCGACCCCCACCACCCACCTCGCCGAGCTGGACGTTCGTGCCCCTTCAGGGGCGCGGAAGGGGCACGAACGTCCAGCTCGACGGCCCTCTCGGCGGGATAAGGTGGGGGGGAAATATCAAGTGAGCTTGAGGTCAGGGAAGTCATGCCAGCGGAGCTGTTGACGATCGGGCAGGTGGCCGCGCGCTCCGGCGTCGCCCCGTCCGCGCTGCGCTACTACGAGTCGCTGGGCCTGATCGCCAGCACCCGCACCGCCGGCGACCGCCGCCGCTTCCGGCGCGCCGTCCTGCGCCGGGTCGCCGTGATCCGCGCGGCCCAGCGGGTCGGCCTGAGCCTGGAGCAGATCGGCGAGGCGTTCTCGATCGTCGACCCCGAGGCCGCCCCCACCAAGGAGCAGTGGGGCCGCATGTCGGCCCGCTGGCGCCCGGTGATCGACCAGCGCATCGCCGACCTGGAGCGGGTCCGCGAGGACCTCACCAGCTGCATCGGCTGCGGCTGCCTGTCCCTGCAGACCTGCCGGCTCTACAACCCCGACGACGTGCTGGCCGCCGACGGCTCGGGCTCGCGGCGCCTGTTCCCCGACGAGCCCGACCACCAGGAGCACCCCGCGTGAAGGACGTTGCCTACCACCGGTTCGCCGACCCCGAGCTCGGCGAGTTCGCCGGCGAGGTCGACCACACCGACCCGTTCTCGCAGGAGCCGACGGCCAGCTACGAGGCAGCCTCGTGGACCTCGCCGGTGGTGCGGACCGGCTTCACCGTCGGCGAGCTCGTGCCCACCTGGGACGCCGACACCCCGGACGGCTCGTGGCTGCAGGTCGAGGCGGCGCTCGTACTCGCCGACGGCAGCCGCTCCGGGTGGTACGTCATGGCCCGCTGGACCTCCGCCGAGGGCGGCCTGTGCCGCACCACCGTCCCCGGGCAGAAGGACGGCCACGCCGAGGTGCACACCGACGTGCTCGCGGTGAGCGACCGCGTCCGCGCGGTGGGCTGGCAGCTGCGCGCGGTCGCGCTCCGCCCCCTGGGCAGCACGGCCACCCCCCAGCTGCGCTCCCTCGGGGCGATGGCCTCGGCCCACCCGAACGGACCGGTGGAGCCCAGCGACCGCCCCGGTGAGGGCTCCCCCGCCCTCGACGTCCCGGCATACAGCCAGCAGCGGCACCGCGGGGAGCACCCGGAGTGGGACAACGGCGGCGCGTCATGGTGCTCGGCGACCTCGGTGGCCATGGTGCTCGACCACTGGAGGGCCGGCCCGGACGAGGCCGAGACAGCCTGGGTGGAGCCGGGGAACGCCCACCCGCAGGTGGTCCACGCGGTGCGGGCGGTCTTCGACCACGCCTACGACGGGGCGGGCAACTGGGCCTTCAACACGGCGTATGCCGGGCAGCGCGGCCTGCGCGGGTTCGTCACCCGCCTACGCGGCCTGGACGAGGCGGAGCTGTTCACCGGCGCCGGCATCCCGCTGGTGGCGTCGGTGTCGTTCACCCGCGACGAGCTCGACGGCGCGGGCTACGACACCAAGGGCCACCTGCTGGTCATCGTGGGCTTCGACGAGCGCGGCGACGTCGTGGTCAACGACCCGGCATCGCACGAGCTGCCCGACGACGACGAGGTGCGCGCGACCTACGACCGGGGCCAGTTCGAGCAGGCGTGGGGGCGCTCCGGCGGGCTGGTCTACGTCATCCACCCCGAGGACACCCCGCTGCCGCCGCACCCCCGCCCGGAGCAGCCCAGCTGGTGAGGGCGTCGCCGCCACCGACCCGCGAGCTGGACGTTGCTGCCCCTTCGCGCGAGCCGAAGGGGCAGCAACGTCCAGCTCGGCGGAGGGACCCCGGGGTTGAGCCGCCGTTATCTTGATGTCAAGATATCTGTCCGAGGGTGGGGCGCCCCGCGCTAGCCTGAACGGCGCTCGCGCACCCTCGTGCACATCGGACGATCCCAGGGAGAGCCGCCTTCATGGCCAAGATCATCTACACCCTCACCGACGAGGCGCCGATGCTGGCGACCTACTCGTTCCTGCCGGTCATCGAGGCCTTCGCAGCGACGGCGGGTGTCGACGTCGAGACCCGCGACATCTCGCTGGGTGGGCGCATCATCGCCGCGTTCGACGACCAGCTGCCGCAGGAGCAGCGGGTGGGCGACGCCCTCGCCGAGCTCGGCGAGCTCGCCAAGACCCCCGAGGCCAACATCATCAAGCTGCCGAACATCTCGGCGTCGGTGCCGCAGCTCAAGGCCGCGATCGCCGAGCTCAAGGCTCAGGGCTACGACCTGCCCGACTACCCCGACGACCCGCGCACCGACGCCGAGCGCGACGCCCGCGCCCGCTACGACAGCGTCAAGGGCAGCGCCGTCAACCCCGTGCTGCGCGAGGGCAACTCCGACCGCCGGGCGCCCGCCGCCGTGAAGAACTACGCGCGCAAGCACCCGCACTCGATGGGTGCCTGGTCGGCCGACTCCAAGACCAACGTCGCGACCATGGGCGCTGACGACTTCCGCTCCAACGAGCAGTCGGTCGTCCTGCCCGCCGCGGACACCCTGACCATCCGGCTCGTGACCGACGCCGGCACCACCGTGCTCAAGGACGGCCTGAAGGTGCTCGAGGGCGAGGTCGTGGACGCCACGGTCATGCGCGCCGCCGCGCTGGACGCCTTCCTCAAGGAGCAGGTCGCCCGCGCCAAGGCCGAGGACGTGCTGTTCTCGGTCCACCTCAAGGCCACGATGATGAAGGTCTCCGACCCGATCATCTTCGGCCACGTCGTCCGCGCATTCCTGCCCGAGGTGTTCGCGACGTACGGCGAGCAGCTCGCCGCCGCGGGCCTGTCCCCGAACAACGGGCTCGGCTCGATCCTCGACGGCCTGGACGCGCTGCCCGAGGGCGTGCGCGACGAGGTCCGCGCCGCCATCGAGAAGGGCCTGGCCGACGGCCCCCGCCTGGCGATGGTCAACTCCGACAAGGGCATCACCAACCTGCACGTGCCGAGCGACGTCATCGTCGACGCCTCGATGCCGGCGATGATCCGCACCTCCGGCCACATGTGGGGCCCGGACGGGCAGGAGCACGACACCCTGGCCGTCATCCCCGACAGCTCCTACGCCGGCGTCTACCAGGCCGTCATCGAGGACTGCCGCGCCCACGGCGCCTACGACCCGACCACCATGGGCTCGGTGCCCAACGTGGGCCTCATGGCGCAGAAGGCCGAGGAGTACGGCAGCCACGACAAGACCTTCGAGATCGCCGAGGCGGGCCGCGTCGAGGTCGTCAACGCCGCCGGCGAGGTGCTCATCTCGCACGAGGTCGAGGCCGGTGACATCTGGCGCGCCTGCCAGACCAAGGACGCCCCGATCCGCGACTGGGTCAAGCTGGCCGTCACCCGCGCCCGCGCCTCCCGGACCCCGGCGGTCTTCTGGCTGGACCCGACCCGGGCGCACGACGCCAACCTCATCGCCAAGGTCGAGGCCTACCTGCCCGAGCACGACACCGACGGCCTGGACATCCGCATCATGTCCCCGGTCGAGGCGGCCAAGCTCTCCGTGGAGCGCATCCGCCGCGGCGAGGACACCATCTCGGTGACCGGCAACGTGCTGCGTGACTACAACACCGACCTGTTCCCGATCCTCGAGCTCGGCACCAGCGCCAAGATGCTCTCGGTGGTCCCGCTGATGAACGGCGGCGGCCTGTTCGAGACCGGCGCCGGCGGCTCGGCCCCCAAGCACGTGCAGCAGCTCGTCACGGAGAACTACCTGCGCTGGGACAGCCTCGGGGAGTTCCTGGCCCTGGCCGAGAGCCTGCGGCACATGGCCACGACCACCGACAACGCGCGCGCCCTGGTGCTGGCCGACACCCTCGACCGCGCCACCGAGCGGCTGCTCAACGAGAACAAGGGCCCGGCCCGCAAGGTCGGCCAGATCGACAACCGGGGCAGCCACTTCTACCTGGCGATGTACTGGGCCGACGAGCTGGCCCGGCAGGGCGAGGACACCGACCTGGCGGCGGCGTTCGGGCCGATCGCGCAGTCGCTGACCTCCGGCGAGGAGGCCATTGCCGCCGAGCTGGTCGCCGTCCAGGGCCACCCGGCCGACATCGGCGGCTACTACCGCCCCGACCCGGCCAGGGCCTCGGCCGTGATGCGCCCGTCGGCGACGTTCAACGCCGCCCTGGCCGCGGTCGCCCAGGCCGGCTGACCGAGCAGCGCGCTCCCACCGGGGCCCGGCACACCGTCACGGGGTGCCGGGCCCCGGTGCGTCCGGACCGGGCGCCTGCGCCGTCTGGCTGAGGCGGGCGCGGGGCTTCCGTGCTGCGGTGGACGGCACGTATCCACGCGGCCGGCGCGGCCGCCGGACCCGGGAAGGCGCCATGACCACCTCCACCCGCCCGCCGCTCACCACGCACAAGCTCGCCGCGGAGTTCCTGGGCACGTTCTGGCTCGTGCTCGGCGGCTGCGGCAGCGCCGTCCTCGCCGCGACGTTCGCCTCGCCCACCCGGACGCAGGTCAACATCGGCTTCCTGGGGGTCGCCCTCGCGTTCGGCCTGACCGTGCTCACGATGGCCTACGCCGTGGGCCACATCTCCGGCGCACACTTCAACCCCGCCGTCACCGTCGGACTGGCCGTGGCCCGCCGGTTCCCATGGCGGGACGTGCCCGCCTACGTCATCACCCAGGTCTTCGCCGGCCTGGTCGCCGGTGGCGTGCTGACGATCATCGCGAACGGCAAGCCCGGCTTCGTCCGCACCGGCCACCTGGCCGCCAACGGCTACGGGGTCCACTCCCCCGGCGGCTACTCGCTGCTCGCGTGCGCCCTCATCGAGGTCGTCATGACCGCGTTCTTCCTCTACGTCATCCTCGGCGCCACGGACACCCGGGCCCCGATCGGGTTCGCGCCGCTGGCCATCGGCCTGTCGCTGACGCTGATCCACCTCATCTCGATCCCGGTCACCAACACCTCGGTCAACCCGGCCCGCTCGACCGGCGTGGCCTTCTTCAACGCCAACGGCGCGGTCGGCCAGCTGTGGCTCTTCTGGGTGGCCCCGCTGGTGGGCGCCGCGATCGCCGGTGCAACCTACGCCGTGCTCACCGGGGTGCACCGCGAGGAGGTCGAGGTCACCGGCCTGCCGCACCCGGCCTGACCCGGCGGGCGGCCCACGCAGCCGGCCACACGGCATACCGTCTGGTGCGTCACAGGGGGCCGACCAGCGGACCGACACGCCGCTGAGCACTGCTAACGTCGCCACGTATCCACTTCCGTGAGCCTGGAGGGCCTCTCCCCGTGAGCACTACCCCCGTCAAGGTCGCCGTCACCGGCGCCGCCGGCCAGATCGGCTACAGCCTGCTCTTCCGCATCGCCAGCGGTGCCCTGTTCGGCCCGGAGACCCCGGTCGAGCTGCGGCTGCTGGAGATCACCCCCGCGCTCAAGGCCCTCGAGGGCGTCGTCATGGAGCTCGACGACTGCGCGTTCCCGACCCTGGCCGGCGTCGAGATCGGCGACGACGCCACCACCATCTTCAACGGGGCCAACCTCGCGCTGCTCGTCGGCGCCCGCCCGCGCACCAAGGGCATGGAGCGCGGCGACCTGCTCGAGGCCAACGGCGCGATCTTCACCGCGCAGGGCAAGGCGCTCAACGAGGTTGCCGCGGACGACATCCGCATCGGCGTGACCGGCAACCCGGCCAACACCAACGCGCTCATCGCGATGCACAACGCCCCCGACATCCCGCAGGAGCGCTTCTCCGCGCTGACCCGCCTGGACCACAACCGCGCGCTCTCCCAGCTCGCGGCCAAGACCGGCGCCAGGGTCACCGACATCAGGAAGATGACGATCTGGGGCAACCACTCGGCCACCCAGTACCCCGACATCTTCCACGCGGAGATCAACGGCAAGAACGCCGCCGAGGTCGTCGGCGACCAGGCGTGGATCGAGAACGACTTCATCCCGACCGTCGCCAAGCGCGGCGCCGCGATCATCGAGGCGCGGGGCTCCTCCTCGGCCGCCTCCGCCGCGTCGGCCACGATCGACGCCGCCCGCAACTGGATCCAGGGCAGCCCCGAGGGCGACTGGGTCTCCATGGCGGTCCGCTCCCAGGGCGAGTACGGCGTGCCGGAGGGCCTCATCTACTCCTACCCCGTCGTCACCAAGGGCGGCGACTGGGAGATCGTCGAAGGCCTGGAGGTCGACGAGTTCTCCCGCGCCCGGATGGACGCCACGGCCGCTGAGCTGGTCGAGGAGCGCGACGCGGTCAAGGAGCTCGGCCTCATCTGAGCCACCCGCAGACAGCGCGGCCCCCTCCACCGTCGGTGGAGGGGGCCGCGCCGTGTCCGGACCCCGTGTGCCGGGTGGTCACCGGGCGTCCCGCGCACAGGTCCGTCCCGTCCGACACAGGCCCGCAGGTGCGTCAAGAGGGACGAACCTGTGCCCTCGGCCTGAGGGCCGGCGTCTCAGCCCGCCGCAGCCGGCGCGGTGAAGCGCCGGACGAAGGCCAGCACCGTGTCGGCCACCTGGCCCCACCCGTGGTCGATGGTCAGGGAGTGCCCGCGACCGGGGATCTCGACGATCTCGGTGACGCCCTCGTTGCGGCGCTGCTTCTTGTAGGACGCGTTGGCGATCGCCCACGGGACGGTGTGGTCCTTCTCGCCGGAGACGATGAGTAGTGGCCCGCGATCGGGGTGCCTGCTGTTGACCTTCGCCTCGGTCCACGGGTTGAGGTTGGCCGTCGCCGCCTGGAAGAGAGGCTTGCCCGAGGCCGGCACGGCGTACGTGTCGTAGAGCTGCCTGGCCTCGTCCTCCTCGACCTCGTTGGCGAAGGCATAGCGGAACTGCTCGTAGGTCAGCGGGACGGCCCGGCTGTAGTTGGCCGGGTTGCCCAGGACCGGCGAGGCGGACTTCAGCGCCGAGACCGGCAGCGGCAGGACGCCGCGGAACGGTGCGGGGTCGATGGCCACCGAGACCTGGGCCAGGCCGCGCCCGGCGAGGATCTGGGTGATCAGCCCGCCGAAGGAGTGCCCGACCACCGCCGGCTTGCGGTCCAGGGCCCGGATCGTCTCCTCGAAGTGGTCGGCGACCTGCCCCACGGTCTTGTGCGCCAGGACGTCCGGCTCGGCTTTGGCCTCGGCGACGGTGTTGGGGTCGTCCGGCCACCCGGGGGCGAGCGTGACGAAGCCCGCCTCCTCGAAGCGGGCCCGCCACCGGTCCCAGCTGCTCGGCAGCAGCCAGAGACCGTGGACGAAGACCACAGGGACCCTGCCGGAGCTGTTCGCGGCGTCGACCTGCTGCTGCTCATGGGTGCTGATGCCGGTCATGAACCTCTCCTCCCCGGTGACCCGGGCGAGTCTTCCCAAGGGCCGGGCACGACGGCTCGTGCAGTCCGCGTAGGTGGCGTCGTCGCCGCATGGTGGCCGGCCAAGGCCATTGATGAGCCCGATGCCCGGACGTAGGGTCGAAGCGTCCCGGGAGGAGGCGGAGATGGGCGACGACACCGAGACCGCGGTTCTCGCAGGAGGCTGCGCCTGGATCATGCAGCAGCTGCTCCGCCACCCCGAAGGAGTCATCTCCACCCGCACCGGGTTCATGGGCGGCGCGAAGGACAACCCGACCGAGCAGGACAACGGCGGTCATGCCGAGGTCGTCGAGGTCGTCTTCGACCCCGCGCGGCTGTCGTACCGGGGACTGCTCGAGGTGTTCTTCCTGGTCCACCGGCCCGACCTCGATGAGGGCGTCGTGGGTTCGCTGTACCGCTCCGAGATCTTCTTCACCAGGCCGGAGCAGCGGCACGTCGCCGAGGAGATGATCTGCGACGTCGACGCGTCGGGTCATTGGCTCGGCAAGACGGTGACCCGCGTCAGCGAGGCCGGGACCTTCTGGGAGATGGGACCGGAGGACCAGGACTACCTGCAACGGTTCCCGCGCGGCTGCACGCCCCCCTTCCCCCGACAGGAAGATCACGTAGCCTCGGACCGATGAGCCCTACAGCGCACATCGATGAGCCGAACACGATCTTCCGGGAGAAGCTGGGCGCCGTGGCTCCCGGGGCGCACATCGACAGCCGGAGCGGGGTCATCAAGCTGACCTCCTGGTCTGGGCACAGCCTGGAGCCGGCGGTGATGGTCCACCTCGACCGCGGGGCCCTCGCCGGGGCCGTGTGGGCGCGCGAGGCGGCCGCCCAGCCGCTGTGGCCGCAGGCCAGGCCGACGGAAGCCGGGGTCAACCTGCTCCTCGAGCAGATCGCCGACGCCGTCGGGTCGGTCACGGACACCCAGCGGCACGTGCACGTCTCCACCGACGACGTGGTCCTCACCACCCGGGCGGCCCGCCCCTGACGCTCAACCCCAGATGTCCTCCACCAGGCGCTCGGAGGACCGCAGACCCGCCAGCCAGGCGGCGCCGTCGGCCTCGCCGGCGCCGGTGTGGTCCCGGAAGACCCTGACCAGGGACGCCCGGACGCCGGGGGCGATGGTCGCGGCGTTGCCGCACACGAGCACCACCGCGTCGCGCTGGAGCAGGTCCCAGACCTCGTCGGCGCAGTCGAGCATGCCTTGCTGCACATACCGGCGTGGCGACCCCGGGGCGTCGGAGTAGCACCGCTCGACCCGGGCCACGCCCTGCTCCTCCCAGGCCGCCAGCTCCTCGGCGTAGAGCAGGTCGAGGTCGGCGTTGCGGCACCCGAAGAACAGCAGCGAGTCCCCGGTCGGCACACCCTGCTCACGCTGGGCCGCCCGGTCCTGCAGGAACCCGCGGAACGGCGCCAGGCCCGTCCCGGCACCGACCATGATCATCGGCGTGTGGGGGTTCTCCGGCGGGCGGAACGGGATCGCCGGCTGGCGGACGAACACGAACACGGTGCCGTTGACCGGCAGCTGGGCCAGGTGACCGGAGCAGACCCCGTTGTAGACCCCGGCGCCGGATCGCGCCGGCCCGCGCAGCAGCCCGACGGTGATGCTGGCCGTGTCCGCGCTGACCAGCGGCGAGGAGGAGATCGAGTAGAACCGGGGCCGCAGCGGGGGCAGCAGCTCGAGGTAGACCTCGAACGGCAGCCGGCAGGCCGGGAAGTCGTCCAGCAGGTCCAGGACGGACCGGTTCCGCGCATGGACCTGGTCGCGGTAGAGCGCCTGGCCCTCCTCGGTGTCCTGGGTCATGGCCTGGAGCGCAGCCTGCTGCTCCGGGTCCTCGGTGTAGCGGGCCAGCACCTCCAGGTCGGCCCGGCTGGCCACGTCCTGCAGCTCCACACAGCTGGCCAGCACGCCCAGCAGCGGCGCCGGCTCGTCGATGGGCAGGTGGGTGAAGCTGCCGCCGTTGGGGATGATCGTCAGGTACTGCCCGGCATCGAGCCCGAACCGGTCGATGACCCGCCGGATCGCCTGGAAGCTGTTGCGCGGCAGCACACCCAGGTGGTCGCCGGTGCGGTAGGTCATCCCCGCCGGGATCGCGACCTCGAGGTGCCGGACCGAGCGGTCGGGCGGCCCGGCGGACGCCACGGTGGGCAGCAGCTCCCGGTTCTCGCGCACCAGCGCCGGGTGCGCCTGGTAGGAGACGACCACCGGGTTGGTCACCTGCCGGTTGGTCAGGGTCACCGACAGCCGCGGCCCGGTCGGGGCCTCCTTCGCGACCTCCGCGGGCAGCTCCAGCGCCCCGGCGATGTCGGCCCAGAGGCTGGCGTGCCAGGCGCGGTATGCCGCGTCGAAGTCGCCGGCCGCGTTGCCCTCGCCCCGCGGGTGCACGCGTCGCCCGCCGTGCTGCTCGAGCTGCTCGTCGACGAGCTTGGGCACGGCCTGGTAGGTGTCCGCCCACTCGGTGTTGCCGCAGCCGAACACGGTGAACGCCACGCCCTTGGCCGCGTCGGTGTCCGCGCCGCCGAGCCACCGGCAGAAGGCGGCGGCGTTGTCCGGGGGCGTGCCGTTGTAGGAGGAGGTCACGACCACCGTCGCGCCGTCCGCCGGCAGGTCCGACACGTGGTCGTCGAGTGAGCCGACGGTCACGTCGAAGCCGCGTTCGGTGCCCTCCTGCGCCAGCCGGGTCGCCAGCGACTCCGCCGTGCCGAGGTTGGAGCCGAACAGCACGGCCAGCGGCGTGCCGTGGCGCGCCACCATCGGCGCCGGCGCCGCCGACGGGGCCGGGGTGCCCGCCGCAACCCCCGGCTCGGCGGTGGCGCGCGCGAGGTGGACGTCCGGCCGCGGGACCACCTGGATGTGGAACTCGTCCGGCTTCACCGTGAGCGTCGTCCTGGTCCGCAGCTGGTAGTCGAGGTGGTCGATCAGGTCGAACCGCTGCAGGACCATGCCCAGCACCAACGCGGCCTCCTGCAGGGCGAACTGCCGGCCGATGCAGGCTCGCATCCCGGTGCCGAAGGGCTTGTAGACCGCCGGGGACACCGCCGCCAGTCGCTCGGGCGCCATGTGCTCGGGGTTGAACTCCCCGGCGTCCGGCCCCCACACGGACGTGGACCGGTGCAGGGCGGGGGTGAGCACCGTCAGGGGGGTGTGCGCCGGGATGGCGTAGCGGCCACCGATCACGGTGTCCTGGAACGGCGCCCGCGTGAACCCCGGCGCGGTCGGCCACAGGCGCAGCGACTCGTCGAGCACCTGGCGCACGTAGGTCAGGCGGTGCACCTGCTCGAACGTGGGCGCGGCGGTGTCCCCGAACACCTCGTCCACCTCGGCGCGTGCCCGCGCGAGGACCTCCGGGTTCTTGAGCAGGTAGTAGATCGCGAACGACAGCAGCCCCGAGGTCGTCTCGTGGCCGGCGACGAGGAAGGTGATGCACTGCGCCCGGATGTTGTCGTCGGGCAGGCCCTCGCCGCTCTGCTTGTCCACCCCGGTGATCATCCGGCCGAGCAGGTCGGTGGTGTCCGCCGCCTCGCCCTCGGCCCGGCGCTCGGCGATGAGCCGCCCGACCAGGTCGGCCATGAACGCCTGGTCCTCCTCGAGCTGGCGCTGGGCGCGCACCCGCAGCCGGGCCTGGAGGGGCAGCTGGCGCATCCGGGCCTGGGACTCGCCGAGCACCCGCACCATGGCCTGGACGAACGGGTGCGGCGTGTCGCGGTAGAAGGAGTTGAACCGGAAGCCGAAGCCGCACAGTGCGATGGTGTCGAGGGTCAGCCGGGTCATGTCCGCCGGGACGTCGACCTCCTCCCCCGGGTTCAGCCGCGCCCACTTCTCCATGAGCTGGTCCGCGATGTCGAGCATCCGCGGCATGTAGTCGCGCATCGCCTGGACGCTGAACGGCGCCATGAGGATGTTGTGGGCCCGGTGCCACAGCGGGTCGTCGGTGTCCGCGGTGAACAGCCCCGCCCCGACGACGCCGTTGCGCAGGTTGGCCAGGCCTCCGCCAACGATCTTGTCGAAGCGGCTGTCGTCGCAGATCTCCTCGACCAGCTCGGGGCCGGACACCATGAGCCGGGTGCTGCCGGGGACCGTCACCTTGAAGATCGGGCCGTACTCCCCGGCCATGGCGATGAAGCCCTCGATCGGGTTGTGGGCGTCGATGTCGAAGGCGTTGCCGACCAGCGGCAGCCCGTGCGGGCCGGGGATCTGGTCAAGCTCGATCGTCGTGGTCATGGTGGACCTCCGGGGCAAGCGGTGTGGGGACGGTGTGGGGACGGGGCAGGGGGTCCGGCGCGGTCGGGCGGCGGCGGGCCTCGAGCAGCAGCACGACGCTCAGCAGCACCACCCAGCCGGGGAAGATCAGCAGGATCGCGGGGTGGAACGTCGTGCTGACCAGCAGGAACGTCGCGGCGAGGTAGCTCACCACCGCCAGCCAGCGCGGCAGCAGCTCGCGCGCGCGGGCCAGGCGGGTGGTCGCGATGATGTACATCCCCGCGGCGCGCACGCCGAAGACGAAGACCAGCCCGTATCCAGCTCGTCGATCAGGGTGCGGGTGGCGCTGACGTGCCACAGGAAGGCGATCCCGGCGAACGGCACGACATACAGGCCGGCGGTCACCAGCACGCTGCCGTGGCCGTCGGCGTAGAACCGGGTGTAGGTGCTGTCCGGCACGCCGAGGCCCGGGCCCTGACGGACCAGCACCAGGGCGACGACGAGCAGGACCGCGAACACGAGCCCGGACAGGGCACTCATCCGCGCGCCGGCCCGGTGCTCCCGGGCCGGCTCCTCCACCAGCACGGCGTCGCTACCGGTGCTGGGACGCTGCTGCCATGAGGGGACCTTCTTCCTCGCAGCGAGGGCCGGACAGGTCGGACACCTCACGCTTGTCCCCTTGCGGCGGGACCGGTTCCGCCGCTGTGGTGACGCGACCTCGTCCGTTAGGACGGGAGGCCCTCACCCCGCCCTAGCGGGGGCTGAGGTCCAGCGTGGCCACGATCGCCGTGACGAACACGCCCAGACCGAGCAGGGTGCCGGCGTCGACCAGGCGCGAGCGCACCACCAGTCCCCCGGCCCGGCCGGCGGGCAGCACGAGGCGCAGGGCGCCCGCCAGCAGCAGGCTCGCCGCGAAGACGAAGCCGCCGGGGCGCACGGACCCGAAGAACATCACCGCCAGGCCGCCGACCAGCCCGAGGGCGACGACCCACCACACGCCCAGGCGTGGCGGGACCCAGGTCAGGCGCTTCATCCGGCGGCGGCCTGCCGCTCCGCGGCCTCCACGACGTTCGTCAGCAGGCACGCGCGGGTCATCGGGCCGACCCCGCCGGGGTTGGGGGTGAGCCAGCCGGCGACCTCGGCCACGCCGGGGTCGACGTCACCGGCCACCTTCGGCCTGCCGTCGGGGCCGGGGACCCGGCTGACGCCGACGTCGAGCACGGCGGCGCCGGGCTTGACCATGTCGGCGGTGACGATGGACGGGACGCCGGCCGCGGCGACGACGATGTCGGCCCGGCGCACGTGCGCCGCGAGGTCACGCGTGCCGGTGTGGCACAGGGTCACCGTGGCGTTCTCGCTGCGGCGGGTCAGCATGAGGCCGAGCGGCCGACCCACGGTGAGCCCGCGGCCGATGACGCACACCTCGGCGCCGGCGATCGGCACGTCGTAGCGGCGCAGCAGCTCGATCACCCCGCTCGGGGTGCACGGCAGCGGCGCCGGCTTGCCGAGCACCAGCCAGCCGAGGTTCATCGGGTGCAGGCCGTCGACGTCCTTGACCGGGTCGACCCGCGAGAGCAGGGCGAACTCGTCCAGACCGGTCGGCTGCTGGATGAGGAAGCCGGTGCACGCCGGGTCGGCGTTGAGCTCGTCGATGACCGCCTCGACCTCGGCCTGAGGGGTCCCCGAGGGCAGGTCGTGGCGGAGGCTCGCGATGCCGATCTCCGCGCAGTCCTTGTGCTTGGCGTTGACGTACCACTGGTTGCCCGGGTCCTCACCGACCTGCACGGTGCCGAGCCCGGGCACGACGCCCTGCTCGCGCAGCGCGGCGATGCGGGTCTTCAGCTCGCCCTTGATCGTGGCCAGGGTGGCCTTGCCGTCCATGACGATCGCGGTCATCGGTGGTCCTTCCGGGTGGCGGTGAGACGGTCGGTCATGGCACTCAGTGCGCGAAGTGGCGGGTGCCGGTGAAGTACATCGTCACCCCGGCGGCCTGCGCCGCCTCGATGACCTCCTCGTCGCGCTTCGAGCCGCCGGGGGCGACGACCGCGCGGACGCCGGCGTCGAGCAGCACCTGCAGGCCGTCGGCGAAGGGGAAGAACGCGTCGGAGGCAGCGACGGCCCCGCGAGCGCGCTCCTCCCCGGCCCGGCTCACGGCCAGGCGGGAGGAGTCGACCCGGTTGACCTGGCCCATGCCCACACCGACCGTCGCCCCGCTGTCGGCGAGCAGGATCGCGTTGGACCTCACCGCGCGGATGGCCCGCCACGCGAACTCCAGGTCTGCCACGGTCGCCTCGTCGGCGGCCTCGCCGGCCACCAGGCGCCAACGCGAGGCGGCGTCGCCACCGTCCTCGACCTCGGCGTCGATCGCGTCGCGGGACTGCAGCAGCAGGCCTCCGGAGATCGGGCGCAGCTCGACCCCGCCGCGCGATGGCGCCGCGGCCTTGAGCAGCCGGATGTTCTTCTTGGCGGTCAGGATCTCCAGGGCCTCCGGCTCGAAGTCCGGCGCCACGACGACCTCGGTGAACACGTCGGCCACCTGCCGGGCCATCTCGGCCGTGACGGTGCCGTTCGCCGCGATCACGCCACCGTAGGCGGAGACGCTGTCGCAGGCGTGGGCGCGGCGGTGCGCCTCGGCGAGGTCGGAACCCACCGCGATACCGCAGGGGTTGGCGTGCTTGATGATCGCGACGGTGGGCGCGTCGTGGTCGTAGGCGGCGCGGCGGGCCGCGTCGGCGTCGACGTAGTTGTTGTAGGACATCTCCTTGCCGTGCAGCTGCTCGGCCTGGGCCAGCCCCGGCTCGGGCTGGAAACCGTTGGTGTACAACGCCGCCCGCTGGTGCGGGTTCTCGCCGTAGCGCAGCACGTGCTGCTTGTCCCACGTGGCGCCCATCCAGGCCGGGAAGCCGGTGCCGTCGGAGGTGTCGGTGACGACGTTGCCCATCCACGACGCGACGGCCACGTCGTAGGTCGCGGTGTGCACGAAGGCCTGGGCGGCCAGCGTCCTGCGCTGCTCGAGGGTGAAGCCGCCGCCGCGGGCGGCCACGAGCACCGAGCCGTAGAGCCCCGGGTCGGTCACGATCGCCACGCTGGCGTGGTTCTTGGCCGCCGCGCGCACCATCGACGGGCCGCCGATGTCGATCTGCTCGATGCACTCCTCCTGGGAGGCCCCGGACATGACCGTGTCGGTGAATGGGTAGAGGTTGGTGACGACCAGGTCGAACGGCTCGACCCCCAGCTCGGCCAGCTGCGCGACGTGGTCGGGGTTGCCCATGTCGGCGAGGATCCCGGCGTGCACGCGCGGGTGCAGCGTCTTGACCCGCCCGTCGAGGCACTCGGGGAAGCCGGTCAGCTCCTCCACCCGGGTCACCGGCACGCCGGCGTCGGCGATGCGTGCCGCGGTGGAGCCGGTGGAGACGAGGGAGACCCCGGCGTCGTGCAGGCCACGCGCCAGATCCTCCAGCCCGCTCTTGTCGTAGACGGAGATGAGGGCTCGTGTGATCGGACGCTGACCTGTGGTGCTCACGCCAGGGTGACCTTTCGTTGGTGGATGGTGAACCCGTCGCGGACCATGCGGCCCACGGTCTCGACGAGCAGGGACCGCTCGCTGGCCTTGATGCGCTCGTGCAGCGACTCGACGGTGTCGTCGTCCTCGACCCCGACCACGGCCTGGTCGATGATCGGGCCGGTGTCGACGCCGGAGTCCACGACGTGGCAGGTGCACCCGGTGACCTTGACGCCGTAGTCGAGCGCGTCCCGCACGCCGTGCGCGCCGGGGAAGGCCGGCAGCAGTGCGGGGTGGGTGTTGATCGTGGTGAAGCCGGACCCGAGGAAGGCCGGTCCGAGGATCTTCATGAAGCCCGCCGAGACCACCAGCACCGGCTCGTGTGCCGCGACCTCGGCGGCCAGCGCGGCGTCCCACTCCGCGCGGCTGGGGTAGTCCTCGACCCGGCAGACGAAGGTGGGGATGCCGGCACGCTGCGCCCGGGCCAGGCCCTCGATGCCGTCGCGGTCGGCTCCCACGGCGGCGATCCGCACGCCGTAGAGCGGCTCGGCGGCGATCGCGTCCATCAGCGCCTGCAGGTTGGTGCCGGATCCGGAGACGAGGACGACGATGTCGCGGGGCTCGGGCACGACACCGAGGTCCGGCAGGCTCGTCACGTGCACAGACGATATCCGACGCATCGCGCGCGGCTGACGCCCGTCCGCGGGTCGGGAGCCGGGACCGATGGACAAGGGTCCTGTGCGACGAGTGGGCCCGGTGGGAGACGATGGGCCGGACCAGCACCTCGACCCAGGAGCAGCACGTGTCGACCACCCGCCAGGAGCCGCGGACCCTTCCTCCGGGCATGGCCCATGCCCGGCGTGCCGGTCTGCTCATGCTCGTCGGCGCGCTGGGGGTGGGTGTGCCCCTGCCGTGGACCGCGATCGCGCTGCTGCCGCTCGGGCTCTCGGTCGTGGAGGCGGTCCGGGCCCTGCGGGCGATGAGCGGGGGCCGGGCGCCGGCCCGTGTGGTGGCCTGGACGAGCACCGGGCTCGTGCTCGCGGTCGTCATGGGCGTCGCGACGGCGGCACCGTTCGCCTTCTACGACAGCTCCAAGCGCTACCAGGACTGCATGGTCGGGGCCAACACCTCCGCGGCCGCGGCCCAGTGCCGGGCCGACCTCTACGACGGGCTGACCGGCGTGCTCAGCGGGTGGGGCGTCAGCCGCTGAGGCACCACCGGGTGGGAGCACTCGTCAGCGCCTGACCTGCCAGCCGTGGGCGCGCCACTGGGAGGCGCCGACGACGAGGGCGGCACCGAGCAGCATCTCGCCCAGCAGGCACAGCCCGGCCAGCACCGGGTCGGCACCCACCGTGCTGAGCTCACGCGACCCGAGTGAGCCGTCCGCCACCCAGGTGCCCGCCGCCAGCAGGAGCGCGGCGATCACGCACGCGGCCGCGGCGACCTTGGCCTTGGCCTGCCAGGACGCCAGCCGGGTGACCTGGCGGATGCTGCGCCACGCCACCAGCGCGCCGACCAGGACGGGCCCGAGCACGGCGAGCCGCAGCACCGCCGGCATCGGGCCGGGGTCCGGCAGCGCCCCCAGCACCGGGACGAGCGGCAGCAGGCCGGGGTCGGAGTGGGTCCAGGTGACCGCGGACCCGTTGGCCACGGCGAAGCCCGGGCCGGCCATCCACGACAGCCCCCACAGGGCGAAGTTGGGCAGCGCCAGGAGCTGGACGAGGCTGAGCACGGTGCCGCCGACGACCCCCGGCGCGAGGGCGGAGTAGAGCTGCCCCACGCGTTGGGCGTGGACCACGGCCACCGCGACGACCAGCGCGCCGCCGAGCAGCAGCCCGGCCACGGCTCCCCACAGCGCCGGCCGCAACGCCTTGCGCACGAACGGCGGCAGCACCGCCCGCAGCCGGTCGGCCAGGTCCGGCGCCACCGAGTGCAGGTCGCCGCGGAACTCCAGGGCGACGGCCAGGACGACCGACCCCGCAGCGACCACCGCGGTGGCCAGCAGGCTCTCGACCGGGTTGGAGCGCACGTGCGCGCTGCTCGCGGTGAGCGAGACGAGCAGGCCGGTCACGGCATACGCGCCGGTGAAGCCCAGCCCGGCGTCAGCGACGTCCTTGCGCAGCGCACCCCACATCTGGAAGCGCGCGGGCCGGGCGTCGTCGAGCAGCGCCAGCACCCGGCGGCAGGCGACCACGGCCAGCGAGACCGGCAGCAGGCCCAGCAGCAGCGGCACCAGCGAGATCGTGGCCGTGCCGGCGGACAGGTCCACGGTGTGCGCCAGCAGCCAGACGTGCGCGCCGATCCCGAAGGCCGTCGTCCATGGCACGCTGCTCTGCGGGCTGGCCACCCACACCAGCAGGCTCGGCAGGCAGACCACGAGCAGGCCGAGCACGGCGGCGGAGGCACCGGCTCCGGCGGCACGCAGCCGCAGGCCCCAACGGCCCTGCCCTCCGGTGGTCGGTCCGGGGCTGGTCTGGCGGGGGCGGTCGAGCACACTCATGAGGGGTCAATCGTCGCGCCCCGACCGCACCTGCGGGCGTCGGCGCGCCGCGCGCCCGGCAGATTCCCTGGAAAGGGGATGTGATCCCGGCAACCTTGAAGGGGTGCCCCGCGTCTGGTCCCCCGACGGCCCGCCCGGGCCGGGGGGTTGGACCCGGGGGACACGGGAGGTGTGATGAAGGGCAGCGCCGGCGACAGCGAGCGCGAGTTCGACGAGTTCTACCGGCAGGGGGCCCGTTCGGTCGTCCACGTGGTGTACGTCGCGACCGGAGACCTGACCCTGGCCCAGGACTGCACGCAGGAGGCGTTCAGCCGGGCCTGGCAGCGCTGGGACAAGGTGCACGCGTATGACGACCCGATGGCCTGGGTGCGCACGGTCGCCCGGCGTCTGGCGATCTCCGCGTGGCGCAAGCGGACCGGCCAGGAGCGGGCGTACGTCCGGCACGGGGCCGAGGCGCACACCGACGGGCCGACCGAGGACCGGGTCGCGGTGCTCGCCGCACTGCGCGAGCTGCCCGAACCGGTCCGGGAGGCCCTGGCGCTGCACTACCTGGCCGACCTGTCCATCGACCAGATCGCGCACGAGACCAACACCCCCGCAGGCACCATCAAGGCGCGCCTGCACCGCGGCCGGGCCCTGCTCGCTCAGGCCCTTCGTGCAGAGGAGCACCACCATGGCTGAGCTGGATCCGGGCCGCTGGTCCGCCGCCGACGACGAGCTCGTGCGGGGCGCCCTGGCCACCCTGCGTCGGGACGTCGAGGCACTCGAGCTGGCGGACGTGCGGTTCGTCAAGGCCCGTGGCGCGGCCCGCCGCCGGCGCACCGTCCTCGCCGCGGCCGCGGCAGCAGCGGCGGCCGTCCTGGTCGTCGGCTACGTCGGCTTCAGCGGGCTGGGGGGCCATCCCTCCTCGCTGCGCCCGGCGGTCAGCACCAGCCGGTCGAGCGCGAGCACGACCACGCCCACGTCCGCCACGACGCCTGCCGATGCCGGCGTCCCGTTGCCGGTGCCCGGCGACCTGCCCGTCTCCGCCGAGTGGCAGCGGGCGCTGGGGATCTCCGAGACCGTGGTCATCGCCGACTTCAAGGAGTCCGAGGGCGGTGCGGTCATGGACTGCGCCAACGTCGGCGAGCCGGGCACCCGGGCGCACGCCCAGTCGGTCAACGCCGAGCCCCCCGGCCTGCAGGCCGACCAGCGGGTCTACGACAACCCGTCGGCCACCACCGCCGACCGGGCGGCCGACACGGTGGTCAGCCAGCTGCTGACCTGCTCGAGCGGTGGGGCCCCGGTGAAGCCTCCGAAGGTGTCGATCGTGGCCGACTCGGCGTGGCCCAAGGTGTTCAGCGGCGTCGGTCCGGCGAGCACCGAGTGGTTCGTCGTCACGCACTCCGGCTCGAAGGTCGGGATCGTCACCATCACCGAGCCGGGCGAGAGCGGGAAGCACCGGTGGACGGTGTCGCAGGTCCAGGACATCGGCGCGGTCGCGCAGCGCCGGCTCGGCGGCGACCTCGGCGGCGCCGAGCCCACCAGGCCCTCGACCGTCGCGGTCGACGAGCAGATGCCCGTCGCCGGCACCCGGCCGCTGCTGCCGGCGAGCCTGTTCGTGGCCGCGTCCCAGTGGGCCACGCCGGGCGTCTCCGGTGGTGACGCCACGCACGCGGTGACGGCGGACTTCGAGGGTGGCGCGCAGGTCCACGAGTGCGACGTGGACACCGCGATGGACATGACCTCCTCCGCGGGCCGGTTCGGGATCGTCACCGTCGCCGACGAGGTCGACGGCACCATCCTGGGCCGGCAGCGCATCCGCCTGACCGCCTCGGCCGCCGCCGCGCGGGCGGAGGCCGACCGGATCGCCCACGGCATCGCCACCTGCGGCAGCCGGGTGCCCCACGTCACGGTGACCCAGGACCCGGCTCACCCCGGCCTGTTCCGGGTCGTCGGCGCCGAGCCGGGGGCACCGAAGGCCGTGGGCTGGCTCGGGGTGTCGGTGCACGAGGGCACCCCCGCGGCGGTGAGCACGCTCTACCTGCGCAGCCAGACCTCGCAGGGGTTCAGCGAGCTCGACCGGCTGCTCTCCCTCGCCCGCCAGAAGTAGCCCCACCATGAAAAGCACGGCGGGCCGGCCACCTCGAGGAGGTGACCGGCCCGCCGTGGTGAGCTGCCGTGGATACGGTGGCTCAGCCCAGGTTCTTCATGATCTCGCGCATGAGCTCCGCGGTCTCGGACGGCGTCTTGCCCACCCGGACGCCCGCGGCCTCGAGGGCCTCCTTCTTGGCGGCCGCGGTGCCCGAGGAGCCGGAGACGATGGCGCCGGCGTGGCCCATGGTCTTGCCCTCGGGGGCGGTGAAGCCCGCGACGTAGCCGACGACCGGCTTGGTCACGTGCTCCTTGATGTAGGCCGCCGCGCGCTCCTCGGCGTCGCCGCCGATCTCGCCGATCATGACGATCGCGTCGGTCTCGGGGTCGGCCTCGAACGCCTCGAGGGCGTCGATGTGCGTGGTGCCGATGATCGGGTCACCGCCGATGCCGACCGCGGAGGAGAAGCCGAACTCCCGCAGCTCGTACATCATCTGGTAGGTCAGCGTGCCCGACTTGGAGACCAGACCGATGCGGCCGCCGCCGGAGATGTCGGCGGGGATGATGCCGGCGTTGGACTTGCCGGGGCTGATCAGGCCGGGGCAGTTCGGCCCGATGATGCGGGTCGTGCCGGCCTGCTGGGCGTAGGTGAAGAACTCCGCGGTGTCCTTGACCGGCACGCCCTCGGTGATGACCACCGCGAGCGGGATCTTCGCGTCGACGGCCTCGACGACCGCGGCCTTGGTGAAGGCGGCGGGCACGAAGATGACCGAGACGTTGGCGCCGGTGGCCTCCATGGCCTCGGCGACGGAGCCGAACACCGGCACGGTGACGCCGCCGTCGAACTCGACCGTGGTGCCGGCCTTGCGGGGGTTCACGCCGCCGACGATGGTGGTGCCCGAGGTCAGCATGCGCTGGGTGTGCTTCATGCCCTCGGAGCCGGTCATGCCCTGGACGATGACCTTGCTGTTGTCATCCAAGAAGATTGCCATTGCGAGATTCCCGTTCCGTCAGTTCGCCGCGGCGAGCTCGGCAGCCTTGCGGGCCGCGCCGTCCATGGTGTCCTCGATGGTGACGAGGGGGTGGTTGGCCTCGGCCAGGATGCGGCGGCCCTCCTCGACGTTGTTGCCGTCGAGACGCACGACCAGCGGCTTGGTGGCCTCGTCGCCGAGGGCCTTCAGCGCGCCGACGATGCCGTTGGCGACCGCGTCACAGGCGGTGATGCCGCCGAAGACGTTGACGAAGACGCTCTTGACCTGCGGGTCGCCGAGGATGATGTGCAGGCCGTTGGCCATGACCTCCGCGGAGGCGCCGCCGCCGATGTCGAGGAAGTTGGCCGGCTTGGGCTCGCCCGGGAACTCCTCACCGGCGTAGGCGACCACGTCGAGCGTGGACATGACCAGGCCGGCGCCGTTGCCGATGATGCCGACGGAGCCGTCGAGCTTGACGTAGTTGAGGCCCTTCTCCTTGGCCGCCGCCTCCAGCGGGTCGGCCGAGGCCTTGTCCTCGAGGGCCTCGTGGGCCGGGTGACGGAAGTCGGCGTTGCCGTCCAGGGTCACCTTGCCGTCGAGGGCGATGATCGAGCCGTCGACCGTCTTGACGAGCGGGTTGACCTCGACCAGCGTGGCGTCCTCCTCGCGGTAGACGTCCCACAGCTTCTGGATGACGCGGGCGATCTCGTCCTTGACGTCGGCGTCGAAGCCGGCGGCGTCGACGATCTCGGCGGCCTTGGCGGCGTCGATCCCGACGATCGGGTCGACCGCGATCCGGGCGAGGGCCTCGGGGCGCTCGACGGCGAGCTGCTCGATCTCCATGCCGCCCTCCTTGCTGGCCATGGCCAGGTAGGAGCGGTTGGCGCGGTCGAGCAGGACCGAGAAGTAGTACTCCTCCGCGATCTGCGCGCCCTGGGCGATCATCACCTTGTGGACCGTGTGGCCCTTGATGTCCATGCCCAGGATCTGCTCGGCCGCCGCGGCAGCCTCGTCGACGCTCTTGGCGACCTTGACGCCACCGGCCTTGCCGCGGCCACCGGTCTTGACCTGGGCCTTGACCACGACCACGCCGCCGCTCTTGGCGCCGATGGTCTCCGCAGCCGCACGGGCTTCCTCAACAGTCTCGGCGACGGCGCCGTCCAGCACCGGTACACCGTGCGCCTCGAACACGTCGCGCGCTTGGTACTCGAAAAGATCCACGAGCCGAATCCATCCTCGTCATCGAAGGGATTGTCCGAGCGGAGCCTAGTCCCGCGGTATGCCGTGCAGGACCGTGGGTGGGCCCCGCAGGGGCCGATGGGAGCAATCTCACCTGCAGCGACACCCCTCGCCCGGCGCCGGGCTGCACCCCCGGTGCCGGGTCGGCATGATGTCCGTGTGCCTCCCCTGACGCGCCTCGTCCTGGCCCTGGCCACCACCGTCATGGTCGGCGCCTGCGGCTCCACGTCCGGCTCGTCGCTGTCGTCGCCCGCCACGACGAGCACCACCGCCGCCGCCGGCGGGTCCCCCACGTCGCTGTCCGCACCCCTGACGGTGACGCGTTCGGGTGGGGTGGCGGGCTTCCGCGACCGGCTCGTCATCGGCACCGACGGGGTGACCTCGGTCAGCCGGCACGGCGAGCCGACGGGCAGGTGCCGGGTGGACGAGGCGTTGATGCACCGCATCGCCTCGGCTGCGGCAGGGGTCGGCTGGTCCTCCCTTCGCCCGCCCGCGACCCAGCCCCGGCACCCCGACGACCTGGTGGTCGTCGTCTCCTCCGGACGCTCCGGCGCCAGGATCGAGGACCCCGCGCTGACGCAGCTGGCCGAGCCGTTGACGCGCCTGCTCGCCGACGTGACCGCCCCGGCCGGCCAGCGCAGGCTCTGCACCACGGTCTGACCCTCAGGCAGCCGCTGGCGCTACCGGCCCGGCACGGCCTCCGGCGGGCGCCTGGCGCTGATCAACACCTGGGCCCTCCCCGAGGGCCCGCCTGGTGCCAATTGCAGCTGCGCGGTGGGCTCCAACCCGGCTGCGACGATGAGATCGCCGAGATGCTCGGGCTGCCACAGGTGCGTCGTCCACGTCACGGGAACCCCGCCGTAAGCCTCGGTCCGCGGGAGGTCGCCTTCGCCGACGTGCGTCCCGATCAGGGCGTGTCCTCCCGGGACGAGTGCACGGGCGAACGACGCCAGCACCTCGGGCAGGACGTCCCGGGGGAGGTTGAACAGGGACCACCAGCCGAGGATCCCGCCGAGCGAACCTGCTTCGAGGTCGAGCTCGGTGGCCGATGCCACGGCGAACCGCAAGCCGGGGTGGAGGCGCCGGGCGTGCTCGACCATCCTCGGCGACAGGTCGACGCCCGAGACGTCGACGCCGAGACCGGCGAGATGAGCGGTGATCGCGCCGGGGCCGCAGCCGACATCCAGCACGGGCCCGAGACCGCGGACCTCTTCGGCGAACACGGCAAGACCAGCCCGCAGCCACGGGCGGTCGGCGTCGGCCCTCGCCCGCGACGCGCGGCCCCACCCGTGTCCCCGTCCGCCGCCGGACCGGGCGCCTCCCGGGGCGTCAGCCCCCTGGTCCCCGGGAGGCGACCGCTCCGGCGTGGTGGGTGGTCCGGGCTGCCGCGGTGCGGCACGGCATACCCGCGTGGCATCAGCTGCAGCCGCCCGGCACGGCGGTGCCGGCCCCTCGGGTCGAGGGACCGGCACCGGGTTGTCCGTGTTGCCCTGCGGTCAGCTCGTGGCGACCGAGGTGTCGTCGAGGAAGAAGCTCGTGGCCAGCGAGGAGTCCTCGGTGCCCAGGAACTTGATCGTGACGGTCTTGCCCTTGTAGGCGCTCAGGTCGAGCGACTTCAGGACGTAGGACGAGCCCTTGTTGAGGTTGGAGTACGTCGCGAGGGTCGTCGTGGTGGAGCCGTCGATGACCTGGGCCTTGAGCGTGTCGTAGGCGGAGGTCGTGGTCGTCTCGGCCGAGGAGACCTTCAGGTAGAAGGACAGCGTCGCCGAGGTGGCCGTGGACGGGATGGCGACCGACTGCTGGGCGTAGTCGGTGCTGGCGGTGCCGTAGCCGTTGAGCCAGCCGTACCAGGAGCCGGTGCGCGGGGTGGCGCTGGCGGAGTTGGTGATCACGCCGGAGGTCGTGGTCCAGCTGACGTTGCCGGACTCGAAGCCGGGGTTCTGCAGCAGGTTGCCGCCACCGCCGCCCCCACCACTGGTGCCGCAGGTCTCGGTCGTGGCCGGGACCGCGATGGCGGTGAAGGCCGCCGCGATGTTGGTGCACTGGGTGCTGCCGACGCCGTAGAGGTCCTTGGCCGCCTTGATCGCGCCGTTGCGGGCGTCCGCGTAGGTGCTCGTGGAGGTCAGGTAGGTCGTCAGCGTGCGGTACCAGACCTTCGCGGCGGCGTCGCGGCCCACGCCGGTGACGGTGGAGCCGTCACAGGTGGGGCTGTTGTAGGCGACGCCGTTGATGGTCTTGGCGCCCGAGCCCTCGGAGGCCAGGTAGAACCAGTGGTTCAGCGGGCCCGAGGAGTAGTGCGGGTCGAGGGTGCCCAGCGTCGCCGACCAGCAGTCCTTGCTGGCGCCGTCCTTGGACGGCTTGTCCATGTAGCGCAGCGGGGTGCCGTTGCCGTTGATGTTGATCTTCTCGCCGATGAGGTAGTCGCCCACGTCGTTGGCGTTGTTGGCGTAGAACTCCACGGCGGTGCCGAAGATGTCGCTCGTGGCCTCGTTGAGGCCGCCCGCGTCACCGGAGTAGGCCAGCCCGGCCGAGTTCTCCGTGACGCCGTGGCTCATCTCGTGACCCGCGACGTCGATCTCGGTCAGCGGGTGCGTGTTGCCCGAGCCGTCGCCGTAGGTCATCTGGGTGCCGTCCCAGAAGGCGTTGACGTAGCCGTTGCCGTAGTGGACGCGGGAGCGGACACCGGTGCCGTTGTTGAAGATGCCGTTCCGGCCGTGGGTGTTCTTGTAGTAGTCCCACGTGACCTGGGCGCCGTAGTGGGCGTCCACGCCGGCCGAGGCGCGGTCGCTGGTGGAACCGTTGCCCCACACGTCGTCGGCGTCGGTGAACAGGGTCCCGGCGGGGCCGCTGCCGACCGGCGGGTCGGTCTGCCCGTTGAGGTCGGTCGTGTAGTTGCCGCCGCGGTTCGGGTCCTTGAGCTGGTAGCTGCCGCTGAGCTGGGTGCCGATCGAGACCGACCCGCTGTAGATCGAGTTGCCGGTGCCGGTCTCGATCTCGTCCCAGCTGGCCAGCGTGGCGCCGGAGGTGGCGTCGACGACCGTGTGCAGACGGCTGGGCGTCTGGTCGGCCTTCACCCCCGTGGTCACCACGTCGTAGGCCAGGCGCGGGGTGCCCGAGCCGGCGTAGACGACGAGCTCGTCGGCCGACTTCTGCACGGGGAACCGCGAGGCCTTGGCACCCTGGGCCAGCGCCGCGGAGCGGGCGAGCTTCGGGGTCGTGGAGGGGACCTCGGCCTTGCCGGAGGCGTTCCAGCTGACGCCACGGACGGCACCGGCCTTGTCGCGGTGCACGACGAGGTCACCACCGATGACGCGCAGCCCGGCGAAGGTGCGCTCGTAGCGCACGTGCGTGCTGCCGTCCGGGTCGGAGATGACGTCCTTCACCGTCAGGGTCTCGCGCTTGTCGAGCCGCAGGGCGTGGCCCATCGCGTCGGCCTTGGCCTGTTCGGCCGAGATGGCGGGTCGGGCGGCGGGGCCAGGGGTGGCGGCACCCGGGAGTGCGCTGGCTGCGGGAGCGGACGCAGCTGCGGCGACCAGGGCGCACCCGAGCGCCAGGCCGGTCGTGAGTCGTTTCAAGCCACTTCTCCTTGGTGAAGGGTCCTGCACCCGGGGGAGTGCAGGACCGTCGAAACCGCCTGTGAGGTCCGGCTGAGCAGCCTGTGCGGCTGCTGTGAGGCGGTCTGCGCAGACAACTCGGCGGGCCGGACCGGGGTCAATGCCTCAGACGGAACCTTTGCCAAAGGCGTGTTAACCAGCGGAAAACGCCTGTCGCAGAAGCGCTTTCACCAGTGCGGGGTAAAGGGTTGCTGTGCCGGAGGGCAAACCTGCAGGTCAGACAGGAAGCCGACAGCGGCTACCGGCGCGTAACCGCGGCGCCACCGGCCTCGTTGGGCGGGCAACGTCGACGGAGGGACCCTGCTCATGCGCCGCCCATCCCTGAAGGCCCTGGCCGCCACGGCCACTGCCGCCACGGCCACTGCCGCCGCGGCCATGCTCGGCACGACGGCACTGGGCCTGGCCCCCGCGGCCCTCGCGGCTCCCCCGCCGTCGGCCGCCACCACCGCGCTCGACCAGGTCGACACCTACACCGGGCTGCACTTCACCGTCCCGGCCGGCACCGACGACCAGGGCCGCCCGCAGACCTGCGTCATCGACGCCGACCTCTACAAGCCGCACCATGCCGACGCCGCTCACCCGGTGCCGGCGATCCTGACCACCAACGGCTTCGGCGGGTCCAAGGCCGACCAGGCCGGGCTCGGCCGGGCCTTCGCCCAGCGCGGGTATGCCGTGCTGTCCTACACCGGCCTCGGCTTCCCCGACTCCGGCTGCAAGATCTCCCTCGACGACCCCGGCGTGGACGGCGTCGCGGCCTCACACCTGGTGACCTTCCTCGGGGGCGGCGGCAGCGCGGCATACGACTCCTCCGACCTCGCGGGCACCTCCGGTGGCGCGGGCACGCTGGCCGTGGACTTCACGAAGCTGGACGACCCCGCCACCCACGACCCGCGGCTCGGGATGATCGGCGGCTCCTACGGCGGGCAGATCCAGTTCGCCACTGCTGCAACGGATCCGCGCGTCGACACCTTGGTCCCGTTGATCACCTGGAACGACCTGCGCTACTCCCTGGCGCCCAACAACACGGCGTTCACGACCGGGGTCACCTATGCCGACCAGACGCCCGGCACCGAGAAGGTGGGCTGGACCGGGCTGTTCTTCGGCGTGGGCATCGCCGACGGGATCCAGGGGGCTGCCATCGACCCCGCACGCAACGTCGGCTGCCCCAACTTCGTGCAGGAGGCGTGCCTGGCCAAGGCCACGCTGGACACCGCGGGCTACCCGACGACGGACACGTTCCGGCTCACCGACCGCGTCTCGGTGGGGCACTACCTCGACAAGGTGCACATCCCGGTCTTCCTCATCCAGGGCGAGAACGACACGCTGTTCAACCTGCAGGAGGCCGTCGCCACCTACCGCGGGCTCAAGGCGCGCAAGGTCCCGGTCACCATGGCGTGGCAGTCCTGGGGCCACTCCGGCGGCGCCCACGGCAGCAGCGGCGCCGCGCCGGGCGAGCTCGACCTGAGCGGCCAGCAGATCGAGGGCACCTACCTCGGGCAGCGGATCAAGGACTGGTTCGACCACTACCTCAAGGGCAGCGCGGTCGGCACCGGACCGGAGTTCGCGTATTTCCGCGACTGGGTGAGCTACACCGGCAACGCCGCCCCTGCCTACGCCTCGGCCAGCTCCTACCCGGTCGGCAGCCCGAAGGCGTGGTACCTCTCCGGCTCCGGCGACCTCGTGTCCAGCCGCGCCGCCGTCGCGCCGGGCTCCGTCTCGTGGACGAACCCCGGCGCCGGGGCGTTCGGCTCCTACTCCGAGGTCTCCGGCCTGGAGGGCCAGGTCCCGGCCGGCACGCTGCCGCCGGGCACCACCGCGCCGTTCGACACGCCGGGGACCTTCGGCGCCTGGACGAGCGCTCCGCTGACCACGCCGGCGACCGTCGTCGGCGTGCCCACCCTCGACGTCCGCTTCTCCGCCCCCACCGTTGCCGCCACCCAGTCGGCCGGGCCGGCGGGCCAGCTGCAGGTGTTCGCCAAGCTCTACGACGTGGCGCCCGACGGGAGCAAGACCCTGGTCAACAAGCTGATCAGCCCGGTGCGGGTGGGCGACGTCACGCGCAGCGTCCACATCGAGCTGCCCGGCATCGTCCACCGGGTCGAGACCGGGCACCGGCTGCAGCTGGTGCTGGCCGGCAGTGACGCCGCCTACAAGAACGCGTATGCCGTGCAGCCGGTCACCGTCACCGCCGACCCGCAGGCGCCCGCCGTGCTGCGTATCCCCCTGGTCGGCTGATTCGGCACACAAGCCCCAAAGGGGGCACACTGGCCGTCACCGGGGGACCACCTGCACCCGACGGACGGACACCTCATGCGCGCACGGCTCCACCGCGCGCCGGCGGCTCTGGCAGCGGTCGGCAGCGTGCTCGCGCTGGCTGCCTGCGGCCCCGCCGCCGCGCCGGCCGCCGAGGGCTCCACCTCCTCGTCGACGGCCGCGCCCACCCCGACCACGACCACCATCACCTCGGTGCCGAGCCCGACGAGCGCCACGACCACGACCACGGCTGCGGCCCGCCAGGCCCGGCCCGGCACCGAGATGCTCGCCCCGGTCCCCCGCGCCGGCGCCGAGCCGCGCGTGCGCTTCCCGGCCAACGCCGCCGCCGTCGGCGCCGGTGCGAACGCCCGCGTCAGCGCCGTCCCCGACGCCGTCTGGTCGCGGATGGTCGGCTACTCGTGGACGCCCGGCTGCCCGGTCGGTCGGGCGGACCTGCGCTACGTGACGGTGAACTTCTGGGGCTTCGACGGCAAGCGCTCGCGTGGCGCGGTCGTCGTGCACGCCGCGATCGCCACCCGCACCGCGCAGGCGTTCACCCACCTCTACGACCAGCGGTTCCGGATCCGGCAGATGCGGGTCATGGACCGCACGTGGGGCCACAACCCCAAGGGTCCGGGCGCCAACGACTACGCCGCGATGGACGCCGACAACACCTCGGCGTTCAACTGCCGCTACGTCGGGGGCCAGGAGGAGCGCAAGCAGTACTCGGGCCACGCGTACGGGCGCGCGATCGACGTCAACGACTGGGAGAACCCCTACCGGGACGAGCAGGGACGGATCTGGCCCGACCAGTGGTTCGTCACGCACCGCTCCCCCGCTGCAGGCGTGTTCGCCGGCTCCGGCAGCGCCGCGGTGCGCGCCTTCACCGGGCTCGGCTTCCGCTGGGGCGGTCTGTGGGCCGCCCCCGACTACCAGCACTTCGAGGTGAGCCGATGACCCCCCGACCGCTCCTGGCCGCGGGCCTCGTGGCCGCCACGGCCCTGCTCGGCTCCGCCTGCACGCCCGGCGTGACGATCCGGCCGGCGGCGATGGACCGCACCCCGGAAACCACCTCGGCCAGCCCGACCTCGAGCACGACCACCGCGACGCCGACGCCGAGCACGACGACGCCGAGCACGACCCGCAAGCCGGTGCCCGCACCCCGGCCGAAGCATCCCGCCTCCAGCGCACCCAGCCGCGAGGTGGCCAGGACGCCGACCGCGGCCGTGTGCCACGGCATACCGTCCTCGGTGTCCGCCTCGCAGGTGGTGCTGGTCGACGCCTACGGCGCCAGCGCGACGGTCCGGGCCTGCGCGCGCAGCCACGGCACCTGGGTCAGCCAGCTCGGGCCGTACTACGGCCACGTGGGCCAGCGGGGCGTGAGCTGGTCCAAGCGCGAGGGCGACATGACCACCCCGGCCGGCACGTTCCCGCTGCGCGGCGGGTTCGGGCCCTACGGCAACCCCGGGCTGGACGGCATGTGGTTCACCACCGGCTCCAGCGACGTCTGGGTCGACGACCCGGGCTCGAGCCTCTACAACACCCACCAGCACACGCCCTCCAACGGGCGGTGGGACAGCGCGGAGCCGCTGCTGAAGTCACCGGCGTACGACTACGCGCAGGTGGTCGGCTACAACGAGGCTCGTACCCCGGGCCGCGGGTCGGCGATCTTCTTCCACGTCGACCTCGGCCACGGCACGGCCGGGTGCGTGTCGATCCCGTCCTCGGCTCTGCGCGCCGTCATGCGCTGGGAGCGCCCCGGCGCGCTGATGACGATCACGCCCTGAGCCGGCGGGGTCGGCCGGTGGTCAGCTGGGCGTGACGTTGTCGCGGACCCAGGCGACGATCTCGGTCGTCGTGGCGCCTGGCGTGAACACCTTGGCCACCCCGAGCTTCTCGAGCTCGGGGATGTCGCCCTCAGGGATGATCCCCCCGCCGAACACGACGATGTCCTCGGCGTCACGCGCCTTGAGCAGCTCGGTCACCTTGGCGAACAGCGTCATGTGCGCGCCCGAGAGCACCGACAGGCCGACGGCGTCGGCGTCCTCCTGGATGGCCGCCTCGACGATCTGCTCCGGCGTCTGGTGCAGGCCGGTGTAGACGACCTCCATGCCGGCGTCACGCAGCGCACGCGCAACGACCTTCGCCCCACGGTCATGTCCGTCGAGGCCGGGCTTGGCCACGACAACGCGCAGCGGGCTCTGGGTCATGGGGCGCAGACTAGCCAAACTCCTCCCCCGTGGGCAGACCCGGGGCGGCCCGCGCGCGGGCGAGATCGGTCACAGCCGACCGGTATGCCGTCCGGTCGCGGCACCAGGGCGGCCGGACGGCATACGGCGCACGGGTTTTCGGCGTCGACACGGGCCGTTTGCCCTCGCGCCACGGCAACCTCGGCGTTACCGTCATGTCACCCCCGTCACACTGACGTGACAACCGCCCCTGGGCGTGAGGAGTCGATAGGCATGACCCTGACCGGCGTACCCAGCCACCCTGACCCGGGGCCGGCCCCGGGCCCGGACGGGGACCAGCCGGCCGGCCCACGGGCCGCCCTGCTGCGGGCAGCGGGGCGGGCGACCGGGGTTGCCGTGACGGCCACGGGGGTGGTCAGCGGCGCGGCGCGCGCCCTGTGCACCCCCACCGGGCTGATGGGCGCAGCCGTCGAGGCGACGTGGCTGGCCACGCACGTGGCGCTCTACCCCTGGGGGCTGGTGGCCGACCGCCGGCAGGGTGAGGCCCACGGCTACAGCGTCAGCGCGCTCCCGCCGGTCCAGCGCGGACTGGTCATCGGTGACGTCGAGGCGGCCGGCACGCCGATCCTGCTCGTGCACGGGATGGCCGACAACCGCTCGATCTTCTCGGTGCTGCGCCTCGGGCTGCGGCGCCGCGGCTTCGGCCGGGTGCTGTCGATGAACTACTCCCCGTTCACCACCGACGTGCGCGAGGCCGCGGCCCGGCTGGCCGAGGAGGTCGAGCTGCTCGTGGCCGAGACCGGCTACGAACGCATCCACGTCGTCGGGCACAGCCTGGGCGGCCTCATCGCCCGCTACTACGTCACCCGGCTCGGCGGCGACCAGCGCGTCCACACCCTCGTGACGCTGGGCACCCCGCACCAGGGCACCTACACGGCCTTCGCCTGGCCGTCGCGGCTCACCCGCCAGCTGCGCCCGGGCAGCACGCTCATGCGTGAGCTGGCCGAGCCGGTGTCGCACTGTCGCACCCGGTTCGTCGTCTACTGGTCGGACCTGGACCAGATGATCTTCCCGCAGCGGCACGCCAGCCTGCCCCACGAGGACCTGTCCGCCCGCAACGTGCGGCTGCACGGCGTCGGGCACATGAGCCTGCCGATCCTCGGCAGCGTCGTCCACGGCATCTCCACGGCGCTGGCGCACCTGGACCCCGACGGCTCGACCGTCACGGCCGGCGTGACGCCGCTGACCTCGTCGGGGCGGACCCCGGTCTCCGTGGGCGAGCCCCGCATCCCGGAGCACGCCCCCGCCGGTGGACGCCCCGGCTGACGCCGAGAGGGCAGGGGCCGAGGGTCCTGGTTTTCCACAGGCGCCCTTTGCCTGTCACGAAAAGATCACGCTAACCTCGCGTTTCCCGTGCCACCTGCCGTGAGGTTTTTGCCTGTGCCCGACCAGTACGCGGGGCGCCACCGCGCCCCCGGCCGTCACCGAGCGCCCAAGCAGCACACTCCCCGCCTGACCGCAGGCGTCGCCCTGCCGACGGCCGCCGCGGCCGCCCTGACCTTCACCGCCACCGGCGCAGCCGTGGCCACCAACGCCAAGCCGCAGGCGGTCAGCTTCAACCAGAACGCCGCCCTGCTGCAGCAGGCGCACGGCCAGGCCGAGGCGCAGTCGCAGTACCGGCAGGACGTCGTGGCGCGGCACCAGAAGGCGCTGGCGGACAGCGGCCCGGCGGCGGCCCGCCAGGAGGCCTCCGAGCGGGCGGCCCGCGCCCAGGCGCGCCAGGCCCTCGCCGAGAAGCGCGCCGCGGCCGAGCTGGCCAGGGCGCACCGCTGGGTCATGCCGATCAGCGGCGTCTCCATGTCCTCGAACTTCGGCTGGCGCTGGGGCCGCATGCACGAGGGCGACGACTTCGCCGCACCCGTCGGCACCGACCTGGTGGCCATGTCCACCGGCGAGGTCGTCTTCGCCGGCGCCGAGTCCGGCTTCGGCAACATCGTCAAGATCCGCTACTGGGACGGCACGGAGTCCTGGTTCGGCCACATGAGCGCGATCGGCGTCAGCGTCGGCGACCACGTCGCCCCCGGCGACGTCGTCGGCCAGTCCGGCAACACGGGCCACTCGACCGGCCCGCACCTGCACCTGGAGATCCACCCGGGCAGCGGCGACGCGGTCGACCCCCTGCCCTGGCTGAGGGCGCACGGCCTGCTCCCCTGAGCCCTCGGCCCGCCTGGGCGCTCGGCTTACCTCGACTGAACGCACCAGATCCGTCATTTCGGCCCGAACTCGGGCTCGAAACGACGGATCTGGTGCGTTCGGTGGGTCCTTTGGGGCCTCGCGTCAGAGCTTCTCGACTGGGGCGTAGCGCAGGAGCAGCCGCTTGACCCCGGCGTCCCCGCCGAAGTCGACGTGCGCCATCGCCTTGTCGCCCTCACCCTCGACCCGCACCACGGTGCCGAGGCCGAAGGAGTCGTGGGTGACCCGGTCGCCGTCCTTGAGCGAGATGACCGGCTTGTTGCCCGGGGAGCGCACGCCGGGGCGTCCGGCGAGCGTGGCCACCGCCGGGGTCGAGGAGGGGCGCATGCCGGTGGACTCGCTGCGCTGCCAGTCGATCAGCTCGGCCGGGATCTCGTCGAGGAAGCGCGAGGCCGGGTTGTACTGCGGCTGGCCCCAGGCGGAGCGGACCACCGCGCGGGACAGGTGCAGCCGCTCACGGGCCCGGGTGATGCCGACGTAGGCCAGCCGGCGCTCCTCCTCGAGCTCCTTGTTGTCGCCGAGCGCACGCATGTGCGGGAACGTGCCGTCCTCCATGCCGGTGAGGAACACGACGGGGAACTCCAGGCCCTTGGCGGTGTGCAGCGTCATCAGCGTCACCACGCCCTGGTCCTCGGCCTCCTCGGAGTCGGGGATCTCATCGGCGTCGGCCACCAGTGAGACCTGCTCGAGGAAGTCCTCCAACGAGCCCTGCGGGTTGGCCTCGTCGAACTCGCGGGCGACGGCGACGAGCTCGGCGAGGTTCTCCACGCGCGTCTCGTCCTGCGGGTCGTGGCTGGCGCGCAGCTCGGCGAGGTAGCCGGTCTGCTCCACCACGGCCTCGATCAGGGCGGCCACGCCGGCGCCGCCCTCGTGCACGGTCTGCAGCGCCTCGAGCAGCCCGGTGAAGGCCTTGATCGCGGTGACCGAGCGGGTGGCGATGCCGGGGGCGTCCTCGGGGCGGCCCAGGGCCGCGACGAAGGGGACCCGCTCGCGCTCGGCGAGCATCGCGATACAGGCTTCGGCCCGGTCGCCGATGCCCCGCTTGGGGACGTTGAGGATCCGGCGCAGGTTGACCGTGTCGGTGGGGTTGGAGATGACCCGCAGGTAGGCCAGCGCGTCCTTGACCTCGCGCCGCTCGTAGAAGCGGGTGCCGCCGACGACCTTGTAGGGCAGGCCGACCCGGACGAAGACCTCCTCCACGGCACGGGACTGGGCGTTGGTGCGGTAGAAGACCGCGACGTCCTTGGGCTTGACGCCGTGCTCGTCGGCCAGGGCGTCGATCTGGCGGGCCACGAACGCGGCCTCGTCGTGCTCGGAGTCGGCGACGTAGCCGACGATCGGCGTGCCGTCGCCGGAGTCGGTCCACAGGTTCTTGGGGCGCCGGTCGGGGTTCTTGGCGATGACGGCGTTGGCCGCCCGCAGGATGGTCTGCGTGGAGCGGTAGTTCTGCTCCAGCAGGATCGTGCGCGCGTCGGGGTAGTCCTGCTCGAACTCGACGATGTTGCGGATGGTCGCGCCGCGGAAGGCGTAGATCGACTGGTCGGCGTCACCCACGACGACAAGCTCGGCCGGCGGGACCTCCCCGCCCGGAGCACCGACGAGCTCCTTGACCAGCTGGTACTGGGCGTGGTTGGTGTCCTGGTACTCGTCGACCATGACGTGGCGGAACCGGCGGTGGTAGTACTCCGCGACGTCGGGGAACGCCTGGAGCATGTTCACCGTGGTCATGATCAGGTCGTCGAAGTCGAGGGCGTTGGCCTGGCGCAGCCGCCGCTGGTAGGCGGTGTAGGCCTCGGCCAGCATCCGCTCCTGGTGGTTGCCCTCCACCACCTGCGAGGCGAAGGTCTCCTCGTCGACCAGCTCGTTCTTGAGGTTGGACACCTGCGCGGAGAACGAGCGCGGCGGGTAGCGCTTGGGATCGAGGTCGAGGTCGCGCAGCACCATCGACATCAGCCGCTGGCTGTCGGCGGCGTCGTAGATGGAGAAGGTCGACTTCATGCCGATCTTGGTGGCCTCGCGGCGCAGGATCCGCACGCAGGCGCTGTGGAACGTCGAGACCCACATCGCCTGGGCGCGTCCGCCGACCAGGCCGGCGACCCGCTCGCGCATCTCCGCGGCGGCCTTGTTGGTGAAGGTGATCGCGAGGACCTCGCCGGGCTTGACGTTGCGCGCGGCCAGCAGGTGGGCGATGCGGTGGGTCAGCACCCGGGTCTTGCCCGAGCCGGCGCCGGCGACGATGAGCAGCGGGGAGCCCTCGTGCACGACCGCCTCGCGCTGCTGCGGGTTGAGCCCCTCGAGCAGCGCGGCCGGGTCACGGGTGACCCCGGTATGCCGCGGCGCACCTTCGCCGGGTGCCTCAGCGGCGGCTTCGGCCCACGTGGGCACGCCCCGGTGGTCCACCTCGCCAGAGGCTTGCTTCGGGCTGAGTCCGGGCAGGGGCAGGTCGTCGAAGAGGGTGCTCATCTCGGGGTCAAGCCTACGGGGTCCGGCCGACAGCCCCCGGCTCGCGGCGCGGCCCGGCGCAGCGCACCCGGACGCGTGAGGACTAGGACATCTCCGGCGGTGCGCTCGGCCGCGGCGGGAGGGGCAGCACCGGCTCCCGGTTCTCGCGCAGCTCCGTCGCGAGCCGGTCGGTGTCGACGTCGATCGGCGCCGTGACGACCCGGCCGGCTGCCGTGAGCGTGGCCTCCACCCGGTCGGTCAGGCGCCTCTCGCAGACCGCCAGCACCCCGGCCCGTCCCGCGTCGAGGGCCTCGCCGAGCCGGCTGAGCACCTCGCGGTCCAGCCCGCCCGCGGCGTGACCGGTGACCACGACCACCGCCGCACTGCCGACCTCCCCGGCGGCGCGCGCGGCGATGACGCCCACGGGTGGGAAGAGCAGCGCGGCCACGCCGGCGGCCAGGCCCCAGCCGAGGCCGACCGCCGCGCCGTGCCGGGTGGGCTGCTCGTGCTTGCGGACGATGCGGACCTGCCCGTACTCGTCCTGCGCCACCACCGCCGCGTCGAACCCGTGCGCCGACCCGGGCCGGCGGTAGAGCACCTTGAGCGCCTCGTAGTCCACGATCGCGGCGTCGACGCTGTCGTAGCTCGCGGCCACCACGGACAAGGGGTGTTCCTGCTCCGGCATGCCCGAGGGCCTCCTCCCCGGGACCGGCCGTGAGGGGCGCGTCCCCGTGCCGGCCATGCTCACGCCGTGGTGCGCCGGCCCGCCTCATCCGGGACGGGTGACGTGGCCGCACGGCATACCCTCGGCGGGTGACCACACGGCATACCGCGACGATCCGGCCGGCCACCCCCGACGACGTGCCCGCCATCCTGCGCCTGGTGCACGAGCTCGCGGTCTACGAGAAGGAGCCCGACGCGGTCGAGGCCACCCCGGAGGGCTTCCTCGCGTGCCTGTTCCCCGCCGACGGTGCGCCGACCGCCTGGGCCCACGTGGCCGAGGTCGACGGCGAGGTCGTGGGGATGGCGGTGTGGTACCTGACCTTCTCCACCTGGCTGGGCCGGCCCGGCATCTGGCTGGAGGACCTCTACGTCACCCCGGAGCAGCGCGGCTCCGGCCTGGGCAAGGAGCTGCTCGCCACCCTGGCGCGGATCTGCGTCGAGCGCGGCTACGGCCGGCTGGAGTGGTGGGTGCTGCGCTGGAACACGCCCTCGATCGGGTTCTACGAGGGGCTGGGCGCGCAGGCCCAGGACGAGTGGTCGGTCTACCGGCTGGACGGGGCCGCGCTCGAGGGCCTCGGCCGCGCATAAGGTGGCGCCATGAGCCAGGACGTGTTCACCGCACCGGGCCCGCGGGACGACTCCGAGATCGAGCGGGCCCTGGTCGTGGTCGCCCACCCCGACGACGCGGACTTCGGCTCCGCGGGCACCATCGCCGCCTGGACCGAGGCCGGCATCGCCGTGACGGTCCTGCTGTGCACCCGGGGCGAGCAGGGTGGCTTCGACGAGACCCCGCGCGAGCAGATGCCGGCGATCCGCGAGGCCGAGCAGCGTGCCGCCAGCGGGGCGCTCGGGGTCACCGACGTGCGTTTCCTCGACGGCTACCGCGACGGCTGGCTCGAGCCGAGCTGGGAGCTGCAGCGCGACATCGTCCGGGTCATCCGCGACGTGCGCCCGCAGCGGCTGCTGATCCAGTCCCCGGAGCGGTGGTACGACCGGATCCAGGCCTCCCACCCCGACCACATGGCGGCGGGCGAGGCCGCGATCCGCGCGGCCTACCCCGCGGCCGAGAACGCCTTTGCCTGGCCCGAGCTGGTGCAGGAGGGCCTGCCGCCGTGGCACATCGGCGAGATCTGGATCATGGCCCACCCGCGGATGACCCACGCCGTGGACATCACCGCCACCTACGACCGCAAGCTCAAGGCGCTGCAGGCCCACGCCTCGCAGACCTCGCACATGGACGAGCTCGACGCCATGCTGCGCACCTGGGGCGGCGCGGTGGCGAGCGGCTTCGGCCTGCCCGAGGGCCACCTCGCCGAGGCGTTCGCCGTGACCCGGCTCAACTGACGCACCAACGTCCTTGTCCCACAACCGGATCGGGGGATCCCCCATGACCACCACCACCGCCCTGGTCGTCACCCGCAACGGCGGACCCGAGGTGCTCGAGGTGCAGCAGCGCGAGGTGCCCGAGCCCGGGGCCGGCGAGGTCCGGGTCCGGGTCGGGGCCTGCGGCGTCAACTTCATCGACGTCTACCAGCGCGAGGGCGTCTACCCCATCCCCACCCCGTTCGTCGTCGGCAGCGAGGCCGCGGGCGTGGTGGAGTCCGTCGGCGAGGGCGTGACCGGTGTCGCCGTGGGCGACCGGGTCGCCTGGGCGATGCACCTCGGCAGCTTCGCCGGCCTGGCCGTGCTGCCCGCCGCCGCCCTGGTGCCGGTGCCCGACGCCGTGGACACCGAGACGGCGGCCGCGGCCATGCTGCAGGGGATGACCGCGCACTACCTGGTCACCAGCACGTATGCCGTGCAGCCCGGCGACAGGGTCCTCGTGCACGCCGCGGCGGGCGGGGTCGGCCAGCTCCTCGTGCAGATGGCGAAGGAGCGTGGGGCCACGGTCATCGGCACCGCCGGGACCGACGCGAAGGCGGACAAGGCCCGCGCGCTCGGCGCCGACCACGTCATCAACTACCGCCAGGTCACCGACGTGGCCGCCGCGGTCCGCGAGCTCACCGTCGGCGTCGGCGTCGACGTGGTCTACGACGGCGTCGGCAAGGACACCTTCGAGGGGTCCCTGGCCTCGCTGCGCCCCCGCGGGATGCTCGCCCTCTTCGGCGCGGCCAGCGGGCAGGTCCCCCCGTTCGACCTGCAGCGGCTCAACCCCGCCGGGTCGCTGTTCGTCACCCGGCCCACGCTCGGGCACTACGTTTCCGACCGCGAGGAGCTGCTGTGGCGGGGCGGTGAGGTCCTCGACGCGATCGCGCAGGGGCGCCTGCACGTCGAGGTGAGTGGGCGCTACCCGCTGGCTGACGCCGGCATGGCATACCGCGACCTCGAGGGCCGGCGCACCACCGGCAAGCTGCTGCTCATCCCCTGACCGCACGAGCCCTCAAGAGAACACCGCTTGGCCCGCGTTTCGGGGCGTTCGCGGCCGCGGAACGCGGGCCAGGCGGTGTCCGGTCGAGACTGGCTCAGGTCCAGAGCGCGGCAACGAGCACGTTGACGACCGCCAGCCCGCCGACCGCGTGGACCAGGTTGGGGTTGAAGGACTCCCCGCGCTTGTTCTTCGCCCGGGTGATCTCGGACAGCGCCACGACGGCCAGCGCCACGACCAGCTTCACCGCGACCCAGGCGTTGTCCGGCTTGTGGTCGGACCAGCCTGCCTGCGCCAGGCCGACCAGGATGAGCCCGGTGAGGATCTGGGCGCGGGCGCCCCACACGATCGGCTCGGCGATGCGCGGCGACCTGGCCACGACGAACCACCCGCCGACGATGGCGGCCATGCCGAGCAGGTGCAGGACGAGGACCAGGTTGAAGACGAAGGACATGGCCACACCTTAGGGCCGCCGACTCAGAGCAGGGAGAACGCGCGCAGCTCGTCCTGGGTCATCAGCCGGGACCGGATGAGGAAGCGCACGCCCTCCGGCGCCTCCAGGGAGAAGCCGCTCCCCCGCCCCTTCACCACGTCGATGGTCAGGTGCGTGTGCTTCCAGTACTCGTACTGCGCCTTCGACATCCACACCGGCACCGGTTCGGCCACGCCCGGCACATCGAGGTCGCCCAGGTGCACGTCCGCGTCGCCGGTCATGAACTCCCCTGTGGGGTAGCACATCGGGGAGCTGCCGTCGCAGCAGCCGCCGGACTGGTGGAACATGACCGGCCCGTGCCCCTCGGTGAGGCGGCGGAGCAGGTCCGCCGCCTCACCGGTGACCTCGACCCGACTCTGCTGGGTCTCCGCCATCGGCCTAGAAGAAGCCGAGGGCGTCGGGCGAGTAGGACACCTGCAGGTTCTTGGCCTGCTGGTAGTGATCCAGCATCATCTTGTGGTTCTCGCGCCCGATGCCGGACTGCTTGTAGCCACCGAACGCGGCGTGCGCGGGGTACTGGTGGTAGCAGTTGGTCCAGACGCGACCGGCCTTGATGCTACGGCCGACCCGGTAGGCGCGCGACCCGTCGCGCGTCCAGAGGCCGGCGCCGAGGCCGTAGAGGGTGTCGTTGGCCGTCTTGAGCGCGTCCGCCTCGTCGTCGAAGCTGGTCAGGGACAGCACCGGGCCGAAGATCTCCTCCTGGAAGATCCGCATCGCGTTGTTGCCCTCGAAGATCGTCGGCGCGACGTAGTAGCCCTCGGCCAGGTCGCCCTCGAGCACGTTGCGCTCACCGCCGGTGAGCACCTTGGCGCCCTCCTGCCGGCCGATGTCGAGGTAGGACAGGATCTTCTCCAGCTGGTCGTTGGAGGCCTGGGCGCCCATTGTGGTCGCGGTGTCGAGCGGGTTGCCCTGGACGATCTTGTCCACCCGGGCGACCGCGTCGGGCACGAAGTCGCTGTAGATCGAGCGCTGCACGAGGGCGCGGGACGGGCAGGTGCAGACCTCGCCCTGGTTCAGCGCGAACATCGTGAAGCCCTCGAGCGCCTTGTCGTAGAAGGCGTCCCGCTCGGCGAGGACATCCTCGAAGAAGAGGTTGGGGCTCTTGCCGCCGAGCTCCAGCGTCACCGGGATGATGTTCTGGCTGGCGTACTGCATGATCAGCCGGCCGGTCGTGGTCTCGCCGGTGAAGGCGATCTTGGCGATCCGCGACGAGGACGCCAGCGGCTTGCCCGCCTCCACGCCGAACCCGTTGACGACGTTGACGACGCCGGCGGGGAGCAGGTCGGCGATGAGCTCGATGACCTTGAGGATCGACCACGGCGTCTGCTCGGCGGGCTTGAGCACCACGGCGTTGCCGGCGGCCAGGGCCGGCGCGAGCTTCCACGTGGCCATGAGGATCGGGAAGTTCCACGGGATGATCTGCCCGACCACGCCGAGCGGCTCGTGGAAGTGGTACGCGACGGTGTTCTCGTCGATCTCGCTGCTGCTGCCCTCCTGGCCACGCAGCACGCCGGCGAAGTAGCGGAAGTGGTCGACCGCCAGCGGCAGGTCCGCCGCCAGCGTCTCGCGCACCGCCTTGCCGTTCTCCCAGGACTCGGCCACGGCGAGCATCTCGAGGTTGTCCTCGAGCCGGTCGGCGATCTTGTTGAGGACCAGCGAACGCTCGGCCAGCGACGTGCGGCCCCAGGCCGGCGCCGCGGCGTGGGCGGCGTCCAGGGCCGCCTCGATGTCCTCGGCCGTGCCGCGACCGACCTCGCAGAACGGCTTGCCGTTGACCGGCGAGATGTTCTCGAAGTACTGGCCCTTCTTCGGCTCGACCCAGTTGCCGCCGATGAAGTGGCCGTACCTGCTCTGGACCGAGACCAGCGAGTCCGCGGTGCCCGGGGGTGCGTAAACCGTCATGGCGCTCTCCCAACGTCAGTGGTGGGCCCCCGCACCCGGGAAGTGTGTCTGCGACCCGGGTGCAGGGGGTGTCACCGACGCTAGGAACGGGCAGGTTGCATCCACGTTGCACGGTCCTCAGGCGCGTGGCGTCCGGCCCTGACCCGGGTCGGACGGCTCGCGGGTCACGACAGCTCGCGGTCGAGGCGGGCGAGCTGCCCCAGCACCAACGGCCGCAGCGGGCTGCCCTTCGGCAGCACGGCCCGCTGGGCGAGCCACATGGCGTAGTCGTCGCTGCCCCACGAGGCGCGCGTCCACGTCGACATCAGGTCCGCCTCCCGGCTCTGCATCACCGCGCGGCGCAGCGACTCGTGGACCTCCTCGCGCAGCCGCACCACGCCCGGGGCGGCCGAGTGCGGCAGCAGCGGGCCGCGATACAGGCGCAGCGCGGAGCGCACGTCGCCGGAGGCGAGGTGCGCCTCGACGGCGAGCCAGTCCCCGGCGATCTCGGCGGCGAGGCGGTAGGGCCGCGACGCCAGCACGTCCTCGCCGAGCAGGTGCCGCAGCCGGTTGAGCTCGACCCGCAGCGTCGAGGCGCTGACGTCCTCCTCGTAGAGCAGCACCGCGAGCTCGTCCCCGGAGAGCCCACGCGGCGCGGAGGCGAGCAGCAGCAGGATCTCGCTGTGCCGCGGGCTCAGCCGCAGCGTGCCCTGGTGCCCGCGGCCGGCGTCGAGGGAGAGCAGCGTCTCGGAGCGCCCGAGCGACTCCATGACGACCGACAGGCCGCGCGAGGTATGCCGTGGCTCGCCGCTGCGACGCGAGAGCACCTCGCGCGCCAGCTCGGCCTCTGCCATGCGGGCCGCGGCCCGCACCATCGCCATGGTCTGCGGCACGACGATCTGGTCACCGCCGGTGATGTCGAGGACGCCGAGCAGGCCATGGGTCTGCGGGTCGTGGATCGGGGTGGCGGCACAGCTCCAGCGCTGCACCGACCGGCGGAAGTGCTCGGCGCCGATGATGTTGACCGACTCGTCCAGCCGCAGGGCCATGCCTGGGGCGTTGGTGCCGGCCACGCGCTCGTCCCAGTTGGCGCCCTCGACGAAGCCGATGGCCTCGGCCTGGCGCAGGACCTGGGGGTGGCCGCACACCCAGAGCAGCTGCCCGGCGGAGTCGCTGACCGCCAAGATCGCGTCGCAGTCACGGGCGGCCTGGCCGAGCACGTCGTCGAGCAGCGGGAAGACGCGGGAGAGCGGGTGCGCCTCGCGGTGGTCGCGCAGCACGTCCGTGGGCAGCGTGATCGGGGCGTCGACGAGGTCGGCCTGGACCCCCGCCGCCGCCGAGCGGAACCAGGAGTCCGCGACCTGGGCCCGCACCCCGCGCTGGGACGACACGTAGCCAGTAGAACCCGGCGACGCCGATCGCGCCAGACCTCGGTGCCCCACTCCCTACCTCGCCGAGCTGGACGTTGGTGCCCCTTCGCGAGCGCTGAAGGGGCACCAACGTCCAGCTCGAGGGGGTCAGAGCAGGCGGCGGCCCACGGCCCAGGCGGTCAGCTCGTGCCGGGAGGACAGCTGCAGCTTGCGCAGCACCGACGAGACGTGGGTCTCGACCGTCTTGACCGAGATGAACAGCTCCTTGGCGACCTCCTTGTACTGGTAGCCGCGGGCGATCAGCCGCATCACCTCCCGCTCGCGGGCGCTGAGCCGGTCCAGCTCCTCGTCGACCTCGGCGATCTCGCCGGCGGCGGCGCCGAACGCGTCGAGGACGAAGCCGGCCAGTCGTGGGCTGAACACCGCATCACCGTCGGCGACGCGGCGGATCGCCGTGGTCAGGTCGTTCCCGCTGATCGTCTTGGTCACGTAGCCCCGGGCCCCGGCGCGGATGACCGCGATGACGTCCTCGGCGGCGTCGGACACCGACAGCGCCAGGAACCGCACCGGTGCCCCCGACCCGGTGGTCGCGCCGCGCGACCCGCTGATGACGTCGCTGCCGCCGTTGCCGTTGCCGCCGGGCAGGTGCACGTCGAGCAGCACCACGTCGGGGCGCGTGGCGGCGACCACGCGCACCGCCTCGTCGACGTCGGCGGCCTCCCCCACGACCTCCAGCGAGGGGTCGAGCTCGGCCTTGACCCCGGAGCGGAACATGCGGTGGTCGTCGACGAGGACGAGCCGGATCGGGTCGGTCATGAGCGGGCTCCCGGAGGTTCGGACGGGGTCGCGGCGCGCTGCCCCGGCTCGGTGGCGGTGGTCGGGTTGGTCTGTGGTGCAACGGTTTCAGGGGATCGTTCGGTCTCGTCGCCGGGCGGGGCCACGGGCAGGGACAGGGCGACCTCGGTGCCGTCCTCGAGGCGCCGCACCCGGGCCGACCCGCCGTGCCGGTCCATCCGGCCGACGATCGACTCGCGCACGCCGAGGCGGTCGGCCGGGACGGCGTCGGCCTCGAACCCGTCGCCGTGGTCGCGGACGAACGCCTCGACCAGGGTGGGCCCGACCTCGACGTAGGCCGAGACGGGCGGCCGGCCGTGGCGCACCGCGTTGAGCAGCGCCTCGCGCAGGGCCCGCACGAGCGCCTGGCCGGGCTCCTCCAGCGGCCGGTCGCCGGTCACGACGAGCTCGACGGGCACCCCGTGCAGGTCCTCCACCTCGTGGGCGACCTCGGTGACCGCGGTGGCGAGGCTGGCCCCGGACCCGCGGGGACCGGCATACAGCCAGCCGCGCAGCTCGCGCTCCTGGGCGCGGGCGAGGCGCGCCACCTCGGCCGGGTCGTCGGCCTTGCGCTGGATGAGGGCCAGGGTCTGCAGCACCGAGTCGTGCAGGTGCGCCGCGATGTCGGCGCGCTCGGTGGCCCGCACCAGCCGGGCCTGCTCCTCGCGCAGGTCGTTCCACAGCCGGACCGCCCACGGGGTGGCGATGAGCGCGACCCCGGCCAGGACCGCCGCGGCGGCGACCGCGACGTTCCACAGCCCGCCCAGCCCCCGGCCCAGCGCGGCCAGGCCGATGATCCCGGCGATGGCGAGGACCACGCCCGCCCCGAGCCGCAGCATCCCCGGCGGCCGGTCGGCACCCCCGCGCGCCAGCCAGCGGTCGCGCTCGGTGTCGTCGAGCTGGGTCCAGGCGAGCACGGCGCCCAGCGCCACGACGAGGACCGGGATGACGATGTCCAGGCGCAGGTTCACCCCGCGCTGCTGGAGCACCAGGGCCGTGCCGAGGACCACCAGGGCGGCGCCGAGCAGCAGGTTGCGGGCAGCCTCCGAACGCATCGGCCGGCTCCGACGGGTCGGATCACCTTGTCCCACAACAGGATCGGTGGCGGGCCGCTCCTGCGGGGTGAGGGCCCAGAGGAAGAGGTACACGCCGATGCCCGCGCCACCGAGGAAGCTGGCCAGGACGAAGCAGATCCGGACCACGTTGACGTCGAGGTCCAGGTGCTCGGCCAGCCCTGCGCACACGCCGCCGATCCAGCGGCCCTCGACCGGGCGGGTCAGCCGGTGCGGCGACGGCTCGGGCGGCCGGGTGGGCTCGTAGGGCGTGGGCACGTGCCCATCCTGTCCCACCCCGAGGCCCCGGGTCAGGTGCCGCGGGTAGTTCTCAGGGGCGGGTCAGGGTCGGCTCAGGGACGTTCCTCATGGCCGCGCCCCCTGGCGCGCAGCAGGATCGAGCCATGAACGAATCGACGGGGAGCGCACCGGTGAACGCGCTCGACAAGTTCTTCGACGGCCTGCGCGGCCTGGGGGTCCGGCGACGCGCCCACGACAGGTGGATCGGCGGCGTCTGCTCCGGCATCGCCGACCGCCTCGGCGTCGACCCGGTGATCGTGCGCGCCGCGACGGTGCTGCTGGTGCTGCTCGGTGGCGTGGGCGTCTCGGCCTACCTGGTCGCGTGGCTGCTGCTGCCGGACACGAACGGCTCGATCATGGCCGAGCGCGCCCTCCGGCACGGCGAGGGCAGCGCGGTGGTGCTGCTGGTCATCACCGGCTTCGCCGTGTTCAGCGGCTTCCCGTGGTGGTTCGGCCACAACGGCTTCTGGAGCTTCCCGTGGGGGCTGCTCGTCCTGGGCGGCCTGCTGTGGTGGGCGTTGAGCAACCGCGAGGGCCGCACGCCCCCGGCCCCTCCCGGCCAGCCCGCGCAGCCGGCGGCGCCGGGTGAGCAGGGCACGCCGCCCACCGGCCCCACCACGACGACCTCGGCCATGGGCGCGGCACCGTCGGCGCCCGCGGGGGCTGCGTGGTCAACGCAGGTGGCCGAGCGCACCGCGGCCTGGGGTCAGGACGCCGGCGAGCGCGCCGCCGCCTGGGGCCAGGGTGTCGGCGAGCGTGCCAGTGCCTGGGGCCAGCAGGTCGGGAGCAGCTTCACCCCGCCCGCGCGGCGCCGTTCGGGTGGAGCGCTGATGACCCTGGTCGGCATCGGCCTCGCCCTGGTGACCTACGGCCTGATGACCTGGCTGGGCGACGTGTTCAACCTGCCCGGCAACCACACCGTCATCGCCCTCGCCAGCGCGCTCGGCGCCCTGGGCGTGCTCGTCCTCGGCATCGGGATCGCCGGGTGGCGCGCGGGCTTCCTCGGCTTCCTCACCGTCTGCCTCGCCGTCGCCGTGTGGGCCGTGGCGATCTTCCCCAGCAACCTCAACGTCAGCGCCCGCATCGGCGACCAGACCTGGCGGCCGCAGACGATCTCGGCGGACTCAACCTTCGGCATCGCCGTCGGCGACGCGGTCCTCGACCTCACCCGGCTGCCGGCGAACGGCCTGACCGCGGTCACCGTGCCGGCATCCGTCGGCGTCGGCCAGCTGACCGTCATCGTGCCCAACGACGTCACGGTCGCCGTCGACAGCCATGTGGGCGTCGGCGAGATCACCTACCCCCAGGACGGCGGCGTGAGCAACAGCTCGGGCAGCGACGTCAGCAAGCACGCCGTCATCGGCACCGGCCCCACCGAGCTGACCATCAAGGCCGGCGTCGGTTTCGGAGAGATCAAGGTGGTCAAGGAATGAGCATGGACCAGTCCCACGACGGCACCGAGCCGGTCGAGGCCGGCGACCCGACCCAGGCCCTGCCCTCCACCGGCGAGCCCCAGGACGCGCCGAGCGCGCCGGTCGGCGAAGACACCCAGCGGTATGCCGAGTCGGTCACCCCGGCGGCTGCGGCCACGCCGGCCGTGGCTCCGGCGGCCCCGGCGGTCACCTCTCCGGAGCGCCCGCGCGGGCCGCACGCCGCGGCGATCCTGCTCGGCGTGTTCGCGATCGCGGTCGCCGCGCTGGCGATCCTGCGCGAGACGACGGACCTGACGGTCAGCTGGTCGCAGCTCGGTCCCGGCTCGGTGATCGTGGCCGGCCTGCTGCTGCTGCTCATCGGCGTGGTGGGCCTGACCCGCCGCGAGCGCGGCCGCGAGCACTGACCCTCATCCCGCCGAGAGGGACGTACCTCCGGGTTTCGCAGTACGCGAACCCCGAGGAACGTCCCTCTCGGCATGTCAGGTCGGGGGCGGCTGGGCCAGGATGCGTCGCGTGAGCCGCCGGCCCGGACACCGTGCGCTGAGCAGCACCTCGGCCACGGTGAGGACCTTCACCGGGCTCATCCACCCCTGCGAGGGCTTGTGCAACGCCCAGCCGTCGCCGAGGGTGACGGCAGCGTGCTGGACGAGCCCCTCCGCCGAACGCCACACCAGGACCGTGCCCGGACGGTCGTCCCGGCCGCCGGGACGCGTGCGGGCGGCGAGCCACTCCTCGAACGGCTCCCGCTGCATCCACTGCGTCGCCGCGTCGCTGACCCCCGAGGCAGCCATCACCGTCGCCAGGCAGTTGGGTCCGCTGCCGTCCGGGAACGTCCCGGCCAGCACACGGGCCCCGGGAGAACGCGACCGGCCTCGCGCCAGGTGGCAGCCGGGACCTCGGCGTGACGGCTGCGCCGCATCCCCTCCTCCACGAACGGCACGAGCGCCTCGTCCTCGCGGCCCTCCAGCAGGTCCGGCCACCAGACGAACCGGTGCCCGTCGGCCTGCTCACGGCTGCCATGGGCACGCAGCGCCGGCCAGGCCCGCACGCTCGGCACGAGTCGTCGTCCAACGGCCCGTTGGGTGCGCACCAGCGCAGCGCGCCCCTCCCGCGGCAGCGCCATGAACTCGGCGGCCGTCACGCCGCGACACGACATCCCGGAGGGCGGGGTGTAGATCTCGAACGTGTCGCGCCACTCCACGGCGGCGGGTCCGGTGGCCACCGGACGTCCCAGCTCAGCGAGGGCGCTCCCCACCGGCACGAGGAAGGGCTGCACCTGCGGGGCGAACCAGCCTGCCCACCGGGCCATCAGCGCGTCATTGACCTCGATGCCCAGGACCTCGCGCGCGCTCCCCACGGGCGTCATCGTGCCACCCACCGAACGCACCAGTTCCGTCGTTTCCGGCCAGTCAGGGCCACGAAACGACGGAACTGGTGCGTTCGGACGTGCTCGTCAGGCGTGGTCGGTGCCGCCGAGCCACTCGTAGCGGTGCTCGGGCCGCCCGGTCGCGCCGTAGCGCAGGCCCAGCTGGACGCGGCCGGCCCGGGCCAGGTCGGCCAGGTAGCGCTGGGCGGTCGCCCGGGACACCCCGACCGCGTCGGCGATCGCCTGCGCGGTCATCGGCTCCCCGGAGGAGCGCAGCGCCTCGCGGACCGCCTCGGCTGTCACCGCTGACCGCCCCTTGGGCAGCGCCGAGCCGGTGAGGTCGCCCTCGTGCAGCATCCGCATCGCCCGGTCGACCGCCTGCTGGTCGAGCTGCCGGTCGCCGTGCAGGGAGCGGTGGAACCGCTCGAACGCCACCAGCCGGTCGGCCAGGACCGAGGGGGCGAACGGCTTGACGAGGTAGTTGACCGCGCCGCGCGCGATCGCCTGGCGCACCGTGGCCGCGTCGTCGGCCGCGCTGATGACGATGACGGCCGCCCCGATCTCGCCGATCACCGAGGAGCCCGGCCGGTCCGGGAGGTACTCGTCGAGCAACACCAGGTCCGGTGCGGTCTCGGCGGCCAGGCGCAGCGCGTCGGCCGCGGTGTGCGTGGTGCCGACGACCTCGAACCCCGGCACCCGCTCGCAGTACGACGCGTGCACGCGGGCGACCCGGAAGTCGTCGTCGACGACCAGCACCCGGATCACGTCAGCTCCTCGTGGCCGGGGGTGGCGGCCTGCCCCTCGCGCAGCAGCACGCCGCCCATCCTCGCGCGGAAGACGGCGCCGTGCCCGCCGCCCCCGGCGTCGACCAGCTCCACGTCCCCGGCGTGCCGGCGGGCGGTCTGCCGGGCCAGCACCAGCCCGATGCCGTGCCGCTCGGCCCCGTCCGCACGGGTGGTGAACCCGCTGGCGAACACCCGACCCACCTCGGTCGGCGGCACCCCGGCGCCGGAGTCGACGACGTGCACGAGCAGGTCGGCGCCGTCGGCGACCAGCGTGACCTCCACGGTGGCCGGACGGGCCGGACCGTCCGCGGCCGCACGGACGGCGTTGTCGACGAGGTTGGCCACGACCGTGACCGCGTCCAGCGGGGCCCGCAGCCGGGCCGGCACCCAGGTCGCGTCGGTCACCGTCAGGGTCACCCCCGACTCCGACGCCGCCGCAGCCTTGGCCGCGAGCAGCCCTGCGAGGTAAGGGTCCTCGACCCCGGCCCCGAGGGCGGCACCATCCTGCAGGTCGTCGAGGTAGCCCTGTGCCTCCTCGACGTGGCCCAGGTGCAGCAGCCCGCTGAGGGCGTGCAGCCGGTTGGTGTACTCGTGCGCCTGGGCGCGCAGGGCGTCGGTCAGCGCCCGGGTGGCCTCGAGCTCGCGGCCCAGCTCGTCGAGGTCCGAGCGGTCCCGCAGGATCAGCACCTGGCCCAGGTCGCGTCCCTCGCGGCGCACCGGCAGCCGGGTGGCCAGGACAACCCGCTCCCCCACCACCCGCATCGCCCCGGTCGGCGCCTCCGGGGTCGTCAGCAGCGCCTGGACCTCCTCCGGCACCCCGGAGCCGGCCAGCGGCACGCCGAGGCCGACCGAGGCGCCGAGCAGCCGGCTCGCCTCGGCGTTGCAGACACTCACCCGCTCGCGGTCGTCCACGGCCAGCACGCCGTCGCGCACCCCGCCGAGCACCGCCTCGTGCTCGCGCAGCAGGTCGGCCATGTCCTCCGGCTCCAGCCCGAGCGTGGCCTGCCGCAGCCGCCGGGCCAGGGCCACCGCCCCCAGCGAGCCCAGGGCCAGCGCTGCGGCGGCGACCAGGGCCAGCAGGCCGGCCAGCTGCCACATCCGGTGGTTGAGGTCGGCGATGTCGATGCCGACGCTGACCTCGCCGACCACCCGTCCGTCGGCGGCACGCAGCGGCACCTTGCCGCGGGCCGAGTCGCCCAGCGTGCCGCGCTGGATCGCCACCACCTCACGGCCGGCGAGCGCGTCGGAGGGGTCGGTGCTCACCCGCTGGCCGATCAGCGAGGTCGTCGGGTGGCTGAACCGGATCCCCGCGTCGTCGGTGACCACGACGTAGAGCGCACCGGTCGCGCGGCGCACCTGCGCGGCATACCGCTGGACCGGGCCGTCCACCGAAGGCTCGGTGCTGCTGACCTCGGTGGCCAGCTGCTCCCGCTGCGCCACGGTCCGGGCGATGCCCAGCGCGCGCTGCTCGAACTGCTGCTCGAGGTCGCGGCGGAGCACCATGGTGGAGACGAGTGTGGCGAGCACGAGGACCAGCGCGAGCACCGCGACCTGGAACAGGATCGCCTGGGCCCGCAGCGGCAGCCGCCGGGAGGAGCGTGTGAGCACCCGGACACGGTATGGCGACGGGTCGCCTGCGGGGGTCATGAGCAGAACGCGCAGAACGCCACTTGTGTGAAATGAGGCCGTAACGCACGCAAGGGATGTGCGCTGGGTCACGTCCCTCCTACGGTCGCCCGTCATGAGCCAGACCACCGCACCGGCCATCACCTTGCGGGGGGCGAGCAAGAAGTTCGCCACCCGTGACGGCTCGGCCTTCACCGCCATCACCGACGTCGACCTCACCGTCGCCGCCGGCGAGTTCGTCACCGTCGTCGGCCCCACGGGCTGCGGCAAGTCGACGACGCTCTCGCTCGTCTCCGGCCTCGAACCGGCCACCTCCGGCACCGTGCAGGTGCACGGCGCCCCGGTCACCGGCATCCCGGACGGGGTGGGCTACATGTTCCAGTCCGACGCGGTGCTGCCGTGGAAGAACGTGCTCGACAACGTCGCCCTCGGCCTGCGCTACCGCAAGGTCCCGACGTCCGAGGCCCGCGAGCGCGCCCGCGACTGGATCGCCCGGGTCGGCCTCGCCGGCTTCGAGGACCGCTACCCGCACCAGCTCTCCGGCGGCATGCGCAAGCGCGTCGCCATGGCCCAGACATTGATCACCGAGCCGTCGCTGCTGCTGCTCGACGAGCCGTTCGGCGCCCTGGACGTGCAGACCCGCGAGCTCATGCAGGACGAGCTGCTGCGGCTGTGGTCCGGCACCGGCGCCGCGGTCGTGTTCGTCACGCACGACCTCACCGAGGCGATCAGCCTCGCCGACCGCGTGGTCGTCATGACCGCCGGGCCGGCCACCGTCAAGGACGTCGTCACCGTCGACCTGCCCCGGCCGCGCCGGGTCGAGGAGATCCGGCTGACGCCCGAGTTCACCGAGCTGTACCGCCGCGTGTGGGACAGCCTGCGCGAGGAAGTGGAGATCACCCGTGCCCGAGGAGCCTCCCGTGTTGCTTGAGCGGACCGAGCGTGCGGCCGACGCCACCCCCACCCCCGCCGAGGAGGCTCCCGCCCGCGCGGCCGGCCCGATCGCCTTCCTGCGCGGGCGTTCCGGGCACTCCCCGGTCATGGTCAACCTGGTGCGGGTGGTCCTCGTGGCCGCCTGGCTCGCCTCCTGGGAGCTGGCCGCGCGGACCGTGATCGACCCGTTCTACTACTCGATGCCCAGCCAGATCTGGACCAGGCTCGTGGAGTGGTTCACGGTCGGCACCTCGCAGGGCACGATCTGGGAGAACATCGCGATCACCCTGCAGGAGGCCGTCTACGGCTTCGTCCTCGGCAGCCTCGCCGGCGTGCTGCTCGGCGTCGCGCTGGGCCGCAGCCCGTTCCTGGCTGACGTGCTCGCGCCCTTCATCAAGGGCGCCAACGCGATCCCCCGCATCGTGCTCGCGTCGCTGTTCGTCATCTGGTTCGGCCTGGGCATGAGCTCCAAGGTCGCCACCAGCTTCGTGCTCGTCTTCTTCGCGGTGTTCTTCAACGCCTTCCAGGGCGCCCGCGAGGTCGACAAGGTGCTGGTCGACAACGCCCGCATCCTCGGCGCCGGCCGGTGGGACATGCTGCGCACGATCATCCTGCCGAGCGCCACGTCCTGGATCCTGGCCAGCCTGCACGTCGCCTTCGGCTTCGCCCTCATCGGCGCGATCGTCGGCGAGTTCACCGGCGCCGACAAGGGCCTGGGCATCCTCATCAACCACGCCCAGGGCAACTTCGACGCCGCCGGCATCTACGCCGGGATGATCGTCACCACCGTGATCGCCCTGGTCGCCGAATGGCTCATCAGCAAGGTCGAGGTGCGCCTCACCGCCTGGCGCCCCGCCGTCAAGGGCAACGCCGCCTCCGGCCTCTAGCCCGTCGGCCACCACGGGCCCGTATCCCGGGCCGTCGCCGCCGGCGACGCGCCCCCGGTCCGCACCACCCGCGGATACCGCTGCGGTTCAACGCCTTTCCACCCCACCTCACGAAAGAGAGCACTGCCATGCGCCCGCGCACCCACAAGCTCGCCGCGCTCGTCGCCCTGCCCCTCGCCCTCGCGGCGCTGTCCGCCTGTCGCGACTCCCGCGCCGGCGCGAGCACCAACGCCGCGGGTCAGCCGCAGGTCAAGATCATGGTCGGCGGCATCGACAAGGTGATCTACCTGCCGGCCAAGCTCACCGAGCAGCTCGGCTACTTCAAGGAGCAGGGCGTCGACGTCCAGCTGCTCACCGAGCCGTCCGGCGCCTCCGCGGAGAACGTCCTGCTCGCCGGGCAGGTGCAGGGCGTCGTCGGGTTCTACGACCACACCGTCACCCTGCAGGCCCAGGGCAAGTGCCTGACCAGCGTCGTCCAGCTTGCCAAGACCCCCGGCGAGGCCGAGGTCGTCTCGACGCAGGCCGCCGGGTCGCTCACCGGAGCCAGGGACTTCAAGGGCAAGAAGCTCGGCGTCACCTCGCCCGGCTCCTCCACGGACTACCTGACGCAGTACCTCGCGGCGAAGAACGGGATCAAGGCGGCCGACTACTCCACGGTCAAGGCCGGCGCCGGGTCGACGTTCATCGCGGCCCTGTCCAACGGCGGCATCGACGCCGGCATGACCACCGACCCCACCATCGCCAACGTCGAGGCCAAGGGCCTGGGCAAGGTGCTCGTCGACATGCGCACCGAGGAGGGCACCCGCCAGGCGCTCGGCGGCCTCTACCCGGCGGCGTCGCTCTACATGGGCTGCGACTACGTCAAGGCCAACCCGCAGACGGTGCAGAAGGTCGTCAACGCGTTCGTGAAGACGATGAGGTGGATCGGCAGCCACGACGCGAGCGAGATCGCCGCGAAGATGCCGGCCGACTACGCCGGTGGCAACCAGGCGCTCTACGTGAAGTCGATCAAGGACTCCTCGCCGATGTTCACCTCCGACGGCCGGATGCCCGAGGGCGGCCCGCAGACCGTGCTGGACGTGCTCGGCACCTTCAACGACAAGGTCAAGGCGAAGAAGGACGCGATCAAGCTCGAGGAGACCTACACGACGGCGTTCGTCGACAAGGCCAGCTGACCCGCGCGGCCGGCCCCGGCCCCTGAAGACCTCGCCGAGAGGGACGTTCCTCCGGGTTTCGCACCACCGCAGACCCGACGAACGTCCCTCTCGGCAGGTCGGGGCCGACCTCCTCCCGGCGCGCGTTTTCAGGGGGCGACCCGGGTCGGCTCAGGGCAGGCCCTGATGGTCCGGGTCAGCCGCGCCCGCCAGCATCGTGGCCATGGGGAGGCCACAGCGCGAGCGCAGCACGCCAGCCGGCGGTCAGCGGCAGGCCGGCCAGGTCGTCGGTGGGGAACCACGCCGCCGACGCGGTGGTGCCGCCGACGTCGTGGACCACCGGCTCGGTCGGCTCGCCGCAGGTGGCGCGGTAGACGATGCGCACCGCGTGGAAGTCCTCCAGCCGGCCGTCGGGCGCCCGGCCGACCCAGTGGCTGCTCTGGATGCCGGCCAGCGAGGTCACCTCGACCCGCTGCCCGCTCTCCTCCCAGACCTCGCGCAGCACCGTGTCGGCCGGCGCCTCGTGCGGGTCGAGCCCACCGCCGGGCAGCCCCCAGCGCCCCGGCTCGCTGGTCAGCCCCGACAGCTGGGCCAGCAGCAGCCCGCGCTCGCTGGTCACCACGGCATACGCCGCCACCCGCTGGTAGGGGTCGGCGACCTCACCGGGCCCGACGACCAGGTCGCGGTCGCGGTGCACCACCGCGGTGTGCGGCACCGGCGGCCGGCCCTGCGCCGGGGCGACCTGGAAGCGGGCGGTCAGCACGTGCCGGTGCCCGGAGTGGCTGCTCACCTCCAGGGCGTCCACCGCGCGCCAGCCGCAGGCCCACAGCAGGGCCTGGGGGTCCTGGCCGTGGCCGAGCCGCTGCCGGGCGACCTCCGCGCCGGCGGCGTCGACCCCGACGACCTCGATGAGCGGCTGCGGGGTGCGCTGCCGGGTCATCGGCGGGCCCCCGCGAGCGCGATCGCCCGGGCGTACTCCGCCTCGGCCCGCTCCAGCACGTGCTCCCAGGACTGGGCCGGGGGGACCTGCCGGTTGTGCTCCGCCATGCGGCGGCGCAGCGCGTCGTCGAGCAGCAGCCGGGCGACGCAGCCGGCCAGCGCCTCGTCGTCGCCGGCGAGGAACCCGTTGACGCCGTCCTCGACGTACTCGTTGAGCCCACTGCCCCACAGGCCCACCACGGGCAGCCCGGCGGTGCGGGCCTCCAGCGCGGCGATGCCGAAGCTCTCCAGCCGGGCGGGGGCGACGTAGATGTCCGCGTCCGCGTACGTCCGGCGCAGCTCCTCCCGGCTGACCCGCCCGACCAGGCGCACCGTACCGGCCAGGTCGTGCCGGTCCACGAAGCGCTGCAGCCGCGCCCGGTCCGGGCCCTCCCCCAGCACCTCGAGGGTGAACGGCACGTCCGGGGCCAGCTCGCGCACCCGCAGCACCGCGTGCAGCAGCGCCATCGGCCGCTTGCGCGCGGCCAGGCGCATCGCCGACACCACCCGTATGCCGTCCGCACCCGCCTGCGGCCCGCGCTCGGTCAGCCACGCGGAGACGTCGATGCCGTTGGGCAGGTTCTCCACCACCCCGGCGTCGCCGATCGCCCGCTGCAGCGGCTCCCCGGCCACGCCGGACACGGCGTTCATCGCCACCCCCGCCTCGGCCCAGCCCCGCACGGTCGGGACCAGCCGGAACAGCGGCGCCGCGGCCCCGAGCATGCAGTGCCACGTCATCGTCGTGGGCAGCCCGATCGAGGTGGTGACGCGGGCGCAGTCGACCGCGAACGGGCTGACCACGCCCATGTGCACGTGCGCCACGTCATACCCTCCCTGCTGCAGCCGGCGCCGCAGCTCGGGTGGGGCGAGGGGGTTGACCGGCAGCTCGAAGGGCAGCCGCAGGGCCAGCCGGTGCACCTCGATGCCGTCGACCACGTCGACGAAACCGCCCCGCTCCCCGTGCGCACCGGGTGTGGCGGTGAACACGCTCACCTGGTGTCCACGGCCGCGCAGCCGCACGGCAAGGTCGTGGACCTGCACCTCGATGCCCCCCAGGCGGGGCAGGTAACAGTCGGACAGCAGGGCAACCTTCACGAAACCCAGCCTTCCATGAGTCAGGATGTACCCCGATGCCACACACCCTTTGTGCCTTCCACGCCCACCCCGACGACGAGGCGCTGCTGACCTCGGGGACGATGGCGCGTGCCGCGGCGGAGGGTCACCGTGTCATCGTGGTGGTGGCGACGGACGGGGACCTGGGTCTGGCCTCCGCCGAGTTCGCCGGGGACGGCCGGCTGGGGCAACGCCGGCTCGAGGAGCTGCGCGAGAGCGCGCAGGCACTGGGGGTGGCACGCGTGGAACACCTGGGTTATGCCGACAGCGGCCTGGCCGACGACCTGCAGCCGGACCCGCCGGGGCGCACCCGGTTCGTCCGGGCCGACACCGACGAGGCGGCACGACGGCTGGCCGCCATCCTCGAGGAGGAGTCGGTCGACGTCCTTCTGACGTACGACGCCAACGGCGGCTACGGGCATCGTGACCATGTGAAGGTGCACGAGGTGGGAGCCCGTGCGGCCGAGCTGGCGGGGACACCGAGGGTGCTCGAGGCCACCGTGCCGCGCGACACGATCTGCCGGGCCATCGCCCTGGCCGGCAAGGTCTACCGTTTCCCGCCCGAGTTCGACCCGACCTCGTTCCAACGCGCGTTCAGCCCTCGCGCGGCGATCACCCACCGGATCAGCGTGCGCCGGTATGCCGCCGCGAAGCGCGCCTCCATGCGCGCCCACGCCTCCCAGGCCAGCGCGGACGGGGGCGCCGACCGCACCCTGGCGGCCTTCCTGCGCATCCCGCGGCCGGTCTACGACCTCGTCTTCGGGCGGGAGTGGTTCGTCGACCCGCGGCACCCGGCCGGGGCGCCGGTGGCCCATGACGTGTTCGCGGGGCTGACGTGAGCGCCGCGCAGGGAGAGACCGTGGCACGTCCGGCGACGGACGAGACCGACGTCCCCCGCTTCACCCGGCCCACCGCGCGGCAGCTGCTGCAGGGCCTGGGTGGCCTGGCCATCGCCGTGGCGGTGCTCGCCTGGGGGCTGCCGCACTTCGTCGGCACGAGCTGGCACAAGGTCTTCGAGCTGATGCGCCACGTCGGCCCCTCCACGGCGCTGGGCCTGCTGTTCCTCATGATGGCGGGGCTGTGGCTCTACACGTTCACCCTCACCGGGTCGCTGCCGGGCCTGTCCCACCCCCGGGCGCTGATCGTCAACGTCTGCGGCTCCTCCGTCGGCAACCTGCTGCCGTTCGGCGGGGCGGCCGGGGTCGCGGCGACCTACGCGATGTGCCGCTCCTGGGGCTTCTCGCGCCGCGACATCTCGACCTCGATCGTGGTCAGCGGCGTGTGGAACGTGCTGGCCCGGGTGGTGCTGCCGATCATCGGCATCGCGGCGCTGCTGTTCGGGGCCGGTGACCTGCCACGGGCCGTCGCCGGCGGGGCCGTGGTCGGTGGCGTCCTCGGGGTGCTGCTGCTCGGCACGTTCATCGCGGTCATCGCCTCCGAGCGCGCCGCGACCGTGGTCGGGCGCACGTTGGACAAGCTGCTGCGGCCGATCTCGCGGCGCACCCAGCGCAGCCACGACCTCGGCATCGACGAGCTCGTGCACGACCTGCGCGGGCGCATCTCCGGGGTGGTCCGGACCGGGTGGGCCAGCATGACCTTCGGCCTCGTCGGCTTCTTCGGCGTCTACTACGTGCTGTTCTGGTTCTGCCTCAACGCCACCGGGGTGCACGTCTCCTTCGCGCACATGTTCGCCGCCTACGCCCTGGGCCGGCTGCTGACCGCGGTCGGCATCACCCCCGGCGGCGTCGGGGTCACCGAGACCGGCACGGCGGCCGTGCTCGTCGGCTGGGGTGCCGACCCCGCCGGCGCGACCGCGGGCGTGGTGCTGTTCTCGGTCTACACCCACCTGATGGAGATCCCGCTGGGCGCGCTCGGCTGGATGGCCTGGGGCCTGTCCCGCAAGCAGCGCCCCGCCGACTGAGCACCCACCCGGGCTTGACCCACTCCGCCGACAGGGACGTTTCTCGTGCTTGGGGACCTCTCGAACCCCGAGAAACGTCCCTCTCGGCGCAAGGGTGAGCACCCGGCATACCCCGGGTGGGCGTGGGCACTCAGCCGACGAGCCGGCGCACCTGCCGCAGCCGCGCCTGGTCGGCGAGGGTGTCGTCGGGGGTGCCGGGCTCGAACGCCCGGCCGGTGGCCCGCTCGACCGCCCGCGCGATGAGCGCGTCGGCGAAGGCCGGGTTGGCCGGCAGGATCGGGCCGTGCAGGTAGGACCCGAACACGTTGCCGGTCGTCGCACCCTCGGTCTGGTCGGTGCCGTTGTTGCCCATGCCGGAGCGCACCGTGCCGAAGGGCTTCTGACCCTCCCCCAGCACGGTGGAGCCGGAGTGGTTCTCGTAGCCGACGACCTCGCCGAACTCGGTGTCGAGCACGACCGGGCCGATCATCCGCTTGGCGTTCCCGCGGGTGGTCACGTCGAGGATGCCCAGGCCCGGCAGGCTGCGGCCCTCGACGGTGATGAACGCGTTGCCGAACAGCTGGTACATCCCGCAGATCATCAGCATCGGCGTGCCGTCGGCCGCCAGGGCCTTGAGCCGGTCGCCGTTGCGCTCGAGGTCGGCCTCCACGCGGGCCTGCCCGGAGTCCTGCCCGCCGCCGCCGACGACGAGGTGGGCGTCCTCGGGGAACTCCGTGCCCGGGTGGTGCTGGTGGACGACGGCCTCGTACCCGTGCCAGCGCAGCCGCGAGGCCAGGCAGCGGGTGTTGCCCAGGTCGCCGTAGATGCTCATCTCCCGCGGGTAGATGTGCACGAGGTTGATGCGGCCCTTGCTCACTGGGGGTCCTCCCCGAAGTTGGCGAGGCCGTAGCGCGCGGCGAGGTCGCGACGCAGGGCCATCATGGCGGTGTAGGTGCAGAAGATGCGCTTGGGCTCGTCCGGGTATGCCGTGAGGAAGCGTTCCAGCGCCTTGTCCAGGTCGGGCTCGACCTCCTCGACGGCGACGTCGTCGTACTGCAGCCGCAACGCCATGTCGTAGGCCCGGACCCCGGAGGTGATCGCCACGCCCCGCTCGCGCAGGCTCTCGAAGCTGACGTCGTAGAGCCAGGACACGTCGCGGCCGTCGGCGTAGTTGTCGTTGATGGCCACCATCGAGGCCACCGGCGTGCTGCCGTAGGTGCCCAGCGCGACGGTGAAGCCGGCCGGGTTCTTGACCAGCACCAGCTCCAGCGGCTGGCCGTCCGCGTCGATGATCTCGCCGCGGCCGAAGGGCGGCTGCACCTTCTGCAGCGCGGCGACCGTGGACGCCTCGCGGAAGTCCTGGCCCAGCAGCATCTTGGCCGTGGTCGTGGCCGCCGTGGCGTTGATCATCGCGGCGAGCCCGCGCTGGCGCAGCTCGACCGGGCCGACGACGCCCTCGGCGCCGAAGCGCACCTCGAACGAGCGCTCGTCGGCCGGCTTGAGCAGCCCGTCGCCGTCGGTCGGGCTCGGCGCGGCCCAGTCGTCCTCGAACCGGACGTCGGCCTCCATCAGCTCGGGCAGCCGCTCTGAGATCGAGGGGTCGACGCCGAAGTAGCGCACCTCGACCCCGTCGGCGACCCGGTCGCGGATCCGCGCGACGAAGGAGTCGTCGATGTTGAGCACCACGCCGCCGGTGGTCTGCTCAGCGAGCTGGGCCAGCAGCTGGGCGGTGTGGTCGATCTCGGCGAACCGGTCGAGCTGGTCGCGGGCCACGTTGAGCAGCAGCGAGTGGGTCGGCCTGACCGCGGCGGCGAACTTCAGCGCGTGGGCCTCGTCGAGCTCGAGCACCGCGACGTCGGCGTCGAGCCGGCCGCCGAGGTGGATCTCGGGGATCATCGAGGAGATCACGCCGCGGGTGAAGTTGCTGCCTGTGGGGTTGGTGAAGACCCGCAGCCCGTGCTCGCGCAGGATCGCCGCGAGCATCTTGGTGGTCGTGGTCTTGCCGTTGGTGCCGCTGACCACGATGATCCCGCGCGGCAGGTCGGCCAGGGCGTGCGCGAGGAACGCCGGGTCCACCCGCTCGACCACCAGGCCCGGCAGCGCCGAGCCCCCGCCCCTCAGTCTGGAGGCGGCCCGCGCCGCCTTGCCTGCCGCAACCGCCACCGAAGTCCTGAGCACGGGCCAACCCTAGCCACCCGGCATACCGGGGCTGTATGCCGTCCGCCCACCGGCCGCGAGACGCGCACGGCTGCGAGCCCTTCGGCCCTAGGGTGTGCGCCATGACCGACATGGGGGTGGTGGCGCGGCCCGGGACCGGGCGCCTGCGCCTGACGATGCAGAAGAGCCGGCTGACGTGGGGGGCGCTGCTGTCGCCGCAGGTGCGGGTCAACGGCCAGCCGATCCCGGCGCGGTGGGGCGAGAACGTCTTCGACCTGTGGGTGGGGCCGAACGCGGTCGACATCAGCTGCCAGTACCTGTGGAGGTACGGGCAGGCCTCGGCACGGGTGGACGTGGTGGAGGGCCAGGAGCAGCAGCTGTTCTACGCCCCGCCGATGTTCACGTTCATGCGCGGCCGCGTCGGCCCGGTGCGCCAGCGGGTGCCCGGGATGGTGGGCTTCTGGGCGTTCTTCGGGACGCTGGGGCTCCTGGCCGCCGCGCTGGTCCTGGTCGCGGCGCTCCAGGCCTCGACCAGCTGAGCGGATCCTCAGGTGCCGCCCAGCCGGGGCGGCTACCGTCGGCGCCATGCCCGTGCCGACCGTCGCCGACGCGGAGTCCGGTGTGCGCGCGGGGCGCTCCCGCTGGCTGGTCCCCCTGGGGCTCGTGCTGGGGCTCGGCCTGCTGACCGTGGCGGTCGTGACGCACAGCTGGGTGACCGTCCTGGACGCGAGGGTGTCCGCCGGCGTGCCGCGGCACGGGACCTTCCCGGCGCTGGACCGCCTGGCCACCGTCGTCACGACGGTCGCCCAGCCGGCGGCGAACGTGGCCGTCGCGTTCGCGGTGGGCGTGCTCGTGGCGGCACGGACCCGGTCCTGGCGCTCGCTGGTCCCGCCGGTGGCGGCGCTGGGCCTGCTCACGGCGACCGTGCTGCTGGGCAAGACCCTCATCAACCGCCCCGGACCGCCCGGCAGCGAGGTGCAGGCGGACTGGGGCTACTTCCCCTCGGGGCACACCACCTCGGCGCTGGTCTGCGTAGGCGTGGTCGCGCTGATGGTCGCCGTGCTGCGGCCACGCTGGCGGAACCGGGCGCTGGTGCTCACCGGCGCCTGGACCCTGCTCGTGGGCTGGGGCCTGGTGTGGAAGCACTTCCACTGGGTCAGCGACGTGGTGGCCGGGATCCTGCTCGGCACCCTCATCCTGTGGCTGACGTTCGTGACGCGACCGTCCCGCTGACGTAGGTGACAGGTTCGTGTCACCTGACACAGGGTCATTCCTGTGCCGGGTGACACGAACCTGTGCCGCCGTCAGGTGAAGCGCCGATGGGTCCTCAGCGCACCATGGCACCCTGACGGGCAAGGGCCGCCCGGACCAGCCGGTTCACCCGACCCGGGTCGGACAGGTCACGCCAGGTCAGCCGCACCACGGCGAAGCCGAGCGAACGCAGACGGTCCTCCCGCTGCTTCTCCTTGACGAGGGCTCGTTTCCCGTCGGCGCCGGCGTACTTCAGGAGCCCGTCGAACTCGACGATCGTTCGCTGCCGACGGAACAGGAAGTCGACCTCGGCGAACACCCAGCCGTCCTCGTCGGCGATCGGCGCCTGAAGCTCGGGCGATGGCAACCCCATCGCCCTGAACAACACTCGCGTCCACGACTCACCCGGCGACTCGGACCTTCCATCCGCGATCTCGAGCATCGTGCGCACGTCGCCGACACCGTGCGTGACCTGACCGGCGGTGAAGGCGTCCTGCAGCTGCTGACGGGTGACCCGCTGTTGGCGCAACGCCTCGTCCGCAGCCGCCACACCCGTGACCAGGCCGGCCGATGCCGTGGCCTGGACGACCGCCAGCGGCAACGGCACCGACAGGACTCCCGCGATGCGGCGCACCGGGAGCGCCCCCTCGAGGGAGTGGATGACCACGTCCCCCGTGCGCCGGCCACGGCCAGGCGTGGTCCGCGTGACGTGGACCCTGTCGTGGGACGCACCGATGACGGGCAGGCCATGGAGCGCCAGGGCCGAGACGTGGCTGGCGGCGTGCCGGTCAGCGAAGCCACGCACCACCGCCAACGTGCGCAGGGCGTGCTGGCGCTCCGGGCTGGCTCCCTCCAGACGCGCCGACTCCACGAAGCGGCCCGGGTGCACCCTCACCAGAGCGCCCCGGGCCACCATCCGGGCCAGGGCCTTGCGGGTGACACCACACGCCTCGGCGTCGGCCGCCGTGATGGCGCCATGCTGCGCTTCGAGCCGTGCGGTGAGCAGGTCGTTCATCCGGGCATCGTCGCCGGGCCCGTCGCGGCCGACCAGCCCGGACCCGCGCGCCTGTGGACAGCGGGACGACCGGTGTCACCCCTGTGGACACCGGCCGCCGAGGCTGCTCAACGCAGGTTCGTGTCACCTGGCACAGGGGCATACCTGTGTCGGGGGGAACGAACCCGTGTCGAACTGGCGAGGGCGCCGTCACCAACACCCCAGGGCTCGTCAGGCCCGGGAGGTCACTCCCACTCGATGGTGCCCGGCGGCTTGCTCGTCACGTCGAGCACGACCCGGTTGACCTCGCGCACCTCGTTGGTGATGCGACCGGAGATCCGGGCCAGCACGTCATACGGCAGGCGGGTCCAGTCCGCGGTCATGGCGTCCTCGGAGGACACCGGCCGCAGCACGATCGGGTGGCCGTAGGTGCGGCCGTCGCCCTGGACGCCGACCGAGCGGACGTCGGCGAGCAGCACCACGGGGCACTGCCAGATGTCGCGGTCGAGGCCGGCTGCGGTGAGCTCCTCGCGGGCGATCTGGTCGGCGGCGCGCAGGATCTCCAGCCGCTCGGCGGTCACGTCGCCGACGATCCGGATGCCCAGGCCGGGACCGGGGAACGGCTGGCGCCAGACGATCCCCTCGGGCACGCCGAGCTCGAGGCCGACCTGGCGCACCTCGTCCTTGAACAGGGTGCGCAGCGGCTCGACCAGCTTGAACTGCAGGTCCTCGGGCAGGCCGCCGACGTTGTGGTGGCTCTTGATGTTGGCCGCGCCGGTGCCGCCGCCGCTCTCGACGACGTCGGGGTAGAGCGTGCCCTGCACGAGGAACTCCACCGGGTGCCCCTCGGCGTCGGCCGACCCGACGACGTCGCGCGCAGCCTGCTCGAAGACGCGGATGAACTCCCGCCCGATGATCTTGCGCTTCTCCTCGGGGTCGGACACCCCGGCGAGCGCCGTCAGGAACTGCTCGCGCGCGTCGACGACGACCAGGTCGACCCCGGTCGCGGCCACGAACTCCTGCTCGACCTGCTCGGCCTCGCCGGCACGCAGCAGCCCGTGGTCGACGAACACGCAGGTCAGCTGGTCGCCGACGGCCTTCTGCACCAGCGCCGCGGCCACCGAGGAGTCGACCCCGCCGGAGAGCGCGCACAGCACGTGGGCGTCGCCGACCTGCTCGCGGATCGCGCCGACGAGGTCCTCGACCACGTTGGACGCGGTCCAGGTCGGCTCCAGCCCGGCACCGCGCAGGAGGAAGTTCTCCAGCACCCGCTGGCCGAAGGTCGAGTGGATCACCTCGGGGTGCCACTGCACGCCGTAGAGCTTGCGCTCGTCGTCCTCGAACGCGGCCACCGGCGCGCCCGGGGTGGAGGCGGTCACCCGCATCCCGGCCGGGGCCTCGGAGACCGAGTCGCCGTGGGACATCCACACCGACTGGTCGGCGGTCTGGCCGTTGAACAGCGTCGAGCTCGTGTCGGACACCGACGCCATGGTCGCGCCGTACTCGCGCAGCCCGGTGTGGGCGACGGTGCCGCCGAGCGCCTTGACCATCGACTGGAAGCCGTAGCAGATGCCGAAGACCGGCACGCCGGCCTCGAGCAGCGCGGCGTCCAGCGTGGGCGCGCCCTCCTCGTAGACCGAGGACGGGCCACCGGAGAGGACCACGGCCGCCGGGTCCTTGGCGAGCATCTCCGCCACCGGCATGGTGTGCGGGACGACCTCGCTGTAGACGTTGGCCTCACGCACCCGCCGGGCGATCAGCTGGGCGTACTGCGCCCCGAAGTCGACGACGAGGACGGGCCGGGCCTGCAGCGCTTCAGTCACGCGGAAAGGCTACCTGCGGCCAGCTGGCCCTCGACCTCCCGGGCCACCTTGGGCTCGACGATGAACGGGAGCACGGGCACGAACCCGACCAGCATGATCCGGATCATCCGCGGCAGGCTCCAGCCCACCTTGAACCCCAGGTTGGCGGTGGAGAGGACGTAGACGAAGTAGAGGATCCCGTGGATCGGGCTCCACGTCTCCGACGGCTTCGGGTTGTGCAGCACGTAGTGGATGAAGACCACGACGCACAGGATGAACAGCGCGACACCGGCCACGATCGACATCACCTTGTAGTAGCCGAGCGCCTTGCGGATGGACTCCGCCCGCGCGCTGTCGATCGCCTGCTCAGACATCAGTTACCTCTTTCCGGACCTTCTGGGGGGCCGGCGCGGGACGCGCCGGGGACTGCTCACGTTCGTGCTCGTCGCGGACCATCCTCCACCACATGTAGAGGGCGAAGAGCGCGAAGACCCACCACTGCACGGCGTATCCCGCGTTGCGCAGTGCCAGCCCCCCGCCGACCGGCGGGGGTGGCGGCACCCGGACGATCCCGGCCGACGCCGTCGTCCCGGTGGTCACGTCGGGCCGCTCGGCAGTGGCGAAGACGAACGCGTTGTAGATCTGCCCGCCCCACCGGTTCACCAGGTCCGCGAGGTCGACCGAGCCGAGCTGGCCGGCCGGGAGCGCAGCGCCCTCGGTGGGAGACTCCGCCGGCGCCAGGCTCCCGGTGACCATCACCGGGCCGGTGGCCGGGGGCCGGGTCGCCGCGGCCGGGTCGGTGACGAACCCGCGCACGACGGCCAGGCGCGCCCCGGTGCCCTCCACCACGAGGGGCGTGACGACCCAGTAGCCGCGCCTGCCGTCGAGCAGGCGAGGGGTCACGAGGACCTGCCCCGCCGCGTCGTACCGGCCGGTGGCGGTGACCCGCCGGCCGGAGCCGTCGGCGGGGAACTGGGCCTGCGGCTGCACGACCGTGGTGAGCGCGGCGACCGGACGCTGAGGCGCGGCCCTGACCGCCTCGGCGCGGCCCTTGTCGCGGGCGACGTTGAGCTGCCACAGGCCGAGCATCGTGAAGGTGACCATGACGACCACGACCAGGGCCAACAGCCCCAGCCAGCGGGGTCGTAGGGCGGTCCGCAGCACGACCTCAGGCTAGGTGACGCGGCTGGACGCCCCGCGACCGCATGGCGGGCTTGACCTCAACCGCCCTTGATGTCGTCCCATCGGGCCATGCCACCACCCCCTCGCGCACGCCGAAAATCGGTGTCCGGGCGTCAGTGCCGACCCATACCGTGGATCCCCTGATGCAGCAGCTTCCCTACGCCGACCCCGGCACCCCCGACCTGCGCAGCCCGGCCCGACTCCTGTGGTGGATCGCCCGGGGACAGTGGCGCACCCTGCTGTGCGGCATCTGCTTCGGCGTGGTCTGGATGGTCAGCCAGGCGCTGCTGCCGCTGGCGGTCAGCCGCGGCATCGACGAGGGCATCATCAGCCACGACACCCCCCGCCTGCTGCTGTGGGGCGGGGTGATCCTGCTGCTCGGCGCCATCGGGGCCGGGGCCGGCGCCGCCCGGCACCGCTTCGCCGTGGAGAACTGGCTGCGATCCTCGTTCCGCTCCGTGCAGCTCATCGGCTACAAGGGCGCCGACACCGGCGAGGCCCTGCCGCGCACCATGCCGACCGGCGAGGTGGTCGCGACGGTCGCCTCCGACTCCATGCGCCTCGGTGGCCTGTACGACGTGACCGCCCGCTTCGCGGGCGCGATCGTGTCCTACGTCGTCGTCGCCGTCGTGCTGCTCGGCACGAGCCGGCCGCTCGGCCTGCTGGTGCTGCTGGGGGTGCCCGTCCTCGTGGCGTCCCTGTCGTTCATCCTGCGGCCGCTGCAGAAGCGCCAGGCCGCCCAGCGCGAGGAGTCCGGCCGGCTGACCACGCTCGGCGCCGACACGGTCGCCGGCCTGCGGGTGCTGCGCGGCATCGGCGGGGAGCAGACGTTCCTGCGCCGCTACGAGGCGCAGTCGCAGCAGGTGCGCCGCGTCGGCGTCAACGTCGCCGGCGTGCAGGCGGCCCTGGACGCCGCCCAGGTGCTGCTGCCGGGGGTCTTCGTCGTGCTGGTCACCTGGCTCGGTGCGCGGTTCGCGCTCGAGGGCACGATCAGCCCCGGCGACCTGGTCGCGTTCTACGGCTACTCCGCCTTCCTGGTCATCCCGCTGCGCACCGCGACCGAGTTCGCCGACCGGGCCACCCGCGCGTTCATCGGGGCCCGCAAGATCATCCGCGTGCTCTCGGTCGAGCCCGACCACGCCGACCCGGCCCCGGGCGCCGCATCCGTGCCCGAGCCCGCCGCGGACGCCGCGCTCGTCGACCCCGCCAGCGGGGTCACCATCGAGCCCGGCGCCCTGACCGCGGTGGTGACCGCCCGGCCGGAGGAGTCCTCGGCCCTGGCCGACCGCCTCGGCCGCTTCGGCCGCACCCGCACCCACGCCCACCTCGACGGCGTGGCCCTGGCCGACCTGCCCCTGGCGACGGTGCGCCGGCGGATCGTGGTCAGCGAGACCGACCCGCGCCTGTTCACCGGCACCCTGCGCGACGAGCTCGACCCCCGCGGGCGCCACGACGACGACGCGATCCTCGCGGCGCTGTCCGTGGCCAGCGGCGAGGACGTGCTCGAGGCGCTGCCCGACGGCCTGGACAGCGAAGTCGAGGAGCGCGGCCGCTCCTTCTCCGGCGGCCAGCGGCAGCGGCTGGCCCTGACCCGCGCGTTGCTCACCGGGGCCGACACGCTCGTCCTGGTCGAGCCGACCAGCGCGGTCGACGCCCACACCGAGGCGCGGATCGCCGGGCGGCTGGCGCGGGCCCGGGCCGGGCGCACCACCGTCGTCATGACCGCCAGCCCGCTGGTGCTCGACCAGGCCGACCGGGTCGTGTTCCTCGAGGACGGCCGGGCGGTCGCCACGGGCACCCACCACGAGCTGATGGCGAGCTGCACGGCATACCGCGACACCGTCGTGCGAGGGGAGGACGGCTGACATGGCCCTGACCACCGAACCGGCGACCCGCACCCTGCCGGTGGCCGACACGGCCTCGGTGCGTGCCCACGCCCGCGGGCTGCTGCGCGAGCACCGCGTCGCGATGGGCCGCGTCGTCGGCCTGCACGCCCTGGCCGCGCTCGCGGCGCTGGTGGCGCCGCGGCTCGTCGGCGACCTGGTCGACGCCGTCACCCACGGCACGACGCAGCGGCACGTCGACACCCTGGCCCTCTGGCTGGCGGCGTCGGTCGTCGTGCAGACGGCGCTGATGTGGGCCGCACGGCGCGAGTCGTTCGTCATGGGCGAGACGGTGTTCGCGCAGCTGCGCGAGCAGTTCGTCTCGCGGGTGACCTCGCTGCCGCTGTCCACCGTCGAGCGGGCCGGCACCGGCGACCTCGTCTCGCGCACGACCAACGACGTCGAGGCGCTCTCGCAGGTCGTGCGCTTCGGCATCCCGTCGCTGTTCGTCGCCGTCATCACCACGGCCCTGACCGTCGCCGCCGCCGTCGTCACCGGCCCGCTGGTCGCCCTGCCGATCGTGCTCGGCGTGCCGATCATGTGGCTGTCGACCCGCCGCTACCTGAGGCTCGCGCCGGACGGCTACCTGCGCGAGCGCGCCACCTACGCCGTCGCCAACGGCGTCATCACCGAGACCGTCGACGGTGCCCGCACCATCGACGCCCTCGGCCTGCGTCCCCAGCGCCGCCGGCGCATCGACGAGGCGATCCGGGCCTGCTTCAACGCCGAGGTCTACACCCTGCGGCTGCGGCTGGTCTGGTTCCCGCAGATCGAGTTCGCCTACCTGCTGCCGGTCGCCGGCGCCCTCGTCTGGGGCGGCTGGCTCGTCGCCGCCGGGCACACGACCGTGGGCACGGTGACCACGGTGGTGCTCTACGTCCAGCAGCTGGCCGGCCCGCTCGACGAGCTGCTCAGCTGGCTCGACGAGATCCAGGTCGGGGCCACGTCCCTGGCCCGCGTCATCGGCATCGCCGACGTCCCGCCGGACCGCGAGGCCACCGGCGAGGCGCCGGCCGACCGTCGGGTCGACGTCGAGGACGTGCGCTACAGCTACCGGTCCGGCCGCGACGTGCTCAAGGGCGTGTCGCTCGCCCTGACCCCGGGCGAGCGCCTCGCCATCGTCGGGCCGTCCGGCGCGGGCAAGTCCACGCTCGGCCGGCTCCTGGCCGGGATCGACGGGCCGCGCAGCGGCCGGGTCGAGGTCGGTGGCGTGCGCCTGGTCGACCTCGAGCTCGACCGGCTGCGGGGCGAGGTCGCCCTGGTCACCCAGGAGCACCACGTCTTCGTCGGCACCCTGGCCGACAACCTCCTGCTGGCGCGCCCCGGCGCCACCCGCGACGTCCTGCTCGACGCACTGGCCGCGGTCGACGCCGCCGACTGGGCGCTGGCCCTGCCGGACGGCCTCGACACCGTCGTGGGCAGCGGCGGTCACCGGCTGACCGAGGCCCAGTCCCAGCAGCTCGCGCTGGCCCGGCTGGTGCTGGCCGACCCGCACACCCTCGTCCTCGACGAGGCGACCTCGCTGCTGGACCCGCGAGCCGCCCGCCACCTCGAGCGCTCGCTCGCGGCGGTGGTGGAGGGCCGCACGGTCGTGGCCATCGCGCACCGGCTGCACACGGCGCACGACGCCGACCGGGTCGCGGTGGTCGAGGACGGCGACATCAGCGAGATCGGCACGCACCACGAGCTGATCGCCGCCGACGGGGCCTACGCCGCGCTGTGGCGCTCCTGGCGCGACGAGCCCGAACCGGCCACCCAGCGGGCCGTCGGCTCCTGAGCCGCGCCGGGGACGGGCACCTCCGAATCCGTTGGAAATTCGGTCAAAACACCCGTAACCCCGGTGCGGGGTCGTCGTTTCCATGGCGGTCGGGCGCTCACGCCCCGGCCACCGGTGCGGCTGCGAACTCCACCCCCGGCTCGTTCGCAGCCGCACCACGAACACCCCGGAGGAGCGGGTGCATCTGCACTTGCAGGGGGGTGCAGATGCACCTCACTCCGGGGCCCTGTGCTGCACAGGGGTGGCACGGGACCCCAGCCCCGGTCGGCTCGTCCGGCCGGGGCGCCGTGACGTCCGGGGCCGGATGCCGGCTCAGCCCGCCGGGACGACCGCGTCCCGGGCGGGCACCGGCGCCACCCGCGCGTAGCCGGCACCCTGCGCCGGCCGTGGGTCGGGCTCACCGGCGTTGGGCCACAACGACATCGCCCGCTCCGCCTGCGCGGTGATGGTCAGCGAGGGGTTGACCCCAAGGTTGGCCGAGACCGCCGAGCCGTCCACGACGTGCAGGCCCGGGTAGCCCCACACCCGGTGGTAGGCGTCGACCACGCCGGTCCCGGCGCTGTCACCGATCACGGCCCCGCCGAGGAAGTGCGCCGTCATCGGGATGTCCGCGATCTCCCCCAGCGAGCTGCCCGCGTAGGCCTTGAGCCCGGTCCGCTCGGACAGCCGGGCCGCGAGCCGGCGCAGCGCCACGTTGGCCACGGGGATCCACGTCGGGTTGGGCTGGCCGTGCCCCTGGCGGGAGGTCAGGCCCACGCCACCGAGCAGCCGGCGCCGGGCCGAGACGGTCAGGGAGTTGTCCAGGCTCTGCATCACCAGGCCGATGACCGTGCGCTCGCTCCAGCGCCGGACCGACAGCGAGCGCAGGAAGGTCACCGGGTGGCGCACGGCTTCGGCGAGGAAGCGCACCGGCCGCGGCACCCGCCCGCCCCCGTCGACGAGGATCGTCGCCAGCAGCCCCATCGCGTTGGAGCCCTTGCCGTAGCGCACGTTCTCGATGTGGGTGTCGGCGTCGGGGTGGAACGAGGACGTGATCGCCACGCCCCGGGTCAGGTCGAGGTCGCGGGGCACCCGCACCGTCATGGCGCCGCCGAGCGCCTCGCTGTTCGTGCGGGTCAGCGCCCCCAGGCGCGGCGAGAGGTCGGCCAGCTCACCGGCATACCGGAGGCGGTGCAGCAGCCGCTGGGTGCCCCAGGCACCCGCGGCGAAGACCACCTGGCCTGCGGTGACGGTTTGCCGTGCCTTGCGGAACCAGGCCCCGGTCGCCTCGGTCGTGACGAGGTAGCCGGCCTCGCGGCGCGTCTCGTCGACGGGGCGGACCGAGACGACGGTGCGCAGCGGCTCGACGCTCACCCCCCGGCGCTCGGCGAGGGCCAGGTAGTTCTTGACCAGCGTGTTCTTGGCCCCGACGCGGCAGCCGACCATGCAGTTGCCGCACTCGGTGCAGCCGGTGCGCTCCGGCCCGGCGCCGCCGAAGTAGGGGTCGGGCACCCGCTGCCCGGGCGGGCCGAAGAACACCCCGACCGGCGTCTTGCGGAACGTGTCCGCCACCCCGAGGTCCTCGGCGGTCTGCCGCATCAGCTGCTCCACCGGCCCGTCGCAGGGGTTGGTGACCACGCCGAGCATCCGGGAGGCGGTGGCGTAGTGCGGCGCGAGCTCGGCCTGCCAGTCGGTGATCGCGGCCCACTGCGGGTCGCGGAAGAACGGCTCCGGCGGCACGTAGAGCGTGTTGGCGTAGTTGAGCGACCCGCCGCCGACGCCCGCGCCGGCCAGGATCATGACGTCGGGCAGCCGGTGGATCCGCTGGACGCCGAAGCACTTCAGCCGCGGCGCCCACAGGTAGCGGCGCAGGTCCCAGGAGGTGCGCGCGAAGTCGTCGTCCTCGAACCGGCGCCCGGCCTCGTAGACGTGGACCCGGTAGCCCTTCTCGGCCAGGCGCAGCGCGGTGACCGAGCCGCCGAAGCCCGAGCCCACGACGACGACGTCGTGGTCGAACCCGCCGCCGGTCACCGGCGGCCGAGCCGCTTCATGACGGTCAGGGCCAGCGTCAGGGTGGTGGCCCAGGCCTCGTCGCTGATCCCGAACGGCGGCCCGAAGCCGAGCACGTGCTGGGCGGTGATGTTCTGGACCTCGGTGTACTTGCGGATGCCCTCCTCGCCGTGGCGGCGGGACAGCCCCGAGTCCTTCATGCCGCCCATCGGGGCGGCGACACTGCCCCACGCCGCGGCGTAGCCCTCGTTGACGTTGACCGTGCCGGCCTTGATCGCGGCGGCGATCCGCCGGCCGCGGGCGACGTCGCGGGTCCAGACCGAGGCGTTGAGGCCGTACTCGCTGTCGTTGGCCAGCGCGACCGCCTCGGCGTCGGAGCCGACCACGTAGACCGAGACCACGGGCCCGAAGGTCTCCTCGTGGCGGCAGGCCATCTCGGGGGTGACGTCGGTGAGCACGGTCGGCTCGTAGAAGTACGGGCCGAGGTCGGGCCGGGCGATGCCGCCGGTCAGGACCCGGGCACCGCGGCTGCGGGCGTCCTCGACGTGGGCGACGACCCGCTCGAGCTGGGCGGCCGAGGCGAGGGTGCCCATCTCGGTGCCGTAGGCCAGCTCCGGGCCGAGGCGCAGCTGCTGCACCGCCGGCACGAACCGCTGCAGGAACGCCTCGGCGACGTCCTCGTGCACGGCGAGGCGCTCGACCGAGACGCACAGCTGCCCGGCGGAGGAGAAGCAGGCCCGCACCGCCCCCTCGACGGCCCGGCCGAGGTCGGCGTCGGCGGCGACGTACATCGTGTTCTTCCCGCCGAGCTCGAGGGAGACGCCGACCAGGCGGCGGGCGGCCGACTCGGCCACGGCGCGCCCGGTCGCGGTCGACCCGGTGAAGCAGACGTAGTCGCCGCGGTCGACGACGGCCTGGCCGATGGTCGGCCCGTCGCCGAGCACGACCTGCAGGACGCCCTCCGGCAGCCCGGCCTCGCGCAGCAGGGCGACCGCCTTCAGCGCGGTCAGCGCGGTCTGGGTGTCGGGCCGCAGGACGACCGCGTTGCCGGCCAGCAGCGCGGGGATGGCGTCGGTGATCGCCATCGACAGCGGGTAGTTCCACGGCGAGACGATGCCCACGACGCCCTTGGGGTGGCGCACCTCGACGGCCTGGCTGAGCAGGGGGAACAGCCCCTGGCGGCGGCGCGCCCGCAGGTAGCCGTGCGCCCGGCGGGCGTAGTGCCGCGCCACGATCGCGGTGTCGGCGACCTCCTCGAACGCGTGGGCACGCGCCTTGCCCGACTCGAGCTGGATCAGGTCCAGCAGCTCGACCTGCTCGGAGAGCACCAGGTCGTGGAAGCGCAGCAGCACCCGGGAGCGGTGGGCCAGCTCGGTGCGCTCCCACGAGCGCTGGGCGGCCCGGGCCCCGGCGAAGGCGACGTCCACGTCCTCCACGGTGGACATCGGCAGCGCGGCCAGGGGCGCCCCGGTCATCGGCGTGTGCGTGAGGACCGTCTGCGGGCGTGGGGCGCAGACCACGAGCGAGGTGAGCCGGCGCGCGAGCGCTGGGTCCACGGCATACGTCGCTGTGGGGTCGGTCTCGGGGTCGGCGAGGGTCTCCGGGGCCATGGACCAGAGCGTATTTCGCCGACCCCACCTTGGCTACCCGTCGGTAACCACGGGCTGGGACGGCTCAGCTCAGCGGCACGATCTCCGGGGCGCCGAGCCGGGCGGAGTCGGCCGTCTCGTCGTCGGGCTGCTCCTGGCTGGCGCGCTCGGCCTCGACCCGGGCGAGGTAGTGCTCGACCTCCTTGCGCTGCTGCTCGGCGCTCCAGCCGAGCACCGGGGCCATCAGCGCGGCCACCGTCTCGGCGCAGGAGACGCCCCGGTCCCAGGCCTCGATGGAGATGCGGGTGCGCCGGGTCAGCACGTCGTCGAGGTGGCGGGCCCCCTCGTGGGTGCAGGCGTAGACGACCTCGGCCGCGAGGTAGTCGTCGGCGCCGGGCAGCGACCGGGCCAGGTCCGGCTCGTCGGCACACAGGTCGAGCACCTCCTCGACCAGCGAGCCGTAGCGACCCAGCAGGTGCTCGACCCGGGCGACGTGCACGCCGTAGCGGGTGGCGGTGCGGTGCCGGGCGTTCCAAGCCGCGTCGTAGCCCTCGGCCCCGAGCAGCGGGATCCGCGCCGTGCACGACGACGGCACCCGCCCGTCGAGCCCGCGCGAGACCTCGTCGACCGCGTCGGCGGCCATCACCCGGTACGTCGTGTACTTGCCGCCCGCGACGACGACGAGTCCGGGGGTGGGGTGGCCGACCACGTGCTCGCGGGAGAGCTGGGAGGTCTGCTCGCTCTCGCCCGCGAGCAGGGGCCGCAGCCCGGCATACACGCCCTCGACGTCCTCGCGGCTGAGCGGTGTGGTGAGGACCCGGTTGACGTGCCGGAGCAGGTAGTCGATGTCGCTGCTGCTGGCCGCCGGGTGGGCCTTGTCCAGGCTCCAGTCGGTGTCGGTGGTGCCGATGATCCAGTGCCTGCCCCACGGGATGACGAACAGCACCGACTTCTCGGTGCGCAGGATCAGCCCGCTCTGGGACTGGATCCGGTCCCGGGGCACGACCAGGTGGATGCCCTTGCTGGCGCGCACCCGGAACTGCCCGCGCTCCCCCACCATCGCCTGCGTCTCGTCGGTCCACACGCCGGTGGCGTTGAGCACCTGCTTGGCGCGGATCTCCAGCTCGCGCCCGCTCTCCAGGTCACGCACCCGGACCCCGGTGACCCGTTCCCCCTGCCGGAGGAACCCCATGACGCGGGAACGGTTCGCGGCCAGCGCGCCGTAGGCGACGGCGGTGCGCACCAGGGTCATCGTGTGGCGGGCGTCGTCGACCTGGGCGTCGTAGTACTGCACCGCGCCGACCAGGGAGTCCTTGCGCAGGCTGGGCACCAGGGACAGCGCCTGCCGACGGGTGAGGTGCCGGTGCCGGGGCACCCCGCGGGAGGCGGCCGAGACCGCCCCCATCGAGTCGTAGAGGGTCAGCCCGGCACCGACGTAGGGCCGCTCCCACAGCCGGTGGGTCAGCGGGTAGACGAACGGCACCGGCCGGACCAGGTGCGGGGCGAGGGTGCGCAGCAGCAGCGCCCGCTCGCGCAGGGCCTCGCGCACCAGCCGGAAGTCGAGCATCTCCAGGTAGCGCAGGCCACCGTGGATCAGCTTGCTGGACCGGCTCGAGGTGCCCGAGGCCCAGTCCCGCGCCTCGAGGATCGCGACGGACAGCCCGCGCGTGGCGGCGTCGAGGGCCGCGCCGGCCCCCACGACGCCACCACCGACGATGACGACGTCGAGCTCCTCCTCCTGCATCGCGGCCAGGGCGCGGGTGCGCTCGGCCGGGGACAGGGCTGTGGACTCCATCGCGACCCCCTCGAGGTGCGTCAGCTGCGCTGGTAGGGCGCGACGACGACCTCGACGCGCTGGAACTCCTTGAGATCGGAGTAGCCGGTCGTGGCCATGGCCCGCTTCAGCGCCCCGATCAGGTTGGTGGTGCCGTCCGCGACCCGGCCGGGCCCGAGCAGGATCTCCTCGAGCGAGCCGAGCGCGCCGACCGCGACGCGCTCGCCGCGCGGCAGCTGCTGGTGGTGGGCCTCCGGCCCCCAGTGGTATCCGCGGCCGGGCGCCTCGGTCGCGCGCGCCAGGGCCGCGCCGAGCATGACCGCGTCGGCGCCGCAGGCGATGGCCTTGATGATCTCGCCGCTGCGGCCCATGCCACCGTCGGCGATGACGTGCACGTAGCGGCCGCCGGACTCGTCCATGTAGTCGCGCCGGGCGGCGGCCACGTCGGCGATCGCCGAGGCCATCGGGGCGTGGATGCCCAGGGTCAGCCGGGTGGTGTGGGCGGCGCCTCCACCGAACCCGACGAGGACGCCCGCGGCGCCGGTGCGCATGAGGTGCAGGGCGGCGGTGTAGGACGCCGCGCCGCCGACGATCACCGGCACGTCGAGCTCGTAGATGAAGCGCTTGAGGTTGAGCGGCTCGGCCCGGCCGGAGACGTGCTCGGCCGAGACGGTGGTGCCGCGGATGACGAACAGGTCGACGCCGGCGTCGACGACGGTCTTCCAGTGCTCCTGGGTGCGCTGCGGCGACAGCGCGCCGGCGACGGTGATGCCCGCGTCGCGGATCTGCTTGAGGCGCGCGGAGATCAGCTCGGGCTTGATCTCCTCGGCGTAGATCTCCTGCATCCGCGAGGTGGCCGACTCCGGGCCGAGCGCCGCGATCTCGGCCAGCAGCGGGGCCGGGTCCTCGTAGCGGGTCCACAGGCCCTCGAGGTCGAGCACCGGCAGGCCGCCCAGCCGGCCGAAGGCGATCGCGGTCTCGGGCGACATCACCGAGTCCATCGGCGCCCCGATGACCGGCAGGTCGAAGTGGTAGGCGTCGATCTGCCAGGCGACCGAGACCTCCTCGGGGTCGCGGGTGCGCCGCGAGGGCACGACCGCGATGTCGTCGAAGGAGTACGCACGGCGGCCGCGCTTGCCTCGGCCGATCTCGATCTCAGTCACGCCGCAAGGTTACCGGCGACGCGTCGACGCCCGTGCCCCGCGGGTGCGGGGCACGGGCGTCGGCCGGTGGCTCAGCGACCGACCGTGTAGTTCGGCGCCTCGACGATGCCCTGGATGTCGTGCGGGTGGCTCTCCTTGAGCGAGGCCGACGTGATGCGCACGAAGCGGCCCTTCTGCTGCAGCTCGGCCACGGTGCGGGCGCCGACGTAGAACATCGACTGGCGCAGGCCGCCGACCATCTGGTGCGCGACGGCCGACAGCGGGCCGCGGTAGGCGACGCGGCCCTCGATGCCCTCGGGCACGATCTTGTCGTCGGAGTCGACCTCGGCCTGGAAGTAGCGGTCCTTGGAGAACGACTTCTTGCCGCGGCTGCTCATGGCGCCGAGCGAGCCCATGCCGCGGTAGCTCTTGAACTGCTTGCCGTTGACGAAGATCAGCTCACCCGGGCTCTCCTCGCAGCCGGCGAGCAGGGAACCGACCATGACGGCGTCGGCGCCGGCGACGATCGCCTTGGCGATGTCACCGGAGTACTGCAGGCCGCCGTCGGCGATGACCGGCACGCCGGCCGGCTTGCACGCCTGGGCCGCGGCGTGGACGGCCGTGATCTGCGGTGCGCCGACGCCGGTGACGATGCGGGTCGTGCAGATCGAGCCGGGACCGACGCCGACCTTGACGGCATCGGCGCCCGCGTCGACGAAGGCCTGGGCGCCCTCGGTCGTCGCGACGTTGCCGCCGATGACCTGGACGTGGCGCGTGGCCGGGTCGGACTTCAGGCGCTGGACCATCTCGAGGAGCATCCGGACGTGGCCGTGGGCCGTGTCGGCGACGAGGACGTCGACGCCGGCCTCGATGAGCGTGGTCGCGCGCTCCCACGCGTCGCCGAAGTAGCCGATCGCGGCACCGACCATGAGGCGCCCCGCCCCGTCCGTGCTCGCGTCGGGGAACTGCTCCCTCTTGACGAAGTCCTTGACGGTGATGAGCCCGGCAAGGTGGCCCTCGGAGTCGACGATCGGCAGCCGCTCGCGCTTGTGCTGGCGCAGCAGGGCGGTCGCGTCCTCGCGGCTGATGCCCTCGTGGCCGGTGATGAGCGGCATCGGCGTCATGACGTCACGCACGCGCGTGGTGGCCCACTCGGCGACCGGGGTGAAGCGCAGGTCGCGGTTGGTGACCATGCCGATGAGCTTCTTGTCGCCGTCGAGCACCGGCAGGCCCGAGATGCGGTACTCGCCGCAGATCTGGTCGAGCTCCTCGAGCGTGGCGTCGGGGCCGATGGTGACCGGGTTGGCGATCATGCCGGTCTGCGTCCGCTTGACGAGGTCGACCTGGTAGGCCTGGTCGTGGATCGACAGGTTGCGGTGGAGCACGCCGAGGCCACCCTGACGGGCCATGGCGATGGCCATGCGGGCCTCGGTGACGGTGTCCATCGCCGCCGAGACGAGGGGGGTCCGGATCGTCAGCTCGCGGGTCAGCCGCGTCGAGGTGTCGATGTCGGTCGGCGCGAGGTCGCTGTACCCCGGAAGGAGCAGCACGTCGTCGAAGGTCAGGCCGAGGGCGGCGAACGGAGCAGGGACGTCGGGGGCAGCCTCGATGCTCATTGACCGATTCTAAGGCAGCCCGGCGGGCCCTCCGGACGCCGTGCCGCAGCCGACGTCGCGCAGGTCACGGCAGGTCAGCGCAGCAGCCCCTGGCGGAACGCGAGCGCCACCGCGTGCGCCCGGTCGAGCGCCCCGAGCTTGTGCAGCAGCCGCTTGGCGTGGCTCTTGACCGTCTCGGCGGCGAGGAACAGCTCGGCCCCGATCTCGGGGTTGCTCAGCCCGCGGCTCATCCCCTCCAGCACGGCCAGCTCACGGGGGGTCAGCGGGATCGGGGCGGACGGCGGGCGCACGCTGGCGTGGGCCAGGCCCTGGGAGACCGCACGCACCAGCTGTTCGCGGCTGGCGTCCTCGTGCACGTAGCCCAGGGCGCCGGCGGCGACGGACTCCGCCACCGGGTCGGTGTGGCCCACCGGCGCGATCATCACGACGGCCGCGCTGGGCTGCACGTCGAGCAGCCGGGCCAGGACCGCCGCGCCGTCGACCTGCGCGTCCTCGGCCGGGTCACCGCCGGCCTCGAGCAGGGTCAGGCTGGGGCGTTCCATCACCACCCGGGACAGGACCTCCTCGGCGGAGCCCACGGTGACGACCCGGGTCACGCCCCGCACCGCCCCGACCTCCCGGGCCAGGCGTTCGCGCGTCCCGGCGTCGGACGCGCACACCAGAACGGTTGGCATCGCGTTTCCCCCCGGTTTCCCTCACGTCGATGGTGGGCACACCTTAGGCGGTCGGAATGAGCCTTGTCGCCGGAAACCAGACACGAGGGCGGTGGATGTCTTGAAGATTTCTTGACGCTCGACACCTGTTCACGCCACTGACCCACGGGTAGCGTCCCGGGGACGGGGGTGGCTTCGTGGCCCGCCGCACGTGAGGGCGTGCTCGGCTCACGTCGCGACCTGCTTGACAGGCAACAGAACAGTGCAAGGCCAGGAAAGACAGCACGCGGTCCGGCCGCTCGGCCGGGACTATGGAGGAGGCACCGTTGGCCGAAATCTCTCGCTTGCCCGGGCCAGTTGCGGATCTGTGGGATTGGCAGCTCGAGGGCTCCTGTCGGCGCGAAAACCCCGATGTGTTCTTCCACCCCGAGGGTGAGCGTGGACCCGCCCGGCGCAACCGCGACAGTGCCGCCAAGGCTGTCTGCCTCGGCTGCCCTGTACTCACCCAGTGCCGGGCCCACGCGCTGAAGGTGCGTGAGCCCTACGGCGTGTGGGGTGGCATGACCGAGGACGAGCGCGAGGCGATCTACGCCGGGACGTCCGCGATCCCGGCCGCCAGCTAGGACATCGGAACGCAGGGGCCGCGACCCACCCGGGTCGCGGCCCTTCCGTATGCCGTGTCCGTCGCCACTCCCCGCCGAGTACGTCGGGGAGTTCCAGCCTCACCGCACCGTGCGTGCGGGTGGGGTGACGGCTCTGCGCCTGCTGCGCTCCCTGACGGCGATGCCGCCATCACCCGGACCTCCGGTGTGGTCGGGTGGGACCCCGTGGCTGCTCACTCCCGCCCGCCGACGTGGTTGCCGGCGCAACCGGGATGATGGGTCCCGTGAGCGAGCGCATCGAGGTCCCCATCCGTGACGAGGTCATCCGCCTGGGCCAGCTGCTGAAGCTGGCCAACGCCGTCGAGGACGGCGCGCAGGCCCGCGAGGCGATCGAGGCCGGGGACGTCAGCGTGGACGGCGAGGTCGAGACGCGCCGCGGTCGCCAGGTCCCCGTCGGCGCCACCGTCACCCTCGGCGACCTGACCATCGAGGTCACCCCCGCCTGACCCCTCCTGCGGGCCAACGACACAGGTTCGTCCCACCTCGCACAGGAACCAACCTCTGCCAGGTGGGACGAACCTGTGCTGCACGGACCGCCATGCCAGGTGAGGGACGCCAGGACCTGTCACCGCGGGTTTGTCCGGCATACGCAGCGAAGGCCGCAACCCCGAGGGGTTGCGGCCTTCGCCGTGTCGTGCCTGTCGGTCAGTGACCGTGGCCGTGGCCGTGCCCGTGACCGCCGGCCTCGGGCTCCTCCTCGACCTTCTTCTCGACCACCAGGGTGTCGGTGGTGAGGACCATCGAGGCGATCGACGCGGCGTTGCGCAGCGCCGAACGGGTGACCTTGACCGGGTCGATGACGCCGGCCTTGACCAGGTCGGTGTACTCGCCGGTCGCGGCGTTGAGGCCGTTGCCGACCTCGAGCTCGCGGACCTTGGAGACGGCGACGTAGCCCTCGAGGCCGGCGTTCTCGGCGATCCACCGCAGCGGCTCGGCCGCGGCCTTGCGCACGATGTTGGCGCCGGTGGCCTCGTCGCCCTCGAGCGCGAGGGTGTCGAGCACCGCGGAGGCGTGGACGAGGGCGGAGCCGCCACCGGCGACGATGCCCTCCTCGATCGCCGCACGGGTCGCCGAGATGGCGTCCTCGATGCGGTGCTTCTTCTCCTTGAGCTCGACCTCGGTGTGCGCGCCGACCTTGATCACGCAGACGCCGCCGGAGAGCTTGGCGAGGCGCTCCTGGAGCTTCTCGCGGTCCCAGTCGGAGTCGGTGCGCTCGATCTCGGCCTTGATCTGGTGCACGCGGCCGGCCACGTCGTCGTGGGCGCCGGCGCCGTCGACGATCGTGGTGTTGTCCTTGGTGACCACGACGCGGCGGGCCTGGCCGAGGACGTCGAGGTCGGCCTGGTCGAGCTTGAGCCCGACCTCCTCGGAGATGACCTGGCCGCCGGTGAGGATGGCCATGTCCTGCAGCATCGCCTTGCGGCGGTCGCCGAAGCCTGGGGCCTTGACCGCGACGGCGTTGAACGTGCCGCGGATCTTGTTGACCACCAGGGTCGACAGCGCCTCGCCGTCGATGTCCTCGGCGATGATCAGCAGCGGCTTGCCGGACTTGACGACCTTCTCCAGCACCGGGAGCAGGTCGGAGACCGCGGAGATCTTGCCCTGGTTGATGAGCACGTAGGCGTCCTCGAGGACGGCCTCCATGCGCTCGGCGTCGGTGACGAAGTAGGGCGAGATGTAGCCCTTGTCGAACTGCATGCCCTCGGTGAAGTCGAGCTCCATCGCGGTCGTGGAGGACTCCTCGACCGTGATGACGCCGTCCTTGCCGACCTTGTCGAACGCGTCGGCGATGAGGCCACCGATGGTGGCGTCCTGCGCGGACAGCGTGGCGACCTGGGCGATCTCGTCCTTGCCCTCGACCTCGCGGGCCGTGTCGAGCAGGCGGGTGTTGACCGCCTCGACGGCCTTGTCGATGCCGCGCTTGAGGCCGGCCGGGGCCGCGCCCGCCGCAACGTTGCGCAGGCCCTCCTTGACCATGGCCTGGGCCAGCACGGTCGCGGTGGTCGTGCCGTCACCGGCGACGTCGTTGGTCTTGGTGGCGACCTCCTTGGCGAGCTGGGCGCCGAGGTTCTCGTAGGGGTCCTCGAGCTCCACCTCTCGGGCGATGGTCACGCCGTCGTTGGTGATGGTCGGGGCGCCCCACTTCTTGTCGATGACGACGTTGCGGCCCTTGGGGCCCAGCGTCACCTTGACGGCGTTGGCGAGGGCGTCCACACCGCGCTCGAGCGCCTTGCGTGCGGAGTCGTCGAACTCCAGCGTCTTGGCCATGAAGTGTGTCCTTCAGTCGTAAGGGTGGTTCAACGGACGTGCCCCGACGCGCACCTGGGGTCAGGCACGTCGCCGGGGCGCGTCATACGGAGCAGAAGCTCAGCTGGTGACAACCGCGAGGACGTCGCGGGCCGAGAGGATGAGGTACTCCTCGCCGGCGTACTTGACCTCGGTGCCGCCGTACTTGCTGTAGATGACCTTGTCACCCACGGCAACGTCGAGCGGGACGCGGTTGCCCTTGTCGTCGATGCGGCCGGGACCGATCGCCAGGACCTCGCCCTCCTGGGGCTTCTCCTTGGCGGTGTCCGGGATGACCAGACCGGAGGCCGTCGTCTGCTCGGCCTCGACGGACTTCACGACGATGCGGTCTTCGAGCGGCTTGATGGAAACCGACACGTGCTGACCTCCCCTTCGGGAATGTCGATGTGGACGTTTGGGTGGAACTGCTCGGGGTGCGGCCGTGCAGGCGTGTCGCCGTCGCGGGGGTCGACGCGCTCGCGGGTCGCGATTGGCACTTGCCGGGGGCGAGTGCCAATCAGAATCTAGGTCCGCGTTTAGCACTCGGTCAACTCGAGTGCCAGCGCCCGGATCCGGGCACGCACCCGACCGGGCATGGGGGAGGATGTGCGCCATGGACCTCGCGGCGGTGGAGAAGCTCGTCTCGGGCGAGGGCTGGGGCCTGCTGCAGTCACTCCCGCCGTATGACGAGTCCTCGGCGATGCAGCTCGGCCACCAGCTGCGCCTGGCCGGCTTCGACCCCGAGCTGGTCGCCGCCGCCCTCACCCAGTCACGGCTGCGGGCCCGGGCGCGGAGCAAGTTCGGTGAGTTCGCCGCCGGGATGATGTTCACCGCCGACGGCCTGGAGCAGGCCACCCGCCTGGAGCTGGCGGCCCGGCACGCGTCGCGCTTCCGCGAGGCCGGGGTGGGGCACGTGCTGGACCTCGGCTGCGGCATCGGCTCCGACGCCATGGCCTTCGCCGGGCTGGAGCTGGTCGTGACCGCCGTCGACGCCGACGAGGTCGCCGCCGCCATCGCCGGGGTCAACCTGCGGCACTGGCCGTCCGCGCGCACCCTCGTCGGCACGGTGGAGGACACCGAGCTGCCCACCGGTGACGCCGCCCGGCACGCCGGGGCCTGGCTGGACCCGGCCCGGCGCCTGCCCGGCGTGTCCGACGCGCGCGGGCGCACCCGGCGCGTGTTCAACCTGCAGGCCATCTCACCCTCGTGGGACACCGTGCAGGAGGTGGCCCGGACCCTGCCGGCGACCGGAGCCAAGCTCAGCCCGGCGTTCCCGCACGCAGCCCTGCCCCCCGGCGCCGAGGCGCAGTGGACCTCCTTCGGCGGCGAGGTGCTCGAGTGCGCGGTGTGGTGGGGTCCCCTGGTCGAGCGGGCCGGACGCAGCGCTTTGCTTCTGGGGCCCGACGGGAGCGCGTCGACGGTGAGCCAGGCCGACGCCGCCGGGCCGGCGCCGACCGCCGAGGCGCTCACCGGGCTCGGCCAGTTCCTCTACGAGCCGGACCGCGCGGTGATCCGGGCGGGCCTGGTCTCGGCCCTGACCGCGGCCGTCGACGGCGTGGAGGTGGACGCCGGGCTGGGCTACGTCAGCGCCGACCGGGCGGTCGACCTGCCGTGGGCCCGCCGGTTCGTGGTGACCGAGGCGCTGCCGTTCCACGTCAAGACGCTGCGGGCCTGGCTGCGCGAGCGCGACGTCGGCAACCTGACCATCAAGAAGCGCGGGGTCAGCACCGACGCCGACGCGCTGCGTCGCCAGCTGCGGCTGACCGGCTCGGCCGAGCTGACCGTGGTCCTGACCCGGGTCGCCGGCCAGCAGGTCGTCCTGGCCGTCCGCCCCGCCTGACCGACGCCCCGATCCCCGCCACCCCTTCCGCCGAGAGGGACGTTTGTCTGGGTTTGGGCCCCCTCAAACCCGAGAAACGTCCCTCTCGGCGAGAGAAGGCGCCCGTCAGTTCGTCAGAGGGCAGGGTCGGGCTGGGCACCGTGGCGGCGGACCGCCTCGGCTCCCGCCTCCATCGCCGCCGCGAGCGCCTCGTCGCGGCCGAGCCCGCGCGCCAGCGCCGCCGCGAGCGCCCCGCAGAACGCGTCACCCGCACCGGTCGTGTCGAGCACCTCACCCTCCGGGACCCCCACCGCGGGAGCCGGTATGCCGTCCCAGGCCGCGCCGTTGGCCCCGAACGTCACGAGCAGCGACCCCGGGACCTGCCCGGCGTCGGCGAGCGCCAGCGCCTCGTGCTCGTTGACCACGACCGGGTCGGCGAGGGCGACGACGTCGTGCGGCAGGGCGGCATACGGGGCGAGGTTGAGGACCACCCGCGCGCCGGCGCCGGTGGCGCGGCGCACCGCCGCGACGACGGCCGCCACGGGCACCTCCAGGGAGGCGAGCAGGACGTCACCGGGACCGGCCTGGTCCAGCGCGGACAGGTGGGAGGCCGACACCGCCGCGTTGGCGCCGGGCACGACGACGATGACGTTCTCCCCCGCCGCGTCGACGGTGATGATCGCGTGCCCGGTCACCGCGCCGGCCTCGACCGACACCGGCCCGGCGTCGATGCCGAGGGCGGCCAGCCGGCGCCGGTAGGCCGCTCCCCCGTCGTCCTCGCCGACCGCACCGAGCATGACCACGTCGGCTCCGGCAGCTCGGGCGGCCACTGCCTGGTTGGCGCCCTTCCCACCGGCGAACCGTGCCAGCCCCTCCCCCATCAGGGTCTCGCCCGGCCGCGGGTGCCGTTCGACCCGGGTGACCAGGTCGACGTTGAGCGAACCGAGGACGAAGACCCGCCCCATCAGCGGCGACCGCCGACGGTGTCCAGCCACAGCCGGGCGTAGCGCTCGGCCTCGACGTGCAGGGCGACGTCGACGCTCGTGGGGGCCTGGCCGTGGGGGTCGTGGGCCAGGTCGCCGGACCAGTCACGCCGGTCGACGATGGTGCGCCCGCGCGACCAGGTGCCGGCCAGCTCTACCCGGACCGGCAGCCGCTCGGTGCGCAACCCGGCCCGGTCGAGGACCGCACAGACCGCACCGGCGTCGCCGATCGTCGCGTCCGGGGTGCCGAACCGCTCGCATTGGAAGGCGATCAGGCGCCCGGCGAGGTCACCCGGGCCACCCGGGTCGGCGCTGCGCAGGGTCGCGGCCTCTCCGGCGGTGACCCGCACGTCGTAGAAGACGTCCAGGCCGTACATGGTGACTGGCACCCCGAGCTCGGCCGCGGCCTCGAGGACCACGGCCGCCGCCTCGGGGTCGTGCCAGACGTTGAACTCCGCCGAGGCGGTCGCGTTGCCCACATGGGCAGCCCCGCCCATGAAGACGATCTCGCGCAGGCCCGCGGCAGCCTGCGGCCACATGCGCAGCAGCAGCGCGATGTTGGTCAGCGGCGCCATCGGCACCAGCGTGATCTTCTGCTCATCGGGCCTGGTGGAGGCCTCCAGCAGGACGTCGCAGAGCAGCTCCACCGCGTGCCGACCGTCCGGCTCGCGGGTCGAGCGGGGCCAGTCGAGGTCGCCCATCCCGTCCTGGCCGTGGACGTGCCGGGCGTCCCGGGCCGGCTCCAGCAGCGGGCGCTCGGCGCCCCGGGCCACCGGCACGTCGGGACGCCCTGCCGCATCCAGCACGGTCAGCGTGTTGCGCACGACGTCGTCGACCCCGGCGTTGCCGCCGACGCAGCTGACGGCCCGCAGGTCGAGGTCCGGATGCATCGCCGCGAGCAGGACGGCGCAGGCGTCGTCGACCCCGGTGTCGACGTCGAGGACCACGGGCAGGCGATGGGACGCGGGCATGCGGCGACCCTAGCCGGGCAGGCCGGGACCCGGCCCGGGTGCCCGGCGGCGGCCGTCGAGCACCCGCTCGAGCAGGCGCGGGCTGGCCGGCCAGGCGGCCAGGAGGGTCTCGCGCGGGACGCTGCGCGCGGCATACCGCAGCAGCAGGACGACGGCGACGACGTCGTCCAGCGGGCCGATCACCGGCAGGAACTCCGGGAGCAGGTCGATCGGCGAGACCACCCACACGACGGCGACGAGCAGCGCCACCCGGGCCCGGCGGGGCACCGCGGGGTCGCCGCGCAGCCGCCGGGCTGTGGTCACGCAGGCCGGCAGGAACTCGGCGACGTCGCGCAGCAGCCCCGGTGGCAGCCGGTGCGCCAGCAGCACCATCACCGCGCAGCTCAGCCCCCACAGGGCCAGCGCCACCCCGGCGACGACCAGCAGGCGGGTCATGGCCTCAGGCCTGGACCAGCGACACCGGCATGGAGGAGTCGGCAGGCAGGTCCAGCGGCGAGGGGGTGCGGCCGCGGGCGACCATCTGCGCGCCGAGCGAGGCGACCATCGCGCCGTTGTCGGTGCACAGCCCGGGGCGGGGCACGCGCAGCCGGATGCCGGCCGCGTCGCAGCGCTCCTGGGCCATGGCGCGCAGCCGGCTGTTGGCTGCCACGCCGCCGCCGATGAGCAGGTCCTCGACGCCGTTCTCGCGGCAGGCCAGGACCGCCTTGCGGGTCAGCACGTCGGTCACCGCCTCCTGGAAGCTCGCCGCGACGTCGGCCACCGGCACCGGCTGCCCGTCGCGCTCGCGCGCCTCCACCCAGCGGGCCACGGCGGTCTTCAGCCCGGAGAAGGAGAAGTCGAACCGGTGCCGCTCCATGTCCCGCCGCGAGGTCAGCCCGCGCGGGAAGTCGATGTATGCCGCGTCGCCCTCGCGCGCCGCCCGGTCCACGTAGGGGCCGCCCGGGAACGGCAGGCCCAGGACGCGGGCGACCTTGTCGAACGCCTCGCCGGCGGCGTCGTCGATGGTGCTGCCGAGGGAGCGGATGTCGTGGGTGACGTCGGGGACGAGCAGCAGGCTGGAGTGACCGCCGGAGACGAGCATCGCCATGGTCGGCTCGGGCAGCGGGCCGTGCTCGACGATGTCGACGGCGACGTGGGCGGCGAGGTGGTTGACCCCGTAGAGCGGCTTGCCCAGCGCCACCGCGAGCGCCTTGGCGGAGGCGACGCCGACCAGGAGGGCCCCGGCCAGCCCGGGCCCCGAGGTGACCGCGACCGCGTCGACGTCCTCGAGCCGGATGCCCGCCTCGCGGCTCGCCCGCTCGATCGTGGGCACCATCGCCTCGAGGTGGGCCCGGCTGGCGACCTCGGGCACGACACCGCCGAAGCGGGCGTGCTCGTCGACGCTGCTGGCGACCGCGTCGACGAGCAGCGTCTCGCCCCGGACGATCCCGACCCCGGTCTCGTCGCAGGAGGTCTCGATGCCGAGCACCAGCGGCTGGTCGGTCACGGGGTGTCTCCCTTCAGGTGCAGCCGCATGACGTGGGCGTCCACGTCACCGGGCTGGTAGTACTTGCGGCGCACGGTCAGCAGCTCGAACCCGCTGCGTGCGTACAGCCTCTGGGCCGCCTCGTTGTCGGCCCGGACCTCCAGCATGAGGTGCTCGGCGCCGGACTCGCGGGCGTCCGCGACGAGCCGGTCGAGCAGCACCCGCCCCAGCCCGGTGCCCTGGTGGGCGGGGGCCACGGCGATCGTCATGACGTCGGCGACGTCGCCGCCACGGTCCAGCCCGGCATACCCGGCGAGGCTGTCGCCCGACTGGGCGACGACGTAGGAGCGGCGCGGCCGCTGCGCCAGCTCGGCCCACCACGTCGGCTCGCCCCACGCGTCGTGGGCGAACAGCTGCTGCTCGAGGGTGACCAGCTCGGGGACGTCCTGCCAGCGCAGGGGGCGCAGCTGCGTCACGGCGCCTCCATCACAGCACCGACTTGCGGGTCACCGACGGCGCGGCGTCGGGACGGCGCAGGTAGAGCGGCTCCGGCGGTCCGAGCTCCTCCCCCGCGGCCAGCCGGGCTGCGGCGACGGCCGCGAGGTGCCCGGCGCTGACGTCCAGCGGGGGCACACCCGCCCCGAGCAGGTCGGGGTAGAGCAGCGGCCCGCGGCCGGCCACGGCGCGACCGGCGACCCGGTCGACGAGGTCCGAGGGCTTGTCCACGGCCGGCCCCTCCATGCGTCGCGGCCCGGCGTCGGTGACGGCGTAGTCGGCCCAGTAGACCTCCTTGCGCCGCGCGTCCGTGGCCACGAGGAAGGACTGCCCCACCTCGGCAGGGCGCTCGGCCCAGGCCTGGTGGGCGATCGCGTCCAGGCTGCACACGCCGTGGACCGGTATGCCACGGGCGAAGGCGAGGGTGCGCGCCGTCACCAGCCCGACGCGCAGGCCGGTGAACGGCCCCGGGCCGGTGCCGGCGATGACCGCGGTGACGTCGGCGACCGAGGCGCCGGCCTCGCGCAGGGCGGCCTCGATGCCGGGGGCGAGGTGCTCGCCGTGCCGGCGGGCGTCCAGGGTCGCCGTCTCGGCCAGCACCCGCTCGCCGTCGTGCAGGGCGACGGTGATGGCCGTGGTGGAGGTGTCGATCGCGAGCAGCAGCACGGGGTCAGGCTAACCAGCCAGCAGGGTGCCCAGCTCCCCGGCCGCCGCGCCGGTCCAGCGCGGGCCGTGGCCCTCGACGGTGACGCGGCGTCGGTCGGCCCCGGTGAGCGTGACCTCGAGGTAGTCCTCGGCGAGGCCCTCGGCCAGCCCGTGGCCCCACTCCACGACGGTGACCGAGTCGGCCAGGTCGGCGTCGAGGTCGAGGTCGTCGAGCTCGGCGAACCCGCCCAGGCGGTAGGCGTCGACATGGACCAGGGCCGGGCCGCCGACCAGGGAGGGGTGGACCCGCGCGATGACGAAGGTCGGTGAGGTGATCGGCCCGCGCACCCCCAGGCCCTCGGCGATGCCCTGGGTGAGCGTGGTCTTGCCGGCACCGAGGTCGCCGGTGAGCAGCAGCAGGTCACCGGCGCGCAGGCACCGGCCCAGCCGGGCGCCCCACGCCTGCGTGTCCTCGACCGTGTCGAGGGTGAGCTCAGCCCGCACGGCGGCGACGTCGGCCCTGCACCTGGCTGACCCGGCGCTGCTGGGCCAGGTCGGTGACGGTGCGGCGGACACGGGGCTTGCGGCGGACGGTGGCGTGCTCGGCACTGGCCCGGCGGGCGCGCTCGATGAGCGCCAGCAGCTGCTCGCTGACGACGTCGGGGTGCTCGAGCATGATGATGTGGCCGGCGTCGTTGACGACGACGTGCTCGGCGCCCGGCACCAGCCGCACGATCTCCTCGCTGTGGTCCGGCGGGGTGAGCAGGTCCCCGGCACCGTTGAGCACCAGCGTCTCCACGCCGATGAACTGCGCCAGCGCCTCCCGCTTGTCGTGCCGGTCGAAGCCGGGCATGAAGTGCGAGACGACATCCAGGCGGGTGCCGAGGATCATGTCGCCGGTCAGCCGGACGATGCCCAGCGGGACCGGGGAGGCGAAGGAGTAGCGGTCGACGAGGAAGTCCTCGATGCCGCGGCCGGCCTTGCGGGCGGAGGCGAGCACGCCCTGGCGCTCGGCGAGCTGGCCGACGGCGCGCGGCCCGAGCCGGCGCACCAGGGTGCCCATGAGGTTGCCCATGCCCCAGTCCACGTCGGACAGGCCACCGGGGCTGGTGGCCACGAACGCCACGCCGATGACCCGCTCGCGGATCAGGTCGTGGTGCTCCACGGCCAGGGACATGATCGTCATGCCGCCCATGGAGTGGCCCACGAGGACCAGCGGGCCCTCGGGCGCGGCCTCGGCGATCACCCGGGCCAGGTCCTGGCCGAGCTGGTCGACCTCGTAGTGCTCGGGCGAGCCGGTGCCGGAGCGGCCGTGGCCGCGCTGGTCCCAGACCACGACCCGGTAGCCGGCCGCGGTGAGCGCGCGGCGCTGGAAGACCCAGCAGCGCAGGCTGAGGGTGTAGCCGTGCGAGAGCACGACCGTGGGCACCGGGCCCGTGCCGCTCGCAGGTGCGGTCGGGTGGTCCACCTCGACGTGCAGCGGCACCCCGTCGTCGGCGACGACGACCAGCTCCTCGTCGGCGACGCGCTCGTAGGTCTCCGAGCTGTCCAGCGCGATCGCGGTGTTGCGCGCCCGCACGAGCCGGTCGGCGGCGACCCCCACGGCGGCCGCGGCACCGGCCGCGACGAGGCCGACGCCCAGGCCGGTCAGGGTCTTGTTCCGTGCGGGACTCACCGTGCACCTCCGACGTGGACGCGGGGCACCCGCGACCCGATTCTCGTGACGATCTCGTAGGAGATCGTGCCCGTGGCCTGTGCCCAGTCCTCGGCGGTCGGCCCTCCGGCATCGCCGCGGCCGAAGATCTCGGCCACGTCACCGGGGTGGACCTCGGCCCCGGGGCCGACGTCCACGACGAACTGGTCCATGCAGACCCTGCCAGAGACGGTGTGCCGTGTCCCGGCGACACTCACCGGCCCCACGTTGGTGGCGTTGCGCGGGATGCCGTCGGCGTAGCCCACCGGCACCAGCGCCAGGGTGGTGTCCCGCTGGGTGACGTACTGGTGCCCGTAGCTGACGCCCTGACCGGCCGGGACCCGCTTGACCACGGCGAGGTTGGCGGTCAGCGTCATCGCCGGGGTCAGCCCGAACGAGGCCGGGTCGCCCAGGTGCGGCACCGGCGAGAGCCCGTAGACGGCGATGCCGGGCCGGACCAGGTCGAAGGCGGCCGAGGGGTTGGTCAGCGTCGCCGCGGAGTTGGCCAGGTGGCGGACCTCGAGGTCGCAGCCGGCCTTCTCCGCCTCGCGCACGGCCTCGGCGAAGCGCTCCTGCTGCAGCCGCACGGTCGGGTGGTCGGGGGCGTCGGCGTAGACGAAGTGCGACCACACCCCCACGACGCGCACCGCGCCCTCGGCCTCGAGCGCGCGGGCGGCGTCCAGCAGCACCGGCCAGTCGGCCCCGTAGGCGCCGTTGCGACCCAGGCCGGTGTCGACCTTGAGGTGGATCCGTGCGGTCCGGCCGAGCGTGCGGGCGGCGGCGGCGACCTCCTCCAGGGCCCAGGTGGCCGAGACCGACAGGTCCACGTCGGCGCCGATCGCGGCGGCGAAGTCGGTGCCGGGCACGTGCAGCCACGACAGCACGCGGGCGTCGATCCCGGCCTCCCGCAGGGCCATGGCCTCGGGCAGCTGGGCCACGCCCAGCCAGCTGGCACCGCCGGCGAGGGCGGCCCGGGCGCTGGGCAGCAGGCCGTGGCCGTAGCCGTCGGCCTTGACCACGGCCATGACGCCGGCGTCCCCGGCGTGCTCGCGCAGCGTCCTGACGTTGCCGGCGATGGCGTCGAGGTCGACGGTGGCGCGCGCAGGGGCGCCACCGCTCAGCGAGGTGGAGGGGGCGGCGTCCGGTGCTGTCATCACACCCAGTCTCTCAGGCGCGGCCCGGGGGCCGCTCCAGCAACCCCGCCACGACCCCCGGTATGCCGTGTGCCACCGCGAGCGCGCGCACCGGACCACCGGGGTTGGCCGCGTGCCCGGCCAGGCCGTGCACGAGGGCGGCGAGGCTGCCCGCGTCGAGGGGGCTGAGCCCGGCGGCGAGCAGCGTGCCGGCCAGCCCCGCGAGCACGTCGCCGGAACCGGCGGTCGCCAGCCACGCCGGCGCGTCGGCCTGCGACCGGATCGGCAACCGGCTGCTCCCGGCCGGCACGACCAGGGTGGTCGAGCCCTTGAGCAGGACGGTGCAGCCGGTCCGGTCGGCCAGCTCGCGGGCGTGGGTCACGGGCGTCCCCGCCACCTGGGCCCGGGTGAGCTCCCGGCCGGTGAGGCGGCTGAGCGCCCTTGCGAGCTCGCCCGCGTGCGGGGTGAGCAGCGTCGGGGCGGCCCGGGGCCCGTCGAGCAGGTCGAGCGCCCCGGCGTCGACGACGCAAGGCTCGCCGGAGGCCAGCGCCTCCCGGGCCGCCGCGACCTGCGCCCGCCCGGCCTCGGAGTCGTCCTCCGCGTCCAGTCCCGGACCGACCACCCACGCCTGCACCCGGCCGGGGCCCATGACCGCCTCGGGCACCTGGGCCCGCACCAGCGCGGTGGGGGTGGACGGGCCGACGTAGCGCACCATGCCGACGCCGGCGCAGACCGCCGAGGTCACCGAGAGCAGGGCTGCCCCGGTGTAGTGCTCGCCGCCCGCGACCACGCCGAGGACCCCGCGGGAGTACTTGTCGTCGCCGGGCCCGGGCACAGGCCACATCCGGGCGGCGTCGTCGTGGGTGAGCCGCTGGACCGCGGGGACGGTGTCGACCTCCAGGCCGATGTCGACCACGGTCAGGCGTCCCACGGCTGACTCGGTGGCCGGCAGCAGGTGGACCGGCTTGGCCACGCCGAAGGTCACCGTCTCGTCGGCGAACACCCGGTCGGCGCTGCTGTCCTGGCCGGAGGGGTCGGCGCCGCTGGGCAGGTCGACGGCCACCAGCCACGCCTCGTCGGGCACGAGGTCGAACACGGCGCGCGCAGCCGGGGGAAGCCCCGGGCGCCCGCCGATGCCGAGCACGCCGTCGACGACCACGTCGGCGGCGGCGAGCAGGCGGGCGCCCTCGGGCGTCGCGGACTCGCCGGTCGACTCCACGACCTCGACGCCGGCCGCCAGCGCGGCCGCCAGGCCGCGCGCGTGTGGGTGCCCGCTCACGGTGACCGCCCCGACGGCGAACCCGCGCTCGGCAAGGCGCGCCGCGGCATACAGGGCGTCCCCGCCGTTGTTGCCGCCGCCGACGACGACCACGACGTGGCCGTCGCGGGCGACCCGCACGGCCACGACCTCGGCCAGCCCGGCCGCGGCCCGCTGCATCAGCTCGCCCTCCGGCAGCGCGGACATGGCCGCCTCCTCGGCGGCCCGGACGTCGTCCACGGCGTAGGCGTCGATCACGGGTCAGCCCTCGGCGATGACCACGGCCGAGGCGATGCCGGCGTCGTGCGACAGCGACACGTGCAGGCTGTGCACGCCCAGGGCGTCGGCCCGGGCCTGCACGCTGCCGATGATCTGCAGGTGCGGGCGGCCGTCGTCGCCGCGCATCACGGTGACGTCGCTCCAGTGCATGCCCGCGGGCGCGCCGAGCGCCTTGGCGAGGGCCTCCTTCGCGGCGAACCGCGCGGCGAGGGAGTTCAGCCCGAGCTCGCGCTCGGACTCGGTGAACAGCCGGTCCCTCAGGCTGGGCGTGCGCTCCAGGGTCTGCCCGAAGCGCTCGACGTCGACGACGTCGATGCCGACGCCGAGGATCATGCGGCCCGCCCGGCCACCGGCGCGGTCACGGTCACTCGACCGTGACCGACTTGGCCAGGTTGCGCGGCTGGTCGACGTCCAGGCCCTTGGCCGTGGCCAGCTCGCAGGCGAAGACCTGCAGCGGGACCGTGGTGACCAGCGGCGCCAGCAGCGCAGGGGTCTGCGGCACCCGGATCACCACGTCGGCGAACGGCACGACGTCCTCGTCGCCGTCCTCGGCGATGACGAGGGTGCGGGCGCCGCGGGCGCGGATCTCCTGGATGTTGCTGACGACCTTGCCGTGCAGGCCGTGCTCGCTGCTCGGCGAGGGCACGATGACGAACACCGGCTGGCCGGGCTCGATCAGGGCGATCGGGCCGTGCTTGAGCTCGCCGGCGGCAAAGCCCTCGGCGTGGATGTAGGCCAGCTCCTTGAGCTTCAGCGCGCCCTCGAGGGCCACCGGGTAGCCGACGTGGCGGCCGAGGAAGAGCACCGAGCGGGTGTCGGCCATGAAGCGGGCGATCTCGCGGACGCGGTCGAGGCCGTCGAGGACCTGCTGGATCTTGGCGGGGACCTCGTGCAGGTCCTTCATGACCGCCTGCGCCTCGTCGGCGTAGGTGCCACCGCGCAGCTGGGCGAGGTAGAGGCCGAGGATGTAGCAGGCGGTGATCTGGGCCAGGAACGCCTTGGTGGAGGCGACGGCGATCTCCGGGCCGGCGTGGGTGTAGAGCACCGCGTCGGACTCGCGCGGGATGGTCGAGCCGTGGGTGTTGCAGACGGCGACCACCTTGGCGCCGAGCTCACGGGCGTGCTTGACGGCCATGAGGGTGTCCATCGTCTCGCCGGACTGCGAGATCGCCACGACCAGGGTGCGCTCGTTGACCACCGGGTCGCGGTAGCGGAACTCGTGCGCCAGCTCGACCTCGCACGGGATGCGGCACCAGTGCTCGATGGCGTACTTGGCGACCATGCCCGCGTAGGCGGCGGTGCCGCAGGCGATGATGACGATCTTGTCGACGGCGCGCAGGTCGTCCTCGGAGATGCGCAGCTCGTCGAGCACCAGCCGGCCGGTCTCGTCGGTGCGGCCCAGGAGGGTGTCGGCGACCGCGTGCGGCTGCTCGTTGATCTCCTTGGCCATGAAGTTGGGGTAGCCGCCCTTCTCGGCGGCCGCGGCGTCCCAGGTGACCTCGAACTGCTTGCCCTGCGCCGGGCTGCCGTCGAAGTTGATGACGGTGGCTGACTCGGGGGTGATCGTGACGATCTGGTCCTGCTCGAGCTCGAGCGCGCTGCGGGTGTAGCCGATGAACGCGGCGACGTCGGAGCCGAGGAAGTTCTCGCCCTGGCCGAGGCCGACGACGAGCGGGGAGTTGCGGCGAGCGCCGACGACGACGCCGGGCTGGTCGGCGTGCACGGCCAGGAGGGTGAACGCGCCCTCGAGGTCGCCGACGACCTGCTGCATCGCGGCGGTCAGGTCGTGGGTCTGCTCGTAGGCCTTGGCCAGCAGCTGCGCGACGACCTCGGTGTCGGTCTCGGACAGGAAGTGCACGCCGTCGGCGAGGAGGCCGGACTTGAGGGCGTGGAAGTTCTCGATGATGCCGTTGTGGATCAGGGCGAGCTTGCCGTCCTGGCCACCGCGGTGCGGGTGGGCGTTCTCGTCGGTGGGGCCGCCATGGGTCGCCCACCGGGTGTGACCGATGCCGGTCGAGCTCTCCGGCAGGGGGTGGCTCGCCAGCGCCTCGGTGAGGTTGACCAGCTTGCCGGCCCGCTTCTCGGTCGAGACGTGGTCACCGGTGACCAGGGCCACGCCCGCCGAGTCGTAGCCGCGGTACTCCAGCCGGGCCAGCCCCTCGAGGACGACGTCCAGCGCCTTGCCGTCGACGTTCGGGCCGACGTATCCAACGATTCCGCACATGGCGGTCAGCCTAGCCGGACCCCCACCCCGGCAGCGCACGCCGGACCACTCGGCCAGAATGAGCGCCGTGCCCCATCCCCACGGCCATGGCCTGCCCTCGCCCTACGTCGAGCTCGACCGCGCGGCGTGGGCCCGGCTGCGCAACCAGCACCCGCTGAGCCTGAGCGAGGCCGACGTCACCCGGCTGCGCGGGCTCGGGGACCGGCTCGACCTCGAGGAGATCGAGCAGGTCTACCTGCCGATCTCGCGGCTGCTCAACTTCTACGTCGGCGCCACCTCCGGCCTGCACCGGATCACCACCGACTTCCTGGGCGAGCAGCCCGAGCGCACGCCGTTCCTCATCGGCGTCGCCGGCTCGGTCGCCGTGGGCAAGTCCACGACCGCCCGGATCCTGCGCGAGCTCCTCGGCCGCTGGCCGGGCACCCCGCGGGTCGAGCTCATCACCACCGACGGCTTCCTCTACCCCAACGCCGAGCTCGAGCGCCGGGGACTGCTGCAGCGCAAGGGCTTCCCCGAGTCCTACGACCGCCGGGCGCTGCTCCGGTTCGTGGCCGAGGTCAAGGCGGGAGTGGAGGAGGTCGCCGCCCCGGTCTACTCGCACCTGACCTACGACATCGTCCCCGGCGCCCGGACCGTGGTGCGCCGCCCCGACGTGCTCATCGTCGAGGGCCTCAACGTGCTCCAGCCGCCGCGGGTGCTCGCGGACGGCCGCACCGGCCTGTCGGTCAGCGACTTCTTCGACTTCTCGGTCTACGTCGACGCCCGCCCCGAGGACATCAAGCGGTGGTACGTCGACCGGTTCTTCCGCCTGCGCGGCACCGCCTTCGCCGACCCCGACTCCTACTTCCACCGGTATGCCGCGCTGTCCGACGAGGAGGCCCGCGCCACCGCCGAGCGGATCTGGGACACCATCAACGCCCCCAACCTGGCCGAGAACGTCCGGCCCACCCGGGGTCGGGCGACCCTGGTCCTCGCCAAGGGCGAGGACCACAGCGTCCGGCGGGTCCGCCTGCGCAAGCTCTGACGACGGCGCTGCGGGCGGCAACCGCCGGGGTGATGATGGCCCCATGACCGATCGCGTGGAGCACGACTCGATGGGCGAGGTCCGGGTGCCGGCCGAGGCGCTGTGGGGCGCCCAGACCGCCCGGGCGGTCGAGAACTTCCCGATCTCGGGGCTGCGGATGCCGGCGGAGATCGTGCACGCCCTCGCCCGGGTGAAGGCGGCGGCGGCCGAGGTCAACGCCGAGCTCGGCGCCCTCGACCAGCAGCTGGCCGGCGCCATCGCCGACGCCGCGGCGGAGGTCGCCGACGGCCGCCACGACGACCACTTCCCCATCGACGTGTTCCAGACCGGCTCGGGCACCTCGACCAACATGAACGTCAACGAGGTCGTGGCGCGACTGGCGCACCTCAGCAGCGGCCTGGCGGTGCACCCCAACGACCACGTCAACGCCGGACAGTCCAGCAACGACACCTTCCCGACCGCGATCCGGGTCGCCGCCGCGGTGGCGGTGGCCCGCGAGCTGGTGCCCGCCCTGGCGCACCTGGCCGAGGCGCTCGGGCGCAAGGAGGCCGAGTTCGCCTCCGTGGTCAAGGCTGGACGCACCCACCTCATGGATGCCGTGCCGGTCACGCTGGGCCAGGAGTTCTCCGGCTACCGGCGCCAGGTCGAGCTCGGCATCGCCCGGGTGCAGGCTGCTGCCGAGGGCGTGGCCGAGCTGCCACTGGGCGGCACCGCGGCCGGCACCGGGCTCAACGCCGCGCCGGGCTTCGCGGCCGCGGTCATCGAGCGCCTCGCCGCGCAGACCGGGGTCCCTCTGCGTGAGGCGGAGAACCACTTCGAGGCCCAGTCCACCCAGGACGCCGTGGTGGCCCTCAGCGGCGCCGTGAAGGTGGTCGCGGTGAGCCTGACCAAGATCTGCAACGACCTGCGCTGGATGGGCTCGGGCCCGCGGGCCGGCCTGGGCGAGATCCACCTGCCCGACCTGCAGCCGGGGTCGAGCATCATGCCCGGCAAGGTCAACCCGGTGGTCCCCGAGGCCACCCTCATGGTCTGCGCCCAGGTCATCGGCAACGACCTGACCATCACCACCGCCGGCGCGAGCGGAGCCTTCGAGCTCAACGTGATGCTCCCGGTCATCGGGCGCAACCTGCTGGAGTCGGTGACCTTCCTGGCCCACGCCGCCCGCCTGCTGGCCGACCGCTGCGTCGACGGCATCACCGCCGACGAGGAGCGCTGCCTGGACCTGGCCCAGGGCTCCCCCGCGATCGTCACCCCGCTCAACCGCTACATCGGCTACGAAGCGGCTGCCGCCGTGGCCAAGCAGGCCCTGGCCGAGCGGCGCTCGATCCGGGACGTCGTCCTCGACCGCGGCCACGTCGCGAACGGCGAGCTCACCGAGGACCAGCTCGACGCCGCCCTGGACGTGCTGGCGATGACCCGCCCGCCCGCCTGAGGTTGCTCACCGGTTTGCCCAGCTGAGGCCGGTCGACCGGCGGGTTGAGGCCGCCGGGAGCGGCCCGGGGTGAGCAAACCGGCCCGGGATGAGCACCGCGGACATGACGGACCCCGGACGGCGCTGCCGTCCGGGGTCCGGTGTCGTGGTGCGGCTCAGTACCAGTTCATGGCCTGGGAGTGGCCCCACGCGGAGCACGGGGAGCCGTAGCGGCTCTGGATGTACTGCAGACCCCACTTGATCTGCGTGGCCGCGTTGGTCTGCCAGTCCGAGCCGACCGAGGCCATCTTGGAGCCCGGCAGCGCCTGCGCGATGCCGTAGGCGCCGGAGCCGGCGTTGACGGCGTGGACGTTCCAGTTGGACTCCTTGGTCCACAGCGAGTCCAGGCAGCCGAACTGGTCCTGGCCCCAGCCGAACTGGCCGAGCATGAGCTTGGCCAGGGCGCGCGGGTCGGCGTTGGCCTGGGCGAGCAGCGCCTGGCGCTGCTTCTCACGCGCCGCGCGGGCCGCGGCCTCGGCGCGGGCCTGCGCAGCGGCCTCGGCGCGGGCACGCGCGGCCGCAGCGGCCTTGCCCTCGATCGCGGCGCGCTGCGTGTTGGCAGCCTGCCTGGCCGACGCGAGGTAGGCGTTGTTGTCGATCTGGGTGTCCGAGAGCTCGGTCGCCTGGGCGACCGCCTCGGGGCTGACGGTGAACGACGTACGGGTGGTCGCATGGTCGTTGGCCGACGCGTAGCCCGCCGCGGTGGCGGCGATGGTGGCAAGCGCGGCGCCGGAGGAGACCAGCGGACGCCGAAGAGCTTGGTTGAACACAAGTGGCCTTCCGAAGACCGTGCCCTGCGTGCTGGTGCGGCGGCACGGGGTGTTACCTCGGTGCCGGCCCGCGTAGGACGTGGTCATGACGCCTCCAGAAGAGAGTGGGCGCGCCTCGTGGGCGGCCCGCGCACGCAGATGGCTGTAACGCACGTGATGCCGCAGGGGGCTACGGCATCAGAAGGCGTCCCGCCATTGGGACGCCGGCGTTACCTGACCGAGATCTGACTCCGTCAACGGTGACAGTCCGGCTATGGCCCACCAAATTCGGCGGCCCGCAGCCGGTCCCGGTTGAGCACGCAGCGTAGCCCACAAATCGGGCAATGGGGATATTCCGTCAGGCCTGTGGACAAGCCCTCGGCAGGAGCCCGTCACACACAGTGACGGCGGGCGTGTGAGCCGACACACGCCCGCCGTCAGGGGTTCGGGACTGAAGTCCCTGTTCAGGACGCCGGTTCAGACCTCCAGGCCCTCGAGCAGGTCCGTCACCAGGGCCGCGATCGGGCTGCGCTCGCTGCGGGTGAGCGTGACGTGTGCGAACAGAGGGTGACCCTTGAGCGCCTCGATCACGGCCGCGACCCCGTCGTGCCGGCCGACCCGGAGGTTGTCGCGCTGGGCCACGTCGTGGGTCAGCACCACCTTGGAGTTCTGGCCGATGCGGGACAGGACGGTGAGCAGGACGTTGCGCTCCAGGCTCTGCGCCTCGTCCACGATGACGAACGCGTCGTGCAGGGAGCGGCCACGGATGTGGGTCAGCGGGAGCACCTCGAGCATCCCGCGGTCGAGGACCTCCTCGACCACCTCGTGGGAGACCAGCGCACCGAGGGTGTCGAAGACGGCCTGGGCCCAGGGGCCCATCTTCTCCGACTCGCTGCCCGGCAGGTAGCCCAGCTCCTGGCCGCCCACGGCATACAGGGGGCGGAAGACCACGACCTTGCGGTGCTGGCGCCGCTCCATGACCGCTTCCAGGCCGGCGCACAGCGCCAGGGCGCTCTTGCCGGTGCCGGCGCGGCCGCCGAGGCTGACGATGCCCACGTCGGGGTCCAGCAGCAGGTCCAGGGCGACCCGCTGCTCGGCGCTGCGGCCGTGCAGGCCGAACGCGTCGCGGTCGCCGCGCACCAGCCGCACGGACTTGTCGGCGCCGACCCGGCCCAGCCCGCTGCCCCGCGGGGACAGGAGCACCAGGCCGGTGTGGCAGGGCAGGTCGCGGGCCGCGTCGTGCTCGACCCTCCCGGCGTCGTAGAGGGCGTCCATCTGCTCGACCGTGACGTCGAGCTCGGTCATGCCGGTCCAGCCGCTGTCGACGGCGAGCTCGGCGCGGTACTCCTCGGCGTCGAGACCGACCGCCGAGGCCTTGACGCGCATCGGCAGGTCCTTGCTCACCACGGTGACGGCGCAGCCCTCGTTGGCCAGGTTGCGGGCCACCGCGAGGATCCGGGTGTCGTTGTCGCCGAGGCGGAACCCGGCCGGCAGCGACTCGGGATCGGTGTGGTTGAGCTCCACCCGCAGCGTGCCCCCGTGCTCCCCGACGACGACCGGGGCGTCGAGGCGGCCCTCACGGACGCGCAGGTCGTCCAGCAGGCGCAGGGCCTGGCGGGCGAAGTAGCCCAGCTCGGGGTGGTGGCGCTTGCCCTCGAGCTCGGTGACCACGACCACGGGGAGGACGACCTCGTGCTCGGCGAACCGGAGCATGGCCCTGGGGTCGGACAGCAGGACGGAGGTGTCGAGGACGAACGTGCGGTGGGCGGGGTCGTGCGGGGCGGCCTGGGTGGGCCGGGTGCGCGCGGCGCGCTGGGCCCCGGGTGCGGGGCTCGCGGACGCTGCGGCGCTGGGGCTGGTCGACGAACGACGGGTCGTGGCCAATTCCGACTCCCTCGGCACAGCGTTGCCGCTGCGCCTCACTCTCGGACCTGAGACCGGGACCGGGCCCACCGGTGACGGATGGGCCGGGTCCGGCCCTCCGTCCGGAGCCGGATTCGCTCCATCGGTGGACCTCCCGAACGCGCGGCGGGTGCCTTGCGTCAGTTCTGACGGTACGACGGCCGGGGCGCGTGTGACGCCTTTTCGACGGCGCGTCGTGAGGTGTCACCGGACCGTCATCGACCGTTGCCCGGGCGTTCCGGACATAGCGGACACGGCAGCCCGGGCACCGGGCCCCGGTCAGGACCCGAAGCGGCGCTCCCGCTCGGCGTAGGCGCGCAGCGCCCGCAGGAAGTCGACGTGGCGGAAGTCGGGCCAGTAGGCCTCGCAGAAGTAGAACTCGCTGTGGGCGCTCTGCCACAGCAGGAAGCCCCCCAGCCGCTGCTCGCCAGAGGTCCGGATCACCAGGTCGGGGTCGGGCTGCCCCTTGGTGTAGAGGTGCTCGGCGATGTGCTCGACGTCGAGGGCCTCGGCGAGCTCCTCGATCGAGGTGCCCCGGGCCGCGTGCTCCTGCAGCATCGAGCGCACGGCGTCGGCGATCTCCCGCCGGCCGCCGTAGCCGACCGCGACGTTGACCAGCAGGCCGTCGACGTCACGGGTCGCGTCCGCAGCCTCCTTGAGCCGGTGCGCCGTCTCGGCCGGCAGCAGGTCGAGCGCGCCGACGGGGTTGAGCCGCCAGCGCCCGGAGGCGGCCAGCCCGGCGACGGCCGTCTCGATGATCCGCAGCAGCGGGGTGAGCTCGGCGGCGGGACGGTTGAGGTTGTCGGTGGACAGCAGCCAGAGGGTGACGACCTCGACGCCGACCTCCTCGCACCACCCGAGCAGCGGGGAGATGTTGTCCGCACCGGCCTGGTGGCCCTGCGCGGTGTCGGCGCCGTTGGCCTTGGCCCAGCGCCGGTTGCCGTCGAGCATGACGCCCACGTGGCGCGGGAGCCGGTCCTGAGGGAGGCGAGCAATGAGGCGGCGCTCGTACGCGCCGTACAACAGGTTCCGCAGACCCACGTCCGTCCTCCTCGGTCTGGTGCGCGACCACCGTACTCCGCCCGGGCACCCGGGCCGACAGCGCTCCGCGACCTGCATCACAACCTACGTGCTAGTAACTTACGTGACCGTAGGTTACGGTGGCGGCCATGAGCTCCCGCCCGGTCAGCAGCAGCCCATCCCCCTCCAGCGAGACCAGCCCCGGACCCGTCGGGTCCGCGGTCGCCGCGCTCAAACCGCACCTGCGTGGGTGGATCCACGCGGGCACCTTCCCCCTGGCCCTCGCGGCCGGGATCGTGCTCGTCTGCCTGGCCCCGACGGGCACCGCCCGGCTGGGCGCCGCGGTGTTCGGCCTCACCGCCGCGATGCTGTTCGGCACCTCCGCGGTCTACCACCGCGGCACCTGGTCGCCGCGGGTCCAGGGCGTGCTCAAGCGCCTGGACCACTCCAACATCTTCCTGATCATCGCCGGCACCTACACGCCCTTCGCCCTGCTCCTGCTGCCGCCGGAGCAGTCCCGCACGCTGCTGCTCATCGTCTGGACCGGAGCCATCGCCGGCGTGCTCTTCCGGGTGCTCTGGGTGGGCGCGCCCCGCTGGCTCTACACCCCGGTCTACGTCGCCCTGGGCTGGGTCGCGGTGTTCTACTTCGGGCCGCTGCTCCAGCACGGTGGGGTCGCCGTGATGACGCTGATCGCCGTGGGCGGCCTGCTCTACACCCTCGGCGCCGTGGTCTACGGCACGAAGCGCCCCAACCCCTCCCCGCGCTGGTTCGGCTTCCACGAGGTGTTCCACGTGTTCACCGTGGCGGCCTTCGTGGTGCACTACGTCGCGGCCTCGCTGGCCGTCTACTCCGCCGGCCCGCCTGCCTGAGCCGGCGGGCGCGTCCGCGGACCGGTGCGCCCTCAGCCCCGGGCGGTCTGCCACAGGCCGACGGTGTTGCCCTCGGGGTCGCGGAAGTAGGCGGTCCAGCCCATCTCGCCGACCTGCATCCGCGGGACCAGCGTCGAGCCGCCGAGGGAGCCGATGGTCTCCAGGGCCTTGTCGATGTCGTCGACGTCGATGACCACCACGGGGTGGGTGAAGTTCCCGCCGCGGCCCATCAGCCCGCCGTCGATGAAGCCCGGCTCGGTCGGCCCCTGCTCCCCGGTGGGGCCGGTGCTGACCATCGTGTAGTTCATGTCCGGCACCGGCTGGACCTGCCAGCCGAACGCCTCACGGTAGAACGCATAGGCGCGCTCGGCGTCATCGAACGGGATCTCGAAGTGCACGACCCGACCGCTCATCGCGGTCACCTCCCACGGTCCGCGGAGCCCGCGGCCGGCCGGTCGCGGAGCCGGTTCAGGCTACGCCCGGCCCTCCGGCAGCACCGGGCTCTTGGTCCCGACCCGTGCCACCCTCGGCGTCGTCGTCCCGGGCGCTGACGGACCCTGCGGCCTCGTCCTCGTCGGTGTCACCCCGCGGTGCCGGGGCGCCGCCGGCCGGACCACCCTGCGCGGCCCGGGCCTCGGCCTCCTCACGGAAGCTCATCCGGCGCAGCCGGGCGTTCATGTTGCGCATGAGCAGCCACAGCGCGACCGCGAGCAGGAAGAAGGCCAGGAAGCCTCCGAGGCCGGCCGTGACGTTGGTGCTCACGGTGGTGTTCACGATGCGTCCTTGCTGGTGCCGTCGTAGTGCAGCTCGAGGCCGCCCTTGCGGGCCAGCGCGTCAGCCTCGGCCAGCGAGGCCAGCCCGGCGAACAGGCAGTCCTCGATGGGCTCGACCGGCACGTAGGACAGGGCCGCCTCGAAGTCCTCGGTCGGCCAGATCTCCTGCTGCATCTCCAGCGGCACCATGAACCACGACCCCTCGGGGTCGATCTGCGTGGCGTGGGCCAGCAGCGCCCGGTCACGTGTCGGGAAGTGCTCCGCGCAGGGGATGCGCGTGGTGATGGTGCGCTCGCCGCGGTCCTCCCAGCGCGCGATCCACTCGCCGTAGGGGGACTCCAGCCCGGCCTGCTCCATCGCGTCGTGGAAGGCCAGGATGCGGCCCTTGGACAGGGTCTGGTTGTAGTAGATCTTCAGCGGCTGCCACGCCTCGCCCGCGTGCGGGTATGCCGCGGGGTCACCCGCCGCGCGGAACGCCGACATGCCGACCACGTGGGTCATGACGTGGTCGGGGTGGGGGTAGCCGCCGTTCTCGTCATACGTCGTCATGACGTGCGGGCGGAACTCGCGCACGACCCGCACCAGGGCCTCGGTGCTCACCTCGACCGGCTCGAGCGCGAAGCACCCCTCCGGCAGCGGCGGCAGCGGGTCACCCTCGGGCAGACCGGAGTCGACGAAGCCCAGCCAGGTGTGCTGCACCCCCAGGATCTCCTGGGCCTTGGCCATCTCGCGGCGCCGCACGTCAGGCAGGTCGCGCAGGATCTCGGGGTCGTCCTTGAGGGCAGGGTTGAGCACGTCGCCGCGCTCGCCGCCCGTGCAGGAGACCACCAGCACCTCGACACCGTCGGCGACGTACTTGGCCATCGTGGCCGCGCCCTTGCTCGACTCGTCGTCGGGGTGCGCGTGCACCGCCATGAGTCGCAGTCCTTCAACCACCGTGCACACCTCGTGGAGCCATGTCGGAGAATGATCGGGCTCATCATGTCACCCGGCGCCGACCGCGCCTGCGTCGGAAGGGTCCTCCGTGCCGCTGCCCCGCCCCGCCCCCGGAACCACGCGCTGGTGGGTCATCGGCACCATCGGGTGCGCCGTGGGCATCGCCATCGCCGTCTGGCTGGGCCTGGCGAGCACCGTCGGCCAGGTGTCGTGGACCGACATCGGCTACCACGTGGTCGACGACAGCCGGGTGGACGTGAGCTACGACGTGCACCGACCCACCGGCAAGGCCGTGACCTGCGAGGTCCGGGCGCTGGACTCCCACTTCGGCACGGTCGGCAGCGTCACCGTGCACGTGCCCGCCGCCGGGCCGGACTCGGTGCACCGGGAGACCACGGTCCGCACCACGTCGCGCGCCGTGACCGGCGTCGTCCAGACCTGCTCCGTGGACGGGGCGCAGTAGCCCCCGTGCCGCAGCCCACCAGCGCGGATTGGCCGTGACCACCCCTTCGCTTGCTAGGCTGGTCGCTTCACACTTGGGTCTGGACCTGCGACCGCACCGGTCGGGTCCGGGCCCGATTGCTTAGTCACCCGGCACCCCGGCGCACCCCGCCCCGGCCCGTCGGGTCCAACCAAGGAGTCAGACGTGAGCGACACTGCGACCACCACGGGGAGCTTCCTCACCCAGGAGGCGTACGACCGTCTCAAGGCAGAGCTCGAGCAGCTCTCCGGCGAGGGCCGCACCGAGATCGCCAAGAAGATCGAGGCGGCCCGCGAGGAGGGTGACCTCCGGGAGAACGGCGGCTACCACGCCGCCAAGGAGGAGCAGGGCAAGATGGAGGCCCGCATCCGCCAGCTCACCCAGCTGCTCGAGACCGCCACCGTCGGCGAGGCCCCGAAGAACGACGGCACCGTCGTGCCGGGCATGGTCGTCACCGTCGAGATGTTCGGCGACCAGGAGACCTTCCTGCTCGGCAGCCGCGAGATCGAGGGCGACGAGCTCGAGGTCTTCAGCGAGAAGTCCCCGGTCGGGGCGGCCATCAACGGCGCCAGGATCGGCGACACCGTGAGCTACGAGGCCCCCAACGGCAAGAAGATCGAGGTCAAGATCCTCGAGGCCAAGCCGTATGCCGGTTAGTCACCCCCGCGGGTGACCCCACCCGAGCACGAAGGCCGCCTCCCCTGACGGGGAGGCGGCCTTCTGCGTGTCGGGCATCCGTGGGCCGGGAGCCCGGCCGGCGGTGGAGCGGGATCAGCGGCTGGTGGAGCGGCGGTACTGCGCGCTGGCCAGCGGGACGAACACCAGCAGCACCCCGACCGCCCAGATCAGCGTGTAGGCGACCGGGTGGGTGAGCGCCCATCCTTGGGGTGCGGGGTGGTCGGGACTCGGGGGGAGAGTGTTGCCGAACAGCTCGCGCGCCGCCTGGGTGACCGCCGAGACGGGGTTCCACTCGGCGAAGGTCTTCAGCGGCCCCGGCAGCGTCTCCAGCGGGACGAACGTGTTGGCCACGAAGGTCAGCGGGAAGATCACGATGAAGGCGGCGTTGTTGACCACCTCGGGGCTGGGCACGAGCAGCCCGATCCACGCCATGACCCACGAGATGGCGTAGGCGAAGACGATGAGCAGCAGGTAGCCGGCCAGCGCCTCCGGGATCGACGTGGTGATGCGCCAGCCCACGACCAGGCCGGTCAGCGACATGACCACGAGCACGATGACGTTGTTGACGACGTCGGACAGGGTGCGGCCGAAGAGCACCGACGACGGCGACATCGGCAGCGACCGGAACCGGTCGATGATGCCCTTCTTGACGTCGTCGGCCAGCGCCGAGCCGGTGATCGTGGCCCCGAAGACGACGGTCTGGGCAAAGATGCCGGCGATGAGGAACTGGCGGTAGAGCGAGCCGCCGCCCTGGTGGTCGATCGCCCCGCCGAAGACGTAGGCGAAAAGCAGCACGAACATGATGGGCGACAGGGTGGTGAAGACCAGCAGGTCGGGCACCCGCTTGATCTTGATCAGGTTGCGCTTGGCGACGACCATCCCGTCGCTGACGGCGGTCTGCACGCTCATCGGGCCTCACTCCCCACCGTCTCGAGCCCGGCGTCGTCGGCGGCCGCGCCAGGGCGGCCGGTCAGGGTCAGGAACGCGTCGTCGAGCGTCGGCCGCCGCACGCCGATGTCCTGGACCTCGATGCCCTCGCCGTCCAGGGCGCGCACGGCGTCGAGCAGCGGGCCGGTGCCGCCGCCGGTCGGCAGGGTGATCCGCCGGGTGTGCTGCTCCACCTCGGGCTCGGCACCGTCGACCGACAGCGGCGCGAGCACCCCGGCGGCGCGTCGCAGGAGCGCGGCGTCGGCGATGACCACCTCGAGGCGCTCCCCGCCGACCTGGGCCTTGAGCTCGTCGGCGGTGCCCGAGGCGATGACCTTGCCGTGGTTGACCACGACGATCGAGTCGGCGAGGCGGTCGGCCTCCTCGAGGTACTGCGTCGTCAGCAGCAGGGACGTGCCGCCCGAGACCAGCTCGGTGATGACCTCCCACATGTCGCCGCGGCTGCGCGGGTCGAGCCCGGTCGTCGGCTCGTCGAGGAAGATCACCGGCGGGCGCGCGACGAGGGCCCCGGCGAGGTCGAGCCGCCGACGCATGCCGCCGGAGTAGGTCTTGACCGGGCGGTCGCCGGCGTCGCTGAGGCGGAACTGCTCGAGCAGCTCGCGCGCGCGGGCCCGGGAGGCCGCGCGGCCCAGGTGGTAGAGCCGGCCCACCATGTCGAGGTTCTCGAACCCGGTCAGGTAGTCGTCAACGGCAGCGAACTGTCCGGACAGCCCGATCAGGCCGCGCACCGTCGCCGGCTCGGCCAGCACGTCGACCCCGGCGACGTGGGCCCGGCCGGCGTCGGGCTCGAGCAGGGTCGTCAGCACCCGCACGGCCGTCGTCTTGCCCGCACCGTTGGGCCCGAGCACCCCCAGCACCGACCCCTCGGGCACCCGCAGGTCCAGCCCGTCCAGGGCCCGGACCTCCTTGTAGTGCTTGACCAGCCCCTCCGCCACGACCGCGTCCGTCATGCGGGTCAGCCTCGCATGGGCCCCCGACAGCCCGCGACCGAAAAGGCGCAGGTCACCTCACCCGAAGTTCAGCTTGTAGCCCTTGCCCCGCAGCGTGCGCAGGACCTCTTCGCAGTGGGCCTGCCCCTTGGTCTCCAGCTGCAGGGCGATCTCGACCTCGTCGACGTGCAGGGTGGCGCCCATGCGGACGTGCTCGATCTCGAGCACGTTGGCGTCGACCGCGGCGAGGTCGGCCAGCAGCGCGGCGAGCGAGCCCGGACGGTCCGGCACCCGCAGCCGGAACTGCAGGTAGCGCCCTGCAGCGGACATGCCGTGCCGGATGATGCGCAGGAGCAGCAGCGGGTCGATGTTGCCGCCGGAGAGGACCGCGACCACCGGCCCGTCGCACGACCCCTGCCCGGCGGCGAGCAGCCGGCCCACGGCCGCGGCGCCGGCCGGCTCGACGACCAGCTTGGCCCGCTCGAGGACGAACAGCAGCGCGCGGGAGATCATCTCCTCGCTGACCGTCTCGACGGCGTCGACGAGCTCGCGCACGATCGCGTAGGGGACCTCCCCGGGGCAACCGACCGCGATACCGTCCGCCATCGTCGACATGGCACCCAGCGGCACCGGCTTGCCCGCGGCGAGCGACTGGGGGTAGGCGGCAGCCTGCTCGGCCTGCACCCCGATGACCCGCACGTCCGGGCGCTTGGCCTTGACCGCGACCGCGATACCGGCCAGCAGGCCGCCCCCGCCGGCGCTGGTGACGATGGTCTTGACCTCGGGGCACTGGTCGAGGATCTCCAGGCCGCAGGTGCCCTGGCCGGCGACGATGTCGGCGTGGTCGAACGGGTGGATCAGCACGGCTCCGGTCGACGCGGCCATCTCCTTGGCCGCGACGAGCGCCTCGTCGACGGTGGTGCCGACCTGCTCGACGTGGGCGCCGTAGGCCCGGGTGGCCAGCAGCTTGGGGATCGGCGCGCCGATCGGCATGTACACAGTGGAGTCGATGCCGAGCAGCTGCGCGGCGAGGGCGACGCCCTGGGCGTGGTTGCCGGCGCTGGCGGCGACGATGCCGCGCGCCTTCTCCTCCTCGCTCAGCCGGGCGATGCGCGTGTAGGCGCCGCGGATCTTGAACGACCCGGCACGCTGGAGGTTCTCGCACTTGAGGTACACGTCGGCGCCCACGCGCTCGGACAGCGCGCGGCTGTACTCCAGCGGGGTGGGACGGACGACGCCGCTGAGCAGGTCCTGCGCAGCGATGACGTCGTCGAGCGTGACGGGCAGCGACGGTGATGCCATGCGCGCAGGCTAGTCGGTCGGCTCAGCGCGCTGCGAGGACCCCACGGGCCAGCCGTGCGGCCACTTCCGGGCCGTGCCCGGGAGCATCGGTCAGGAGCCCGACGGCGAACAGCAGGTATGCGGTGTCGACCGCCGTGCGCGCGCCGTCCGGGACGCGCCACCCGCCGGCGTAGTCCCGCGTGACCGCCCCGAGCACGGCCTCGGCGACCCGGGGACCGCCGTGGCGCAGGACCCCACCGGAACCGACGACGTGGGCCAGGTTGGCCGTGGGCCGGCCGCTCTCGCCCGGGTGGGCCGGCCGGGCGTGCCGGCGCACCGCGACCAGGGCGGCGAGCCGGGCGAGCTCGGTGTCGAGGCCGGCCTCCCCGGCGTCGCCGGGGAGGTGCCCGGTGTCGTGGGAGACGCGCTCGGCCCAGCGCCGCAGCCGGCGCAGCTCCCCGCCGGCCAGCAGGTGCTCGGCGACCGCGGCCTCGACCACCCCGGTGGCGTTCCAGCGCATGCCCAGGTCGCCCTCGACGGTGCGGGCGTGCCACAGCGGGGCGACGACGTCCTTGTGCAGGGTCGCGTCCTCCCCCTCGGGCGTGATGACCGAGTAGACGTCGGTCGTGGCGCCGCCGACGTCGACGACCAGCACGTCGCCGTCGACCGCGGCGGCGAAGGTCTCGATCCCCCGCAGCATCGCGTCCGGGGTCGCGGCGCGGACCATCGCGGCGAAGTCGGGCCCGCGGGACAGGCCCTTGCCGCCGATGACGTGGCGCAGGAAGACCTCGCGGATCGCTGCGCGGGCGCCCTCGGGGGCGATCACCCCGATCTGCGGCAGGACGTTGCCGGTGACCACGAACCGGCGGCCGGTGGACGCCAGCACGTCCGAGACCTCACCGGCCGCGTCGGCGTTGCCGGCCACCACCACGGGCTGGGTGACCCGGGCCTTCGCGAGCCGGGAGGCGTTGTGCAGCAGCACCTCGGCGTTGCCGCCGTCGGTGCCGCCGACGAGCAGCACCACGTCGGGGCGGGCCGCGCGCAGGGCCGCGACGTCGCTGCCGCCCATCGGACCGGCGGCGACGTGGACGACCTTGGCGCCGGCGCTCAGCCCGACCCGGTGCCCGGCCTCGGCCGTGACCGCCCGCTCGTAGCCGACGACGGCCAGGCGCAGGCCGCCGCCGGCGCTGGAGCAGGCCAGCACCTCGTCGACCCAGTGCCCCTCGAGCGACTCGCGGGCGTGCCGGTAGCCGTCGAGCACGTCGGTGCGGACCGTGGTCGGCACCGACGTGCTCGCCCGCAGCACGCCCTCGCCGGTGTCGACGAGCACGGCCTTGGTGAACGTCGACCCGAAGTCGACGCAGAGGACCTGCGCCACGGCAGCGGTGGGCTGCCGGTCAGGCGGTCTTGTCGAGCGCCGCCGCGAGGTCGGCGATGAGGTCGTCGACGTCCTCGATGCCCACCGAGAGGCGGATGAGGTCCGCCGGGACCTCCAGCTCGGTGCCGGCGACGCTGGCGTGGGTCATCCGGCCGGGGTGCTCGATGAGCGACTCGACGCCGCCCAGGGACTCCCCCAGCGTCCAGACCGAGGTCGCGCCGCAGACGTCGACCGCCCGCTGCTCGCCGCCGGTCACCTGGAAGCTGACCATGCCGCCGAACCGGCGCATCTGCTTGGCCGCGACCGCGTGCCCGGGGTGGCCCTCGAGGCCGGGGTAGTGCACGGCGGTCACGTCGTCACGGCCCTGCAGGAACGCCACGACCTTCTCGGCGTTGTCGCAGTGCCGGTCCATGCGCACCGCCAGGGTCTTCAGACCGCGCAGCACCAGCCAGGCGTCGAACGGCCCGGCGACGGCGCCCATCGAGTTCTGGTGGAAGGCGATCCGGTCGGCGGCGTCCTCGAAGCCGGGCACGCTCACGGACTCGGCGACGACGACCGCGCCGCCGACGACGTCGCTGTGGCCGCCGCAGTACTTCGTCGTGGAGTGCATGACGATGTCGGCGCCGAGCGAGAGCGGCTGCTGCAGGTAGGGCGTGGCGAAGGTGTTGTCGACCGCGAGCAGCGCCCCGGCCTCGTGGGCCACCTCAGCCAGCGCCGCGATGTCGGCGATGCCCAGCAGCGGGTTGGTCGGGGTCTCGACCCACACGATCCTGGTCTGGCCGGGGCGGATCGCCGCCCGCACGGCCTCGACGTCGTGGATCGAGGTGATGGTGTGCTCCACACCCCAGGGGCGGGCGACCTTGTTGAAGAGACGGTAGGTGCCGCCGTAGGCGTCGCTCGGCACGACCACGTGGTCGCCGGGGGTGAGCAGCGAGCGGATGACCGTGTCCTGCCCGGCCAGGCCGGAGGCGAACGCGAAGCCGCGGGCACCGCCCTCCAGGGCCGCCAGGCACTCCTCGAGCGCGGTGCGGGTCGGGTTGGCGGAACGGCTGTACTCGTAGCCGCCGCGCAGGCCGCCGACGCCGTCCTGCTTGTAGGTGGAGACCTGGTAGATCGCCGGCACGACCGCGCCGGTCTGGGGGTCGGGCTCCTGCCCCGCATGGATGGCGCGGGTGGAGAAGCCGGTGTCGCTGTGCTCGGTCATGCGGGCCAGCCTAACGGCCGGCACCACCCGCCCGACGGCCCGGCCGGTCGGCTCAGAGCCTCTTCTTCCACTCGCTGACGTAGCCCGTCACGGCGAAGCCCAGGGCCCGGTTCACGCGCAGCATCGGCTCGTTGCTGGCGGCGTTGTACGTGGTCACGACGGTGACCCCGGGCAGTCCCTCGCGCAGCGCCCGGAGGTTGGCAGCCTTGACCGCCAGGCCGAGCCCGTGGCCGCGGTGCTCGCGCAGGACGAGCGTGTCCTGCTGGTAGGCGCGCTCGGGGGTGGAGGCCGACACGGCCAGCTCGGTGAAGCCGACCAGGTGGCCCGAGGCGACCTCGCGCGCGACGCTGACGACGAACCGCCGCCCCATCGCGGTCATCCGCGCGTAGTAGCTGCGGACGCGCTCGGCGTCCCAGTCCTCCTCCTCGTGCTCGATCTCCCCCATCGGCGCGTCCGTGCTCATCCGCCGCGCGAGGTGCGCCCGGTCCTCCAGCCACGACTCGGGCATCGCGTCCCAGACCGTCTCCACCCGGTATGCCGGGTCGACCGGTGCGTCGTCGTCGCGCCCGTGCGCGAGGGTGAGGTCCGAGCGCAGGCTGCGCTGCGCCACGGCATACCCGTGCCTGGTGGCGAAGGCGGTGGCCGCACCGCCGGACTCCTCCGGGGAGACCGACCAGTCCTGGACGACCGAGCGGCCGAGTCCGCGGGCGAGGTCCTCGGCGGCGGCCAGCAGGGCGCTGCCGATGCCGCGGCGCTGGTGGTCGGGGTGGACCGAGAGCCAGCAGTTGGCGGACTCCAGGTTGTCCCGGGTCGCGCCGATGACCTGCACCGCACCCACGACGCTGCCCGCCTCGACCGCGGCGAGCGCGCGCCGCACCTTCTCCGGCGCCCGCTGGAGCTCACGGATCTCCTCGGCCGACCACGGCGTGGCCTGGTCACCCCACAGGGCGCGCTCGGCGGCGGCGTACACCTCGACCCACTCGCGGAACAGTCTGTCCTGCAACGGGTCCAGCGGGTCGACGTCGACGATCTCGGTCATGGGGCCAGCCAACCGCCGCGGCCGGCGACACTCAACCGGGTTTCGTGCCGGTGGGTCATGCCGCCGGCGAGATGTCGAACTCCTCCGCGGCCAGCAGCGGGCGCAGGGACGCCTCGACCTCGGCGGTGGCGAAGCCGCGGCGCACGACGTCGTCCCCGAGGGCGTTGCCGAGGGCGGCCATGACCATCGACTGGTCCAGCGAGAGGTAGCAGTCGGCGAGCCGGCCGGAGTGCACCGCGACCGCGTCGAGGAAGCCGCCGGGGCCGTAGGCGCCGAGGTCCTCCTCGAGGTGGCGCAGGTTGGCCACCACCGCCTCGGGCTCGTAGCGCAGCGCGAGGAACGAGGCGTGCGGGGTGACGACGCCGTCGCCCCAGGTCCCGGCCTCCGCCAGGGTGCGCTCCATGTCCGAGGGGTAGCCACCGAACGTCAGCCCGATCGGCTCGACCCCCCACTCGCTGTAGCCGCCGCCGGGGAGGCTCGCCGGCGAGAAGCCCCACGCCCCGTAGCCGGTCTCGTCCATCCCGAACTCGCGCTGGGTGCGCACGGTGAGCCGGTGGTTGGCCCCGAACGAGCCCGGCGCCCAGACGTCCTCGGGCACGAGCAGGTCGGGCATGAGCTCCTCGAACATCGACCCGCCCCAGGTGGCGACGACGCGCACGCCCCGGTGCTCACGCGTGCGCCGGTGCATCGCGGCGTAGTGCTCCGGCGGCACCTGCCCGTGCACGATGCCGACATAGCTGGCGATCCGCGGCTCGGACATCAGCGGGCCGTACCAGTGCGGGGTGTAGAAGACGTCGGGGCCGCGGCCGTGGTGGTTGCCCACGACGTGCCTGGCATCGCCCGGGCGCTCGTCCCAGAAGCCGCCGCGCAGCAGCCCACCCGGTATGCCGTGTGCCTGGGCCTCCGGGTCGTGGAAGGAGCCGAAGTCCATCGACCGCGCGAGCGCGCCGGCGGTGTCGGCGACCGCACGCTCGGCGTTCGCGGCGACGAGGAGCCCGGCGGCCAGCCAGCCGTTGTCCACGCTGGACAGGAACGGGTGGATGACGTCGCCGCCGGGAAAGGCGCGCATCACCTCGCCGGTCGTGATGGCGTACCAGTTGTAGAACATGCCGCTGGGCTCGTGCCGGCGGACCGTCGTGAGGGAGTCGACCGCGCGGCGGAGCCGGTCACGGCACTCGTCGGCCCCGACGATGCCGAGCTCGCGGGCCGCGACCGTGCTCCACAGGTAGCCGCCGATGTTCGTCGGCGAGGTGTTGAGGCTGCGCGAGGCGGGGTCGAGGTCGCCGGCGATGCGGTCGGCCGGCAGCCCCGTGCCCTCGTCGGTCATGGCGACCAGCGACTGCCAGGTGTCGGCCGCCCACCGCCTCAGGGTCGCGTCCTGGGCGTCGTCGCGGGCGTCGGTCACGAATCCTCCGGGTGCGTCGTGGGGGTCAGGGGGGACTGTCCTTGCCACGGACCGCGGTGGTGCGGTCCCAGTGGCAGCCGCAGGAGCCACGCAGCACGACCCGGCTGGGCAGCGGTTCGGGGTCGGGCCGGTCGGCCAGCGCGGGGTCGTTGACGAGGCGGTGCAGGTGGGTGGCGGCGAGCCGGCCGAGCTCGTGCATCGGCTGGCGCACCGTGCTCAGCCCCATGTAGCGGGCGGTCATGATGTCGTCCCAGCCGGTGAGCGCCAGGTCGTGCGGCACCCGCACCCCCTGGGCGTTGAGCATCACCATCAGGCCCAGGGCCAGCTCGTCGTTGGCGCAGACGGCCGCGTCCACGCGGGACCCCAGCCGGCGCAGCTCGGCGGCGACGTCCGCGGCATACCGCTCGTCGAGGATCGCCGGGATGGGGGGCGCGGCCTCGGTCATCCCGCGCTCCTCCAGGGCAGCGCGGAACCCCGCGTAGCGGCGCCGGACGTCCGGGGAGCCGTGCGGGTCGCCGACGAACACCAGCCGTTGCCGGCCGTGGTCGAGCAGGTGACGCGCGAGCTCCGTTGCGGCGTGGACGTTCTCGGCGGTGACCGTCGGGCAGCCGCGGACCGGCTCACGGGCCAGGAGCACCGTGGGGATCTTGCGGCGGATCGTCGCGACCGCCGCGTCGGGCAGGGTCGACTGGGCGATGACCAGGCCGTCGACGCGGGCGGTGAGGTCACGGACGGTGCGGCGCATGTCGCTGCGGTTGGCCGTGACGACCACGACAACGCTCTGGCCGTAGTGCGCGGCGGCGGACTCGTAGCCCATGAGCACCGCGGAGTAGTAGGGACCGCTCAGCTCGGGCAGCACCAGGCCGTGGGCCTCGTGCCGGTTGGCCGGCAGGGCCCGGCCGGCCCGCAGCGGCACGTAGTCGAGCTCGGCCGCTGCCCGCAGCACCTTGCTGCGGGTCTCGGCCGACGCCGGCCGGGAGCCCTGCAGCACGCGCGACACGGTGGCGATGGACACCCCGGCCCGCTCGGCCACCGTGTAGATCGTGACCGGCTCGCCGTCCCTGTACGCCATGCCTTCTCCTCCTGCGAAGCGAGGCCACTGTGCCTCCCCCTTCGCGGGCAGTCCAGCATGGTCGTCAAGGGTCATGGCACCAGGGTGTCGGCGAACGGGTTGGGCACGGCGGCGAGCAGGGTGCGGGTGTAGTCGTCGGCGGGGTCGCGGATGACCTGCAGGGCGGGGCCCTGCTCCACCACGCGTCCGCCGTTGAGCACGAGCACCTCGTCGGCGATCATCCGGGCGCTGAGCAGGTCGTGGGTGATGTAGAGGACGCCCACCCCGGAGTCGTGCACGAGGGACTGCAACAGCTCCAGCACCTCGGCGCGGATCGACACGTCCAGGCTGGACACCGGCTCGTCGGCGACGATCAGCCGGGGCTGCGCCGCCAGGGCGCGGGCGATGACCACGCGCTGGCGCTGGCCGCCGGACAGCTCGTAGGGGTAGCGCCCGAGGAACCGGCTCGACGGGGTCAGCGCGACCCGCTCCAGCAGCCGGCCGGCCTCCTCACGCGCCTGCGCCGCAGTCATGCCACGGAAGTTGCGCAGCGGCCGGGTCAGGGCGTACTCGAGCGTCTTGGTCGGGTTGAGCGAGGAGTAGGGGTCCTGGAAGACCATCTGCACCTGGCGGCGGTAGTCGCGAAGACCCTTGCCCCGCAAGGACTCCACCGCGACCTCGGCTCCGTCCTCGGGCTGGAAGCGGATCCGGCCGGACGTGGGGCGCTCGACCGCGGTGACCAGCCGGGCCAGGGTCGTCTTGCCGCTGCCGCTCTGGCCGACCAGGGCGGTCACCTCCCCCGGGCGCAGCCCGAAGGAGACGTCGGTGACCGCCTCGACCCGGGTGCGCCGCAGCCCGTGGCGCCGCTCGAAGACGCGGCTGACGCCCTCGACCCGCAGGAACGGCTCGCGGTCCAGGACGCGCGCAGTCTCCTCCTGCGTCTTGACGAACTCCGGCCCGGCGAACCCGACCGTGCGCGGCGGCAGCTCGAGCCCGTCGGGGTTGCCGGTGCGCTGCAGCCGGGCGACGTGGCAGGCGGCCAGGCCGCCGTCGATCGGCTCCAGCTCGGGCGCCTGCTCGCCGCACAGCGCGATCCGCTCGGGGCAGCGCGGTGCGAAGGAGCAGCCGTGCTGCACCTGGGTCAGGTCCGGCGGGCGCCCCGGCACGTAGGTGATCCGGATGGTCTCCTCGCGCGGGTCGGCGTAGGAGCCGAGCAGGCCCTTGGAGTAGGGGTGCAGCGGGTCGCGCAGCAGCCCCTGGGCGGCGTGCGACTCGACCAGGCGCCCGGCATACATCACCAGGATCCGGTCGGACAGGTCGACGACGGTGCCGATGTCGTGGCTGATGAACAGCACCGCGAACTGCTGCTCCTGCTGGAGCCGGCGGATGTTGTCGAGGATCGAGCGCTGCACCACGACGTCCAGGCCGGTGGTCGGCTCGTCAAGCAGGACGAAGCGGGGGCGGTTGGCCAGCGCCAGGGCCAGGTTGACCCGCTGCTTCATGCCGCCGGACAGCTCGTGCGGGTGGGCGCTGATGAAGCGCTGGTCGATCATGACCATCTCGAAGAGCTCGCGCACCCGCTTCGTCACCGCGGCGCCGCGCAGGTCGGTGTGCGCCTCGATCGCGTCGCGGAACTGCCCCTCGATGCGCACCACCGGGTTGAGCGAGTTCATGCTGCTTTGGAAGACCGTGGCGATGTCGCGCCAGCGGTGGGCGCGCAGCTCGTCCTCGGGCAGGTCGGTGATGTCCTTGCCGTCGAAGCGGATGCTGCCGCCGCTGATCCGGCCGGGCCGCTCGGTCAGCCGCAGCAGGGCGGTGCCCAGGGTGGACTTGCCGCTGCCCGACTCCCCGATGAGGCCGACGAACTCGCCCTCACCGACGTCGAAGCTGACCCGGTCGACCGCGGTGAGAGGGCGGTGCAGCCTGGGCTCGTAGCGGACCGACAGGTCACGCACCTCGAGCAGTGCCATGGTCACTCCTCCCTCAGGTGGGGGTTGCTCAGGAGGTCGACGCCGAAGTTGATGAACGTCAACGAGGTGATCAGCAGCGCCAGGGTCAGGCCCGGTACGAGCACCCAGATCCACAGGCCCTGCGCGACGGCGCCTTGGGCGTTGGCCTGGTAGAGCATCGTTCCCCAGGAGATCGAGGACGGGTCGCCCAGGCCGAGGAAGGACAGCCCCGCCTCGGCCCCGATGGCGCCGGTCGCGGCGCCGACGAAGCCGGCCGCCACGAGGGAGGTCATGCTCGGCATGATCTCCCGGAAGACGATCCGGAACGTGCTCTCCCCGGAGAACTTCGCCGCGGTGACGAAGTCGCGGTTGCGCAGCGTGATGATCTGCGAGCGCTTGGCCCGGGCGTGCCCGGCCCAGGAGGTGATGCCGATGACGAACACCAGCAGCGGCAGGCCGCGCACGTCGGAGTAGGCGACCAGCACGATCATCAGCGGCAGCACCGGGACGACCAGCGCCACGTTGGTGACGAAGGAGAGCAGGTCGTCCACGACCGTTCCCTCCTTGTATCCGGACACCAGGCCCACCACGAGCGCGATCGCGGTGGCGAACAGGCCGCCGAAGAGCCCGACGAGCAGCGAGGTCCGGCTGCCGTAGACGAGCTGGGAGAAGATGTCGCCGCCCTGGGTCGTGGTGCCCAGCGGGTGCGCCGCCGACGGGGGCAGCAGCGCCTCGAAGTCGGTGCGGGCACCGTCGTAGGGCGCGATCACCGGGGCCAGCACGGCGACCAGGACGAAGAACCCCAGCAGCACGATGCCGACCCGGGCCTTGCGGTTGCCCCAGACCAGCGCGTACCAGCGTGGTGGCGTGGTCGGGGCCTCCTCGAGTGGGGCCTCGACCGGCAGGTCGGCCCGGTCGATGGGCTGGACGACTCCGGTGCTCACTGGCCCGCCTTCCTGGCGCGCGGGTCGAGCACGCCGTAGAGCAGGTCGGCGACCAGGTTGGCCACGAGGACACCGACGATGATGAACAGCAGCAGCGCCTGCAGCAGCGGGAAGTCCCGGTTGCTGACCGCCTCGCCCATGAGCCGGCCCATCCCGGGGTAGTCGAAGATCGTCTCCACCAGGATCGAGCCGCCGAGCACGCCGCCGAGGGCGATGGCGAAGCCGGTGACGCTGGGCAGCAGCGCGTTGCGGGCGGCATACCTCAGGGCCACCACCCGGTCGGGCAGGCCCTTGGCGCGGGCCAGCCGGATGTAGTCCTCCCCGAGGTTCATCACCATGGTGTTGCGCATGCCGAGGATCCAGCCGATCGGCGCGGTGACGAGCAGCGAGGCGGCCGGCAGCAGCGAGTGCAGCGCCGCGTCGCCGACGAAGCCGAGGTTCCACCCCGGCATCGAGTCCTCGTAGCCGCCGGAGGTCGGGAACCAGCCCAGGGTGTAGCCGAAGGCGAAGAGCAGCAGCAGCGCGATCCAGAAGCCGGGCAGCGTGCCGACGAACGTCGAGCCGAGGGTGACCAGGCTGTCGAAGCGGGTGTTGCGCCGCCAGGCGGCGTAGGCGCCAAGGGTCACGCCGATGACGAAGGCGAGGACCTGGGTCACGCCGACCAGGACGAGCGTCCACGGCAGCGCCTTCCCGATCACCTCGGTGACGGGGTAGGGGAAGTACGTGTAGGAGATGCCGAACTTCCCGTGCGAGAGCGCCTTGAGGTAGTCGACGTACTGCTGGAACAGGTTGCCGTCCGGGGCGCCCAGCATCGCCCGCATGGCCCTGACGGCGGCGGGGTCGAGCTGGGCGTCCTTGCCGGCGAGCTTGCGCACCATGACCTCCGCCGGGTCCCCCGGCTGGAGCCGGGGGATGACGAAGTTCAGGGTGACGGCCGCCCACAGCGTGGCCAGGAAGAAGCCGATCCGTCTGGCGAAGTAGCGCATGGTGTCCTCTCCTTCCTGGCCGCGCCGCGGACCGTCAGCCCTGCGCCGGGCGCAGGTGGGTCAGGATCAGCAGCCGGTTGTCGGTCGGGTGCGCGTAGGGGTCCTGCTCGCTCGGCCAGCCGACCGCCTTGTCGGTGCGGTAGAGGATCCGGGTGGGCGCGTAGAGCAGCGAGGTCACCGGGAGCTTTGTCATCATCGTGTCGACGAGCTGAGCGACGTAGGCCTTCTCCTGGGCCGGGTCCGTGGTGGCACCCAGCTCGGCGACCAGCTTGTCCGTGGCCGGGTCGGACCAGCGCTGCACGTTGGGCAGGATCGTGTCCGGCTTCGGGATCTGGTTGGTGGCCAGCTTTGAGCCGAGGTTCGTGGCGATGGTGCAGCCGCCGTTGAGGTACTCGAACATCATCTGGAAGTCGCCCGACTTCTTCTGCGCGTCGACCGAGTCCGGCGCGGAGGCGACGACCTTGGTCGGGATGCCGACCGCGTTGTAGTCACGGGCGATCACGTCGGCCATGGCCTGGTAGTCGATGAAGCCGGCCTGGACGCTGAAGGTCAGGTTGATCGGCGAGCCGTCGGGGTTGGTGCGCTTGCCGTCGGGGCCCTTCTTGTAGCCCGCGGCGTCGAGCAGCTGGTTGGCCTGGGCCGGGTCGTACGGCGTGACCGTGTCCTTGCCCTTGTAGGCGTCGGGCAGCAGCTTGTCCATGACGGGGAGCTTCAGGCCGGTCTGGCTCGCGGGCTTCATGATCCCGTAGGTCGCCTTGTCGGACATCTCCTGGCGGTTGAGCGCCGGGGCCATCGCCGCACGGAACTTCACGTCGGAGAACGGCTTCTGCTTGAGGTTCTGCGTGAGCACCGTGGTGCCGTTCGGCGCGTAGTAGAAGTGGTTGTGCTTGGGGTCGGCGGCGACGAACGCGCGCTGCGGGTTGGGGATCTCGCCCCAGTAGGCGTCGAGCTGGCCGCTGCGCAGCTTCAGCGAGGCCTGCGAGGCGTCGTACTGCCCCTCGAGGACGAGCTGCTTGACGTGGATCTTGTCGGCCTGCCAGTAGTCGGCGCGACGCTCGAGGACGAGGCGGCGGCCGTTGTAGGTCTTGACCTTCATCGGGCCGGTGCCGGCCGGGTTCTTGTCGATGAACTTCGTCGGGTCACCCGCCGGGCCGTAGAGGTGCTCGGGCACGATCGGCGCCTTGATGATGTCGTCGAACTTCGCCGCGGCGGGACCGGTGAACTCCATGACGACCTGGTTGCCCTGCGCCGTCACCGACTTCGCCGGGGCGCCGAAGGTGTCGTTCCACAGGCCGGCCTTGTCCACCGCCGGGTACTTCTTGCCCAGGTTGTAGGTGAAGGCCACGTCCTGGGCGGTCAGCGGCTTGCCGTCGCTGAACTTCACGCCGTCGCGGATGGTGAAGGTCAGCTTCGTCGCGCCGTCCCACTTGTATGCCGTGGCGAGCCAGGGGGTGACGTCGCAGCTGAGCCCGTTGCGGACCATCAGCGGCTCGTACAGCCAGGTGCTGGTCAGCGGTGTCGGCGCGAACGGGTTGTAGTTGACCAGCCCGCCGATCGTGGTCGGCGCGTCGGCCGGGAAGGTCAGGCTGGCGATCATCCCGTCACTGCCTGACCCGCCGGCACTGCCGCCGACCTTGCCGGAACAAGCACTCAGGCCGGCGGCCGCACAGGCCGCGGCAACGACCGCGATGGTGGTCCTACGAAGCATTGGGAACTCCCCTGCTGGGTGAAATTTCGGCCAACGTAGAGCGCGCTCGCAACCGAGGTCAATGGTTACGTTCATGAAACTACTTTCACACTTTGCCGAGCCCTGACCACGAGCTGCTTGCCCGATTTTCCCGAGTTTTCATGCTCAGGGTGGCTAGGAACGGACCCCGGGAGGGTGATAGACAGTCCACGTGTCTTTCACTCTTGCCAGCGCCGGCACCCGCCCCGCCAACTGTGTAACCAGCAGGTCAGGCATGACCGCTCAGCTCACCTCGGGGGCGGCCCTCCAGCGCCTCGACGCGGGCGACCTGAGCCTGCTGCTCCACCCCGCGAGCGAGCTCGAGGCCGGCCTGGCCAACCTCTGGCTGCGCCGCCTCGAGGGCGGCTCCGCCACGTGGACCCCGCTGCTCGGCCCGGCCGCGCCGGGCCGGGTGCGCTGGACCGCGGAGGGCCCCGTGGTCACCGGTGAGTGGCAGGGCCTGCGGTATGCCGTCCGGCTGCGGCTCGCCGACGAGGTCACCGCCTGGTTCTGGCACGTCGACGTCACCAACACCTCCGGCGCGGCGGTGACCGTCGACGTGGTCTGCGCCCACGACGTGGCCCTCACGCCCTACGGCGCGGTGCGGGTCAACGAGTTCTACGTGAGCCAGTACCTCGACCTGACGCCGGTCGCCACGACCGGCGCGGGCACGGCCCTCGCGGTGCGGCAGAACATGCCCGGCCCGCACGTGCCCTGGGCCCTGCTGGGCTCCCTGCGCCACGGGCACGGCTGGGCCACCGACGCCCTGCAGCTGGTCGGCCGCGCCGACGACGGCACGCGGACCCCGGCCGGGCTGGACCTTGCCGAGCTGCCGTCGCAACGGCTGCAGCACGAGCACACGCTGGCCGTCCTCCAGGACGAGCCGGTCGAGCTGGCCCCCGACGCGGTGCTGCGCACGGGCTTCTTCGGCCTGGCGGTGCCGCACCACCCGGCCGCCACCTCGTCGCAGGACGCCGACCTCGCGGCGCTCGCCCTGCGCCAGCCCGAGGCCGTGCCGTCCCCCCTGTCGCCGGACGCCCACGGGGAGGACGAGGACGCCACGGCGCAGAGCCCGTCGCTGTTCACCGGCCCGGCGCTGCCCGCACGCGACCTCACCACGGAGGAGCTGGCGTCGCTGGCCGGCGACCTGACCGACGTCGAGCGTGACGGCGAGGTGGTGCTCAGCGCCTTCACCGAGGACGGCACGCACCTGGTCACCGCCGCCAAGGAGCGGGCCGTGCTCCGCCCGCACGGCCACATCCTGCGCACCGGCAACGCCCTCGTCCCCGACTCGGGCACGCTGACCAGCACCTCCTGGATGACCGGCGGTTTCCACTCCCAGGTCACGCAGGGGCACGTCAGCCGCGGCACCGTGCTGTCCACCCGACGCACCTACCTGGGCCTGCTGCGGGCCCACGGCCTGCGGGTGTTCGTGGAGCACGGCACCGGCTGGCAGCTGCTGGACCTCCCCAGCGCCTGGGCGGTCTCCCCCGGGTCCTGCCGCTGGTGGTACGCCACGGACGACCTCCTGCTCGAGGTCGCGGCCACGGCACCCACCGACACCCACGAGCTGGGGCTCGCCGTGCGCGTGCTGCACGGCGAGCCCCGCCGCCTCCTCGTCTCGCTGCACAGCGCCCTCGGCGAGGACGACGGCCAGGCGCCGGCTGCGCCCGCCCTCGACGGCCACGCCTCCGGCGCCTCGGTCGGCGAGCCGGGCGCGAGCCTGCGCCTTGCCTGGCCCACGGGGTCGGTGGAGCAGGTGGACCGTGACGGGACGCTGTTCGCCGACGGCGCCTCGCGCGGCCTGCCCTTCGTCACCCTCGTCACCGCCCCGGCGTCGGCCTGGGGGCTCACCCTGGCCGCGGACGTGGTGCCGGACGACGCGGTGGTCGAGCCCTCGGTGCGCGCCGCGGCCGTGGACGGCCTGTGGGACGGCATCCGGGCCGGCCTCGGGCTGGAGGCACCGCAGGGGTCGGCACGGGCGCAGGAGGTCGCCCGCCTCGACCGGGTGCTGCCCTGGTTCGCCCACGACGCATTCGTCCACTACCTCTCCCCGCGCGGCCTGGAGCAGTTCACGGGCGGCGGTTGGGGCACCCGCGACGTCTGCCAGGGCCCGGTCGGCCTGCTGCTCACCCTCGGCCGCACCGACGCCCTGCGCGAGGTCCTGCTGCTGGTGCTGCGCGCCCAGAACGAGCGCGGCGACTGGCCGCAGGCCTTCGACTTCCTGCCGCCCATCCCCCAGAACGGGCAGGCCGGGTCGCACGGTGACGTCGTCTTCTGGCCGCTGCTGGCCCTCGGGGAGTACCTCCTGGCCAGCGGCGACGGCAGCCTGCTCACCGCCGAGGTCCCGTTCGTCGGCGACGACGCCCCGACGCAGCCCGCACCGGCGCTGGCGCACGCCCGCCGCGCCCTGACGCGGATCCGGGAGTGCACCGTCCCCGGGAGCCCGCTGCCGGCATACGGCCACGGCGACTGGAACGACTCGCTCCAGCCGGCCGACCCGCAGCTCGCGGCGCGGCTGGTCTCCACCTGGACGGCCACCCTGCAGGTGCACGCGCTGCGCACGCTCGCGGCCGGGCTGCGCGAGGCCGCGCCCACGCTGGCGGTCGCGGCCGAGCTGGCCGACGACGCGGAGCGGCTGGCCGAGGACACCGCGGGCGCGATGCACGAGGTCCTGCTCGCCGACGGGCTGCTGGCCGGCTACGGCCTGATGCACGACGACGGTCGGGTGGAGCACCTGGTCCACCCGACCGACGAACGGACCGGCCTTACCTACGGCGTGCTGCCCTGGATCCACGCGATCTCGGCCGACCTGCTCTCCCCCGAGCAGGCCGACCACCACCTGGCGACGATCCGCGAGCACCTGCTCGGCCCCGACGGCGCGCGGCTGTTCGACAAGCCGGCGGCCTACCGCGGCGGGCCGATGGAGGTGTTCCAGCGGGCCGAGGGCAGCACCTTCTGGGGCCGCGAGATCGGCCTGATGTACACCCACGCCCACCTGCGCTACGCGGAGGCGCTGGCTCGCCGCGGTGACGCCGAGCGGCTGTTCGAGGCGTTCTGCCTGGCCAACCCCGTGGGCATCACCGAGCGGGTGCCACAGGCCCGGCCGCGGCAGGCGACGACCTACTACTCCTCCTCCGACGGGGCCTTCGCCGACCGCTACGAGGCGGCCGAGCGCTACCCCGAGCTGATGGCCGGCAACGTCGCGCTCGAGGGCGGCTGGCGGGTCTACTCCTCCGGTCCGGGGCTGTTCCTGCGGCTGCTGCAGGAGTGCGTGCTCGGCCTGCGCCGCCGCGGCGACCGGCTCGAGGTCGACCCCGTGCTGCCGCTCGACCTCGACGGCCTCACCGCGCGGATCCCGTTGGGCGACACCGTGGTCCGCGTGGAGTACGCCGTCCGCGGGCGCACCAGCGGCCCCTCCCGGGTGGGCCTCAACGGCACTGACCTGCCCACGAGCGAGCTCACCAACCCCTACCGCCCCGCCGGCGTCAGCGTGGACCTGACCGCGCTGCGCGCGGCGCTGACCGGCACCGACGACGTCCTCACCGTGGAGATCTCCTGATCATGTCCCCTGACCCGAGCACCCCCGCAGAACGCCCCTGGCTCGACGCCGACCGGCCGGTCGAGGAGCGGGTCGACGCGCTCCTGGCGGTCATGACGCTGGCCGAGAAGGTCGGCCAGCTGCACCAGACCGCCAACATCGACCCGGCTGCCGACGCCGAGCTCATCCGCAGCGGGGCCATCAGCTCCAGCCTCTACGCCAGCGGCGCCACCGGCGGCAACGTCAAGGACGAGGGCCTGCTGTCCTCGGCCATCGACTCCGCCCAGGCGATCGCCGTCGAGGAGAGCCGGCTCGGCATCCCGCTGCTGTTCGGCCGCGACGTCATCCACGGCCACCGCACCGTCTTCCCCATCCCGCTCGGCCTGGCCTCCGGCTGGGACGAGTCGCTGGTCGAGCGCGCCTGCGAGGTGGCCGCCGACGAGGCGCACCTCGAGGGCGTGGCCTGGACGTTCGCCCCCATGGTGGACATCTCCGAGGAGCCGCGCTGGGGCCGGGTGGCCGAGTCCTTCGGCGAGCAGCCGGTCCTGTCCGGCCGACTCGGCGCGGCCGCGGTGCGCGGGTTCCAGGGCGAGCCGGTCGGCGAGAAGGGCCGGCTGGCCGCCTGCGCCAAGCACTTCGTGGGCTACGGCCTGGCCGCCGGTGGCCGCGACTACGACACCGTGTCCGTCGGCGAGAACACCCTGCGCAACCTGCACCTGCGCCCCTTCAAGGACGCGGTCGACGCCGGCGTCCTGACGGTGATGGCGTCCTTCAACGACGTCGACGGCGTGCCGATGCACTCCAACCGGCGCCTGCTGCGCGAGGTCCTCAAGGACGAGTGGGGCTTCGACGGCGTGGTCGTGGGCGACTGGGGCGGTGTCGGGCAGCTGATGAACCACGGCGTCGCCGCCGACCTGCGCGAGGCCGCGGTCTACGGCATCGAGGCCGGGATCGACCTGGAGATGGTCTCCGGCGCGTATGCCGCGCACCTGGCCGAGCTGGTCGAGTCCGGTGAGGTCGACCCCGCCCTGGTGGACGACTCGGTGCGCCGGGTGCTGCGGCTGAAGTTCCGCCTCGGACTGTTCGAGCGGCCCTACACCGGCACGCCCGGGCGCTCCAACGCCCCCACCGGGGCGACCCGGGCCCTGGCCCGCGAGGCCGCGCACGGCTCGATGGTGCTGCTGTCCAACAACGGCGTGCTGCCGCTGCCGGCCGAGCCCGGCACGCTCCTGCTCACCGGCCCGTTCGTGCAGGAGGGCGAGGCCCTGCTGGGCACGTGGGTGCTCGACGGCAGGGGCGAGGACGTCATCTCCCCGGAGGCCGCCTTCCGCGAGCGCCTGGGCGACAGGCTCCTGGTGCAGGACAACCGGTTCAGCGAGCGCGGCGTGCAGCTGGTGCGCCAGGCCGACGTCACTGTCGCCGTCGTCGGCGAGCACCCCTGGCGCTCCGGCGAGGCCAACTCGGTCGCCCGGATCGGCCTGCCGGCCGGGCAGCTGGAGGTGCTGCACGAGCTGGCCGGCATCGACAAGCCGCTCGTCGTGGTCGTCTACACCGGCCGCCCGCTCGAGCTCGGTCCGGTGCTCGACCTCGCCGACGCCGTGATCCTGGCCTGGCACCCGGGCGTCGAGACCGGCAACGCCCTGGCCGACGTGGTGTTCGGCGACGTCGCCCCCTTCGGCCGCCTGCCGATGACGTTCCCGCGCACCACCGGGCACATCCCCACCTCGACCCACCAGCGCCCGACCAGCCGCACCCTGACGCCGGAGCAGGACAAGACCGAGGGCCGCTACCTCGACGCCCTGGTGCTGCCGCGGCTGCCCTTCGGCCACGGCCTGAGCTACACGACCTTCTCCTACGGCGAGATGGCACTCAGCGCCACCGAGCTGTCCCGCGCCGGCGGGTCGCTCGAGGTCAGCGTGGGGGTCACCAACTCCGGTGAGCGCCGCGGCCGCGAGGTCGTCCAGCTCTACTTCCGCGACCCGGTCGCCCAGGTCACCCGGCCCAACATCGAGCTGCTCGACTGGGCGCGGCTGGACCTCGAGCCAGGGCAGTCCGGCACCGCCCGGTTCACCGTCACCGCCGACCAGCTCGGCTACTTCGGCCGCGACCTGACCCGGCGCGTGGACACCGGCGAGGTCGTGCTCATGGTCGGCCCGGACGCCAGCCGCGGCGAGCGGGTCAGCATCACCGTCACCGCCTGAACCGGCGCGCTGCCCCAGCCACCCGGCATACCCCCTCTGCCAGAAGGAAACCCATGATCGAGATCCAGCGTCGCCAGATCCTGGTCGACGGCGTCCCGCGCATCGTCATGGCGGGCGAGATCCACTACTTCCGCGTCCCCCGCGAGGAGTGGCCGCAGCGCATCGCGCTGCTGAAGGAGGCCGGCTGCACCGCGGTCGCGTCCTACATCCCGTGGCTCGTCCACGAGCTGCCCGACGGCCGGATCGACGTCGCCGGCGAGACCCGGCCCGAGCGGGACGTCGCGGCGTTCATCGACCTGTGCGCCCAGGAGGGGCTGTGGTTCATCGCCCGCCCCGGGCCGTTCATCATGGCCGAGCTGAAGAACGAGGGCCTGCCGTTCCGGCTCTACGACGAGCACCCCGAGATCGTGCCCGTCGGCTGGGACGGCACGCCGGCGACGACCCGGACGGTGGACTACCTGGCCCCGGCCTACCTGGCCGAGTGCCGGCGCTGGTTCGACGCGGTGCTGCCGCCGATCGCGCAGCGCCTGCAGCCGAACGGCGGCAACGTGATCGCCGTCCAGCTCGACAACGAGGTCGGCATGCTGGCATGGGTCAGCAACACCCCCGACCTGACCGACCACCTCCTCGACGACCTGCGCCGGTGGGTGCGCGAGCAGCACGCTGCGACCGTCGCCGACCGCTACCCGGTCGACCTCGACGACGACGCGGCGTGGGCGGCGGCCGTCCGCTCCCCCGAGGAGAAGTGGGCCGGCGCGCTGCGCCTGGACCTCGGCACGTTCATGCGCGACCGGTTCGCGCGCTACGTGCAGGCGCTGCGCGAGATGGCCGAGGCCAACGGGGTGCAGGGGGTGCCGTTCGTCATCAACATCCACGGCACCGCCGGGGGCGACGGTGCGCCGTTCCCGATCGGGATCAGCCAGCTCGTCCAGACGTATGCGCGGGTGCCCGGGATGCTCTCAGGCTCCGACCACTACATGGGCGACATGAACCTGAGCACCACCACCGACCTCTACGTGCTCAACGCGTTCATGGCCGCGGTGCACGACGAGGACCAGCCGATCACCTCGATGGAGTTCGAGGCCGGCACCGGTGACTACGGCGGTGGCACCGAGATGCTCTACGACCCGGCGACCGTCGACCTCAAGACCCGCCTGTCCCTGGCCCAGGGCAACCGGCTCATCAACTACTACCTCTTCGCCGGCGGCATCAACGGCCCGCTGGACCAGCCGGTCGGCGACGGCAACGACCGGATCAGCTTCACCGGCGAGCGTCACGGCACGGCGGCGCCGGTCGGGCCGGAGGGGCAGAAGGGCCTGACCTTCGAGGCGACCGCGCGTGCCGTGCACGCGGCCAACGCCCTCGAGCCCTGGCTGGCCCGGATGGACGAGGAGCACGACGCCGTCCAGCTCGGGTTCGTCCTCGACTCCTACATGACCGAGTACCACCACCCCGACAGCGCCGTGATGACCGACGTCGTCGAGGACCTGTCGGCACACCGCGGCGCGGGCCAGCGCAAGGCACTCGGGCGCTCGCTCCTGCTGGACGGCTACCGCTTCGGCGCCGTCGACCTGCAGCACGACGACCCGCGCCCCGGCGGCGTGGTCGCCCTCGCGGTCGGCCGGCACCTGGCGCCGGACGTGCAGCGACGCCTCGTCGCCCACGTCGAGGGCGGCGGTGGGCTGCTCCTGCTCGGCCCGCTGCCGCGCCTGGACCTTGAGGGCCGCCCGTGCACGGTTCTGGCCGACGCCCTCGGGGTGCGACCGGGCGAGGTCGTCCGGGAGAGCGCGCACACGTACCCCTCGGTGGTCACCCACGGCTGGGCCGCTCCGTGGGCGGAGACGCGGGTCGGCTGGTGGCAGGAGCTGCACCCGGTGCGCGGCGACGTGGTGCTCACCGACACCACCGGCCGGGTCTGCGGCGTGGACGTGCCGCTGGGCGCGGGCCGCGCGGTGGTCCTGTCCGCCGAGGTGCTGCCCTCGACCCACCTCTTCGGCCGGGCGCTGCGCCGGCTGGGCGCCCACCCGGGCCTGCGCGTCGAGTCCAGCGTGCCGGGGGTCTACGCCACCACCACCGCCGACACCGACGGGCACCGGCTGGTGCACCTGCTCAACATCACCGGCTACACCCCTATCGTGCGCCTGGCCCTCGACGGCCACGACCTGCACGACGGGCAGGACCTGGTCCTGCCGCCGCGCAGCGGGTTCATGCTCCCGCTGGGCCTGGACCTGCCGTGGGCGCGGATCGAGTGGGCCAACGCCGAGATCCGTTCCGCCGGCGAGGACTCGGTCACGTTCGGGCCGGGCCTGGGCCACGCCGGCGACCCCACCGCCACGGTGGTCGTGCTGCGCACCGACCGCGAGGTCCCCGAGACCGACGCCTACACGGCCGAGCGTGACGGCGGGACCGTCCGGGTCGTCTCCCGCCCGGGCGCCGGCCCGTTGGAGGTCACCCCCGCCTGAGCCTCACCCCAGCCCGCCGAGAGGGACGTTCCTCGGGGTTTCCGCCGCGCGGCAAACCCGAGGAACGTCCCTCTCGGCGCGTCGTTGAGGGTGGGCGGGCGCGTCAGTGCGTGGCCGGGCCACCGGGGACGGTCAGGCGCGGCAGGAACACGTGCACCACCGGCCCGATGGCGACCGCGAACAGCACCGTGCCCAGGCCGAGGTTGCCGCCGAGCAGCCAGCCGATGACGACGACGGCCACCTCGATGGAGGTCCGGACGACCCGCACCGAGCCGCCGGTGCGCCTCACCAGCCCGGTCATCAGCCCGTCGCGCGGCCCGGGCCCCAGGCGCGCCCCGATGTATGCCGCGGTGGCCACGCCGTTGAGCAGGATCCCTCCCAGCAGGAACAGCACGCGGGCGGGGAGCGCGTGGGCCTCGGGCAGCCAGGCGATGAACGCATCGAGGCTGAAGCCGATGACGAAGACGTTGCTGACCGTGCCGAGGCCGGGGCGCTCGCGCAGCGGCAGCCACGCCAGCAGCACCACGGCGCCGACGATCACCGACCACTGGCCGATCGTCAGCCCGAGCTGGTGGACCAGGCCCTGGTGCAGGACGTCCCACGGCAGGATGCCCAGGTGGGCCTGCACGACCATGGCCTCGCCGAGGGCGAAGGTGACCAGCCCGGCATACAGCTGGACGAGCCGGCGGGTGAGGCGACGGGGCGCGGGCCTGTGCACGTCGCGGACGCTAGCAAGCGCCGCGCCCCACCGCCGGGATGTCTCAGGACGCGACGCCGGCGCCGAACTCCTCCAGGCCGATCAGCGGCTTGATGACGTCCTGGACCTCGCCGCGCACGAAGTGGCGACGGATGACGTCGTCGGCCAGCACGTTGCCGATCGAGCCGAGCACCATCGCCTGGTCGAGCGAGAGGTAGCGCCTGGCGATCGTCCCGGAGCGCACCGCGACGGCGTCGAAGAAGCCACCGCGGCCGTAGGCCCCCAGGTCGCGCTCGATCCGCGTCAGGTTGGCCACGGCCTCGGTCGGCTCGTGCATCATCGCCAGGAACGAGGCGTGCGGCGTGACCACGCCGTCGCCGAACGCCGGGTGCGGGTTGGTGCCCTCGCGGCAGCCCTCGAAGCCGATGTCGACGTTGGTGCCCTGCAGGTCGGCCGGGTAGCCCTCGGGGTTGAGGCCGATCAGGTCGACGCCGTAGACGTCGTAGCCACCACCCGGCTTGCTCGCCGGGGAGAAGCCCCAGTAGCCGAACTGCGCGTCGTCCAGGCCGAACTCGCGGTGCGCGCGCACGGTCAGCGGGTGGTTGACGCCCCACGACCGCGGTGCCCAGGTCTCCTCTGGCACGAACATGTCGGGCATGAGCGCCTCGAACATGGAGCCGCCCCAGCCGGGCACGATGCGCATCCCGCGGTAGGTGTAGGCGCCCTCGAAGACGTCCAGGCCCAGGTAGGTGCGGTGCTCACCGACCGGCTTCTGCTCCTGCCACGACCAGTCGCAGGAGTCGGGGAAGGTCCGCCACGTCGCGTAGTAGAGCTCTCGCGGCGCCTGCCCCCGGGCGATCGCGATGTAGCTGGCGATCCGCGTCTCGGAGACGGTGGTGTCGTAGTGGTGGCCGGTGTAGTGGACGTCCGGGCCGACGCCGAGGTAGTTGCCGCGCACGCTGCCGGGCTGCTCGGTCTCCCAGAACCCGCCGCGCATCAGGCCACCCGGGCGGGCGTCCCTGTCGTAGTAGGAGCCGAAGTTCATCGCGTGGAGCAGCTGCTGGGCCTTGCCGGCCAGCGTCGGCTCGGCGCTGCGCACGACCATCAGCGCGGCGGCCAGCCAGCCGTTGTCGACGCTGGACAGGAACGGGTGCACGGTGCTGCCGTCGTCGGGCCAGGTGGTGAGCACCGAGCCGTCGGTCACGTCGTACCAGTTGTAGAACTGCCCGCTCGCGGCGTTGCGCTGCAGCGTCCCGAGCGTGGCGAGCGTCTGCGCGATCCGCCTGCGGCACTCGGCTGCGCCGATGATGCCGAGCTCGCGCGCGACGACGGCGCTCCACAGGTAGCCACCGATGTTGGTCGGCGAGGTGTAGCGGCTGCCCGCGGAGGTCAGCGCGCCGTCGATGTTGTCCGACACCAGCCCGGTACCGGGGTCGGTCATCGCGACCATCGAGGTCCACGTGTCCCTGGCCCAGCGCAGCAGCGTCGCCGACGGTATGCCGGTGTCCCCGGCGGCCGTGACCGGCGCACCCGGGAGAGCACTCGCCGAAGAAGAAGGCACCGCCGCGGCGGCCGGACGGGCACCGGTGAAGGCGGCGACCGCGAGCGCCGCCCCTCCCCCGGCGAGCAGCTGGCGGCGGGTGGGCGTGCGGTTGCTCATGTCAGATCCCTTGTGTGTCAACGGTTCCGGGCTGTGCGTGTCACTTGATGCCGGTGCTGGCGATGCCCTCGATGAAGCGGCGCTGGAAGGCGAGGAAGACGACGAGCACCGGCACGACGATGACGGTGGCGCCGGCCAGCAGCAGGCCGTACTGGGTGTTGTTCTGCCCGGTGGAGTAGAGCGCGAGCGCCACCGGGAGGGTGTAGTGGTCCTCGGACTGGGCCACGACCAGCGGCCAGAGGAAGTTGTTCCAGCTGCCGAGGAAGGTCAGGATCCCCAGCGTGGCCAGGGCGGGCCCGCACAGCGGCAGGATGATCTGCCGGAAGATCCGCAGCTCGCTGGCCCCGTCGACGCGGCCGGCGTCCAGCAGGTCGTCCGGCAGGTCGAGGATGAACTGGCGCATGAGGAAGACCCCGAACGGCGCCACGAGGAACGGCAGGATCAGGCCCGGGTAGCTGTCGACGAGGCCGAGGTTGGCCACGAGGATGAACAGCGGCACGAACGTGACCATCCCCGGCACCATGAGCGTGCCCATGACGAGGGCGAACACGGCCTTCTTGCCGCGGAACTCCAGCTTGGCCAGGGCATAGCCGAGCATCGAGCAGAACACGAGGTTGCCGAGCGTGACGACCGCGGCGACGAGCACGGAGTTGACGAAGAACCGCGGGAAGCTCAGCTTGCTGAACAGCTGGGTGTAGTTGTCCAGCGTCGCGGTCTCGGGCCACCAGGTCGGCGGGACGCGGCGCAGCTCGCCCTCGCCCTTGAAGCTGCCCAGCAGCATCCACACGAAGGGACCGACGACGGCGACGAGGCCGACGGTCAGCACGGCATACAGCCACCAGCGGCCGCGGGTTCGGTTGTCGTTCAACGGGATCGCACCTGCCTCAGGTGTTGGACCGCAGGGCGCGGAACTGCAGTGCGGTCAGCGCGACGATGACGACGAACATCACGTAGCTCATCGCCGACGCGAAGCCGTAGTTACCGAAGCCGAACTGCTGGTAGGTGTACATGGACATCGACATGGTGGAGTTCAGCGGGCCGCCGTCGGTCATGACGAACGGCTCCTCGAAGAACTGCAGGTAGCCGATGCCGGTGGTGACGCTGACGAACAGGATCGTCGGGCGCAGCATCGGCAGGGTGATGTGTCGGAACCGCTGCCACGGCCCGGCACCGTCGATCGCAGCCGCCTCGTGCAGCAGCGCCGGCACCGACTGCAGGCCGGCCAGGAAGATCACCATGGCCGTGCCGAAGTTGCGCCACGTCGCCATGACTATGAGCGAGGGCATCGCCCACGTGGTCGAACCGAGCCAGTCCGGACCCTGGATGCCCACCCAGCCGAGCATGGTGTTCAGGACGCCGCTGTCGGGCTGGAGGATGAACCGCCAGACCACCGCGACGGCGACGATCGAGGTCACGACCGGCATGTAGTAGCCGACCCGGAAGAGCCCCCGGAAGCGGGTGATCCCCTTGTCCAGGGCCAGCGCCGCGAGGAGCGCGACCCCCAGGGTGAGCGGCACGCCGACGACGACGAAGTACGCCGTGTTGAACGCCGCCTGCCGGAACGTCGGGTCCGAGAGCACCTTGGCGTAGTTGTCGAACCCGACCGGGTTCACCGAGAACGGCGAGTGCAGGTCCCGCTGCTTGATGTCCGTGAAGCTCATGTAGAGCGAGGACAGCACCGGCCACGCGGTGAAGACGGTGAAGAGCAGGCAGAACGGCAGGGCGAGGACCCACGCGGCCCGCCCCTGCCGCGAGCGGCCCGGGGACCGCCCGCGGGAGGGCGACGGTGACGCCCCGGGGGCGGGCGTCACCGTCGCGGGCCGCAGGGTGTCAGCTACCCGTGCCAATGGACTCGGCCTTGGCCTGGACCGTCTTGAGGGCGGCCGCCGGGTCGGAGCCGGTCTTGGTGACCTTCTCCATCTCGTCGTCGAACGCCGCGGCGACCTGCTCCCACGTGGCGATCGCGGGCGGGGCCTGGGCGTCCTTGAGCTGCTCGCCGAAGGCCTTCAGCTTCTCCTCACCCGACAGGCTCGGGTCGGACCAGGCGCTCTGGACCGACGGCAGGTCGGTGGAGAGCTTGTACCACTTCGTCTGGGTCGCGGGGTCGGACAGCCACTTGACGAACTTCCAGGCGCTGTCGCGGTTCTTGGAGGCCTTGAACACGGCGAAGTCGGAGCCGCCGACGAAGGAGGTCGCGCTGACCTTCTTCGGCATGGGCATCACGCCGTACTTGTCCTTGAAGGCGGCACCGCCGAGCTTCTCGACCGCACCCATCTCCCACGGGCCGGAGATGAACATCGGGATCGAGCCGTTGACGAAGTCCTGCTCGAGCTGGCCGTCCGGCAGCTCCTTGGGCGAGAGGCCGTCGGTGAAGTAGCTCTGGTAGTACTTCACGGCCTCCGCGAGCTGCGGGGTGTCGAAGGTGAACTTCTTCTGGTCGTCGGTGGCGATCTTGGCGCCGTTGGACCAGCCGAACGGCATGATCGTCTGCCACGACCCGGTCTTGCCCGCCTGCAGGTTGATGCCCCACTTGGTGTGGGCCTTGGACTGGTAGGCCTTGGCCATGGCCTTGAGGCCGTCCCAGTCGGTCGGCAGGGTGGTGATGCCGGCCTTGGCGGCGAGGTCCTTGCGGTAGTAGACGAGGCGGGTCTCGACGTACCACGGCACACCGTAGGACGTGCCGTTCACCTCGGTGGTCTTCTGCGCGCCCGGGAAGAAGGACGTGGAGTCGATCGACTTCGGCGTCGGGTCCAGGGCGTCCTGGCCGGCGAACTCGCCCATCCAGGTGGTGCCCACCATCGCGGCGTCCGGCGTCTTGCCGGCCGTGATCGCGGTGGTGAACTTGTCGTGCGCCGCGTCCCACGGGATCGGCGTGACCTTGACCGTGACACCGGGGTTCTGCGCCTCGAACTCCTTGGCCAGCGTCGGCAGGTTCTCGCCCTCGGTGCCCATCGCCCAGACGTTGATGGTGCCGGTGGCCTTGCCGGAGCTGATGTCCTTGGCGCTGCTCTGCCCGCTGGCAGTCTCGGTCGAGCGGCCGCACGCGGTCAGCGCGAGGGCCGCTGTCGCCATGGCGGCGACGGCGATCACGTGGGGGTGACGTCTCATCAGGTGTTCCTCCTCGGTGGGGCGGCGCCCCGGGTGGTCGTGGGTGAGGTGGGGGTTGACGCGGCTGCCGTGGTGGCACGGTCCTTCGCGGTGCAGCCGCAGGAGGAGCGAAGGACGAGATCGGTGGGGAGCACGAGCGGCTCGGGGCGGGCCGGACTGCCGCTGATCCGCTCGTGCAGCCGGTTCGCCGCGGCCTGGCCGAGCTCGCGCATCGGCTGGCGGACGGTGGTCAGGCCGGGGGTGATGTAGCGGGCGGTCATCACGTCGTCCCAGCCCACGATGGCGATGTCGTCGGGCACGCGGACGCCGCTGCCCTCGAGCCGCTTCATCACCGCGAGGGCGAGCTCGTCGTTGGCGCAGACCAGCCCGTCGACCTTGACCCGGCGGCGCAGGATCTCCTCGGCGACCTGCACGCCGGCGGCCTCGAGGAACGGCACCCGCAGCGGGGGCCGCCGGACCGGGATGTCGGCGGCGGCGTGCGCCAGCCGGAAGCCGGTGTAGCGGGCCTGCACGTCGGAGGAGCTGTCGGGGTCACCGACGAAGACCAGGTGGGTGCGCCCGTGGCCGAACAGGTGGGCGGTCAGCGCCCGCGCGCTCTCGGTGCTCTCGGTCACCACGGCGTCGGTGCCGGGCACCTGCGGCCGGGCGACGAGGACCACCGGGGTGGTCCGCGCCAGCGACTGCACGACCGGGTCGGCGATCGTGGAGTAGGACAGGGCCAGCCCGTCGACGCGGCCGGCGAGGTCGCGCACGGCCTGGGTCGGGTCGTCACGCCGGCCGGTGACGACCAGGACCACGCTCTGCCCGAGCGCGGCCGCGGCCGACTCGTAGCCGGTGAGCAGCTCGGCGTAGTAGGGCCCGCGCAGCTCGGGCACGACCAGGCCGTGCGCCTCGTGCCGCTGCACGGCCAGGCTGCGCGCGGCGCGCAGCGGGACGTAGTCGAGCTCCTCGACCGCCTGCATGACCTTGCGACGGGTGCCCTCGGACGTGCTGGTCGTGCCCTGGAGGACCCGCGAGACCGTAGCGATCGAGACGCCCGCTCGTTGGGCGACCGAGTAGATGGTCGCCGCGCGGCGCCCGGGCTCGGCAGAGCTCACGGAATCCTCCTTTCGACCCCTTTGTCCGATGTAAGCGCTTTCATCCTGCACGCCGTTGTCCGGCACCACAACCCCCTGGGACGGAATTTCCTGACACAGGGCCCCAATGTGCCGGTCCTCACCTCCGGTGTGGCGACGCCACACCCACGCGGACCGGTATGCCGTGCCGCCAGCCCAGGGGCTGCCGCCTCCCGGCCTGCCGCATCCCGGGCGTCCCACCCCCGGCGCGCCCCGGGGCTTGCGTGCCGTGTGAGACTGAGTTCGTGCTCTTCGGTTCCGCCAAGCGACAGATGATCGAGGCCGACGACGCCCTCCCGGGCCGGCCCGCCTACAGCTACCGCGTCCCCGAGACCCACGAGGTCCTCGGCACCCCCCTGCAGGGCCCGTGGCCCGAGGGCACCCAGGTGCTCTACGTGGCGATGGGCTGCTTCTGGGGCGCCGAGCGCATCTTCTGGCAGCTCCCCGGCGTGGTGACCACGGCGGCGGGCTACATGGGCGGCTTCACCCCGCACCCGACATACGAAGAGGTGTGCACCGGCCGGACCGGGCACACCGAGGCGGTGCTGGTGGCGTTCGACCCCACCGCGATCAGCGCCGAGCTGCTGATGGCGACGTTCTGGGAGAACCACGACCCGACGCAGGGCAACCGCCAGGGCAACGACGTCGGCACGCAGTACCGCTCGGCGGTCTACTGGACCACCGCGGACCAGGAGGCCGCGGCGCGCGGCACCCGCGAGGCCTTCCAGGGCGTCCTGCGCGAGCACGGCCACGGCGACATCTCCACCGAGCTGCGGCCGGCGTCGGAGGCCGGGACGTTCTACTACGCCGAGGCCTACCACCAGCAGTACCTCCACAAGAACCCCGGCGGCTACTGCAACCACGGCCCCAACGGGATGTCCTGCCCGATCGGCATCGTGCGCCAGGACCAGCTCCCGGCCCAGAAGGACGTGCTTCCGCCTCACTGACCACAGCCGCCCCGGGAGACCCTCGCCGGGACCAAAGGCCCTGTTCAGGGGCTGTGCGCAGGGGTATGGGCGGGCTACCATCGGGTGACCCTGCACCAGAAACCACGGCGGCCGCTCCCCCTGCCGGACGCCCTCGGTGACGCCGGCGGTCCCCGCCCCGGCGTGACTGACATGGCTGTCCGGAACGCCCGTTTCGTCCCCGTCCCCAGTTCCCAGACCGAGGCGTGGCCCTGGCCACACCTCGTCGCGCCGTCATCAGGGCGCGTAGGTGCGCGCCCGCGTACACGCGCGCGTAACGGCCCGGCGACCTGATATCAACTTTCAGGACCATGCCGGTTCGTCCCTAGGGTGAGTGGCCGCCTGCCGTACAGGGCCTTCGCCGAGGAGGCCCGGGAAGGATCGGCCAATTCCATGTGGGAGTTCATCTCCGAACATCGCGATGCGCTGATGTTCGGGGCCTACCAGCACGTCAGCCTCGTCGTGCAGAGCGTCGCCATCGCGACCGTCCTGGCCCTCGTCGTCGCGGTGCTCGTGCACCGCATCCCCAGGCTCTCCGGCCTGGCCAACGGGATCAGCAGCATCGGGCTCACCGTCCCTGCCCTCGCGCTGCTGGCGTTCCTGTTGGCCGTCCTGGGCCTGGGCGTGCTGCCCTCCGTCGTCGCCATCGTCTTCTATGCCGCGCTGCCCATCGTGCGCAACGCCGTCGTCGGCCTCAACGGCGTGGACACCACCCTGGTGGAGTCCGCCCGTGGCATGGGCATGAGCCGGACGCGCACCCTGATGCGGGTCGAGCTGCCGCTCGCCTGGCCGGTCGTGCTCGCCGGCGTCCGCGTCTCGACCCAGATGTGCATGGGCATCGCCGCCGTGGCCGCCTATGTGCAAGGCCCCGGCCTCGGCTCCTTCATCTTCAACGGCCTGGCGCGCCTCGGTGGCGCCGGCGCCACCGAGTCCGCCGTCGTCGGGACGGTCGGCGTCGTCATCCTCGCCCTTGTCCTCGACGGCCTGCTGGTGCTGCTCCAGCGCGTCACGACCCCTAGGGGGATCCGTGCCTGACATGACCACCACCCAGACCATCACGCCCACCACCACCGCCACCGCCACCGACGACGCCGTGAGCGGCGTCGACATCGAGCTGGTCGGCGTCACCAAGCGCTACCCGGGCCAGAAGAAGGCCGCGGTCGAGGACGTCAACCTGCACATCCCGGCAGGCCAGATCCTCATGCTCGTCGGGCCCTCGGGCTGCGGCAAGACGACCACGCTGAAGATGATCAACCGCCTGATCGAGCCCAGCTCGGGGCAGATCCTGATCGGCGGCGAGGACGCCCGCGCCAAGGACGCGGACGAGCTGCGCCGTCACATCGGCTACGTCATCCAGGGCGGCAGCCTCTTCCCCCACATGACCGTCGCCGCGAACATCGCGATGGTCCCCCAGATGCTGGGGTGGGACAAGAAGCGGATCACCGAGCGCGTCGACGAGCTGCTCGACCTGGTCGGGCTGGACCCGGCCCGCTACCGCGACCGCTACCCCCGGGAGCTCTCCGGTGGGCAGCAGCAGCGGGTCGGCGTCGCACGCGGCCTGGCCGCCGACCCGCCCGTGATCCTCATGGACGAGCCGTTCGGCGCCGTCGACCCGATCACCCGCCAGCGCCTCCAGGACGAGCTCCTGTCCATCCAGGAGGAGCTGCGCAAGACCATCGTCTGCGTCACCCACGACTTCGACGAGGCCGTCAAGCTCGGTGACCAGATCGCGATCCTGCGCGAGGGCGGCGAGATCGCCCAGCTGGACACCCCCGCGAACATCCTCGCCGCCCCGGCGAACCGCTTCGTGGAGAACTTCATCGGCGCCGGCTCCACGCTCAAGCAGCTGACGTTGAGCCGGGTCGGCGAGATCGACCTCGAGCAGACCACGACCGCCACGGTCGGCGAGTCCGGCCCCGAGGTCCTCCAGCGGGCCCGCACCAACGGCCACCGCGCCGTGGTGGTCCTGGACCAGCGCCGCCGCCCGCTGCGCTGGGACTGGCTGCGCGCCATCGAGGACCAGCCGGTGATCTCCGACGAGAACCACGACCTGGTCACCGTCGACCGTCGCGCCACCCTCAACGACGCGCTCGACACCATGCTCGTCTCCGGCCACGGCGGCGTCGTCGTCACCGGCCGCCGCGACGAGTACCTGGGCATCGTGCGCATCGGCGCGCTGGTCAACCTGCTCCAGGAGACCCGTGAGCAGGCCGAGCAGGCCATGTCCGAGGCCGCCGAGCTCGAGCGCCCCGCCGCGCCGGACCACGCCGAGGCCGCCCTGGCCGCGGAGGTCCTCCAGCAGCACGCCGAGGTGCCCCCGACCGCGGAGGAGGGCCCCCAGTGAGTCCGACCCGTCGCCGGCTGATGATCCAGCCGGTCGCCATCCTGATCGCCCTCGGCGCCTGGGTGCTGTGGCGCAGCACCGCCACGCTCGACAGCATCGAGGCCCGCCAGCTGGCGTGGTCCGAGATCAACACGCTCGCGGTGCAGCACCTGGAGGTGACGGCCGTCGCGGCGGCGGTCGTGCTGGTCGTCGCGATCCCCCTGGGGATCGTGCTGACCCGGCCCCGCTTCCGCCGCGCCTCGACCGCCGTGGTCGGCGTCGCCAACGCCGGCCAGGCCGCCCCGGCCATCGGCCTCATCGTGCTGCTCGCCATGTGGGTCGGCTTCGGCTTCCAGACCGCGGTCATCGCCCTGGCGCTCTATGGGATCCTCCCGGTGCTCCAGAACACCATCGTCGGGCTGAACCAGGTCGACCGGACCCTGGTCGAGGCCGGCCGTGGCATGGGCATGTCCAGCATCGCGGTGCTGTTCAAGGTCGAGCTGCCGCTCGCCGTCCCCGTCATGGCGGCGGGCATCCGCACCGCCCTCGTCCTGCTGGTGGGCACGGCCACGCTGGCCACGTTCATCAACGCGGGCGGCCTGGGCAGCCTGATCGTCACCGGCATCACCCTGTTCCGTTACCCGATCCTCGTCAGTGGCGCCGTGCTCGTCGCGTTGCTCGCGCTCGCCGTCGACTGGGCCGGCCACGTCATCGAGGAGATCGTCCGACCGAAGGGGCTCACCTCATGACCGCCCGCACCAGCCGCCGCGCGCGACTCACGCGACGGGCCGGCATACCTGCTGTTGCTGCGCTCGCAGCCGGCGCCCTGCTCTCCGGCTGCGGCCTGCAGACCAGTGGCGGGTTCCTGCCCGCCGCCAAGCTGGCCGGCCCGGAGAAGGACGTCAAGCCGATGACCGGGACCGCCATCTCGGTGGGCTCGAAGAACTTCAGCGAGCAGATCCTCCTGGGCAAGATGGCCGGGATCCTGTTGCAGGCCAACGGCGCCAAGGTCACCGACCTGACCAACATCCCCGGCAGCGCGAGCGCCCGCCAGGCCCAGGTCTCCGGCCAGATCGACCTGGAGTGGGAGTACACCGGCACCGCCTGGATCTCCTACCTCGGCCACGCGAACGGCATCCCCGACCGGGAGAAGCAGTACACCTCGGTCCGGGACGCCGACCTCAAGGCCAACAAGCTCGCCTGGCTCAAGCCGGCGCCGATGAACAACACCTACGGGTTCGCGACGACGGCGGCGACGGCCAAGAGGCTCGGCATCAGCAAGCTCTCCGACCTGAGCAAGGTGCCGCCGAAGGAGCGCACGTTCTGCGTGGAGTCGGAGTTCGCCAGCCGCAACGACGGCTTCCAGCCGATGCTCAAGCGGTATGGCGTGCCGCTGGGGTCCGCGGTGCCGCGCGGCAACGTCAAGACCCTGGACACCGGCGCCATCTACGAGGCGACCGCGCAGGGCCAGTGCAACTTCGGTGAGGTCTACACGACCGACGGCCGGATCCAGTCGCTGAACCTGAAGGTGATGGAGGACGACCGCAAGTTCTTCCCGGCGTACAACGTCGCCGTGGTCGTCCGCCAGCCGGTGCTGAGCAAGAACCCGCAGATCGAGAAGCTGTTCGCCCCCGTGGCGGCCAAGCTCGACGACACGACGCTGCGTCACCTCAACGCCAAGATCGACGTCGAGGGCCAGGACCCGGCCAAGGTCGCGATGGACTGGCTCGTCCAGGAGGGCTTCGTCAAGCGCGGCTGACGTCTCTCCCTCCCTCAAGAGGACACCGCTTGACCCGCGTTTCGGGGCTTCAACGGCCCCGAAACGGGGGTTTCGCGGTGTTCGGTGGGGTTTTTCGTGAGGCGTTGTACTCAGGTGCCGGGCGTGGTCCGGCTGCCACGCTCGGGACATGACCCGCGCCACCAGCCGACCGACCTTCGCAGAACGTGTCGCCGCCGCGACCGCCGCCGACCGTGACCGGTTCATCGACGCCGTCCGGGCAGGCAGCCTGCTCGTCGTGGTGCTGGGGCACTGGCTCATGGCCACCGTCACCGTCGACGCCGGCCGGGTCGAGGGCGGCAACGCCCTCACGGCGGTCCCCGCCCTGCAGCCGGCCACGTGGGTGCTGCAGGTGATGCCGCTGTTCTTCATCGCCGGCGGCTTCTCCAACCTGACCGTCTGGCACGGCCTGCGCCGCCGGGGCGCCGGCTACCCCACCTACCTGCAGGGGCGGCTGGTCCGGCTGCTGCGCCCGACGCTGGTGTTCGTGCTGTTCTGGCAGCTGGCCCTCCCGGTCGCCGCCGCGCTCGGGCTGCCGCAGGACCGGCTCGACCTGATCGGCCTGCTGCTCGGCCAGCCACTGTGGTTCCTCGGCGTCTACGTCGCGACGACCGCCCTCGCGCCGGCCATGCTGCGCTGGCACGAGCGCTCGGCCGCCCCGCCGTTGCTCGTGCTGGCGGTGGGCGCTGTGGTGGTGGACTGGTTCCGGTTCTGGCGCGGGATGGAGAACGTCGGCTACCTCAACCTCGCGCTCGTCTGGCTCTTCGCCCAGCAGCTGGGCTTCTGGTACGCCGAGGGCAGGTTCGCCTCCTGGCGCCGCGCCGCGCTCTGGGCCGTGGTCGGCGGGTGCATCGTCGCCCTGACGCTGCTGACCACCCTCGGGCCCTACCCGGTCAGCATGGTCGGCCTGCCCGGGGAGACCTCCAACATGACCCCGCCGACCGTGTGCCTGCTCGTCCTTGCCGTCGGCCAGCTCGCGGCCGCCCTGCTGCTGCGCCGCCGCCTCACGTCCGCGTTGCAGCGGCCCCGGGCGTGGGCTGCCGTCGTCCGGTTCGGCGCCATGGCGATGACGGTCTACCTCTGGCACCTGTCGGTCCTGGTGCTGGCCTACTTCGCGCTCATCTCGGCCGGGGTGACCCCGCCGGCCGCCGGGACCGGGCTGTGGTGGGCGACCCGACCGTTCTGGCTGCTCGGCCTGGCCGCCGTGACCACCGCCCTGGCCACGGCCCTCGCGCCGCTGGAGCGCGGGCGGGCGCCGCGACGTCCGGCCCCGGTGCCGGTGGGCGTCGCGCCCGGGCGGGCACCCGGAATACCGGGACCGGCGTGGCCGACTGTGGTGGCCGGCCTCGGCGGGTCGCTGGCGTCCTTCGGGCTGCTCGGCTACGTCGCCAGCGGGCTGGCGCCGGCGGCGTTCGCCAGCAGCACCCTGCTGTTCGTGCCGGTCGACCCGGTGACCAACACCGTCTGCGTCGTCCTCGGGCTGGCGCTGACCACGCTGGCGTCCCGCCAGCGTCGACCGGTCACCTGACCCTTTGCGCAAGAAGGGGTCGCTGGGACGGCCGGGAACGGTGCGTCCAGCGACCCCACCTTGCGCAAAGGCGGCGTGAGGCTGGTCCTTACTCGACGAGGAAGCCCAGCAGGTCGGCCCGGGTGAGCACGCCGACCGGCTTGCCGTCCTCGATCACCATGATCGCGCCGGAGGTCTCCAGCTCGTGGCGGGCCTCGGAGACCGGCTCCCCGGCGCCGACCAGCGGCAGCGGCTTGCCCATGTGCTTCTCGACCGGGTCGGCCAGGTGCGCCTCGCCGGTGAACAGCGCCTCGAGCAGGTCGCGCTCGCTGACCGCGCCGGACACCTCGCCGGCCATGACCGGCGGCTCGGCGTTGACGACCGGCATCTGCGAGACGCCGTACTCGCGCAGGATCTCGATCGCGTCGCGGACGGTCTCGGTGGGGTGCGTGTGCACCAGGGCCGGGATGTCGCCGGACTTGGCGTGCAGCACCTCGCCGACGGTGCGCTGGCCGACCTCCTTGAGGAAGCCGTAGGACGCCATCCAGTCGTCGTTGAAGATCTTGGACATGTAGCCGCGGCCGGAGTCCGGCAGCAGCACGACGACGACGTCGTCGGGGCCCAGGTCCTTCGCCGCGCGCAGGGCCGCGACGACCGCCATGCCGCAGGAGCCGCCGACGAGCAGGCCCTCCTCGCGGGCCAGCCGCCGGGTCATGGCGAAGGAGTCGGCGTCACTGACCGCGATGATCTCGTCGACCACGGACGGGTCGTAGGCGGTGGGCCAGAAGTCCTCGCCGACGCCCTCGACGAGGTAGGGGCGGCCGGTGCCGCCGGAGTAGACCGAGCCCTCGGGGTCGGCGCCGATGACGCGGACCGCGCCGTCGCTGACCTCCTTGAGGTAGCGGCCGGTGCCGCTGATCGTGCCGCCGGTGCCGACGCCGGCCACGAAGTGGGTCACCTTGCCCTCGGTGTCGGCCCAGATCTCGGGGCCGGTGGTGGCGTAGTGGCTGTTGGGGCCCTCGGGGTTGGCGTACTGGTTGGGCTTCCAGCCGCCCTCGGTCTCGCGCACCAGCCGGTCGCTGACCGAGTAGTAGGAGTCGGGGTGGTCCGGGGCGACCGCGGTCGGGCAGACCACGACCTCGGCGCCGTAGGCACGCAGCACGTTGCGCTTGTCCTCGGCGACCTTGTCCGGGCACACGAAGATGCACTTGTAGCCCTTGCGCTGGGCCACCAGCGCCAGGCCGACGCCGGTGTTGCCCGACGTCGGCTCGATGATCGTGCCGCCCGGCTTGAGCTCGCCGGAGGCCTCCGCGGCCTCGACCATGCGCAGCGCGATGCGGTCCTTCACGGACCCGCCGGGGTTCATGTACTCGACCTTGGCCAGCACCGTGGCGGTGATGCCCTCGGTGACGGCGTTCAGCTTGACCAGGGGCGTGTTCCCGACGAGGTCGGCGATGTGTTCGGCGTACTTCACGCCCCCATCGTCTCAGACTCCGGACGGTGCCTCTCCCCGTGGCCGAGGGGTGTGTCGCCGGCGCCGATCCCCCTTGCGGCCGAGGGCAACCCACGGCACATTCGGCGGATGTCCCTCGTTACCGTGGTGGAGCCGCGAGGGCACCCGGTGAGACACGATCGGCACGCGAGGTGAGGCTTGATGGGCAGGGCACGACGGGCACGCAGGATCGCAGCCACCGCCGCCTACGGCGGTGGCGTCGGCGCTGCGGGCATCGGCGCCCTCGGCCTGATCGGCTTCGCGGTGCTCAAGCTCGAGGCCCAGCTCGCCCGCCGCGTCGTCGGCCAGCCCTTCGACGGCTCCCCCGACGACAACGCCGTGTATGGCGCAGGGCTGGGTGAGCCGGTCCAGCTCGTCGTCCTCGGGGACAGCTCCGCGGCCGGGATGGGCGCCGACAGCGCCCACCAGACCGTCGGCGCGATCGTCGCCAACGGCGTGTCCGCCTTCATGGGGCGGCCGGTGCGGCTGACCAACGTCGCCGTCGTCGGGGCCGAGTCCTCCGGGCTGGAGGTGCAGCTGGCCAACGCCCTGGAGGAGGTGCCGCACCCCGACATCGCGCTCATCATGATCGGCGCCAATGACGTCACGCACCGGATCGACAAGGCCGTCGCCGTGCGCCACCTCGAGGAGACCGTGCGCTCGCTGCGTGCTGCCGGGGCCGAGGTCGTCGTCGGCACCTGCCCGGACCTGGGCACGATCGAGCCGGTCGCCCAGCCGCTGCGGCTGCTGGCCCGTCGCTGGTCGCGCGACCTGGCCGCCGCCCAGACCGTCGCCGTGGTCGAGGCCGGAGGCCGGACCGTGTCCCTCGGTGACCTGCTCGGACCCGAGTTCGCCGAGCGCCCGCACGAGCTGTTCAGCGCCGACCGCTTCCACCCCTCCCCCGCCGGCTACGCGCGGGCCGCGGCCGCGCTGCTGCCCAGCGTGTGCGCGGCCCTGGGCCTGTGGGGCGCGGCCGACGACCACCGGGTCCCCGACGCCCGGCGCGGGGAGGGCGTCAGCCCGGTCGCCGTGGCCGCGGTGCAGGCCGTGCGCGACCCCGGCACCGAGGTCAGCGCCACCGCCGTCGAGGGCGAGTCCCGCGGGCCGCGCGGCCGCTGGGCCGTGCTGCTGCGCCGGCGCCGCACGCCGGTCAGCGACCGGTCCGAGCTGGACGGCCAGACCGCCGACACCGGCGCTGACGGCAGCACCGGCACGGGCGCGGTGAACCCGACCGACGGGGCGGCCGCGGCGGTGGCCGCCGCGAGCCAGCCGGACGGCATGCCGACGATGGTCGACGGCGACGGTGGGCCGGGAGACCAAGGCCACACCCCCGAAGGGTCCGCCCCGGCATAGCATCGACGGCGCATCCCGAGTCCGTCAGTGGAGGAACCGTGCCCGAAGCCGTCATCGTCTCGACCGCCCGCAGCCCGATCGGGCGCGCCTTCAAGGGCGCGCTCAAGGACGTCCGCCCCGACGACCTGGCGGCGACCATCGTCCAGGCCGCGCTGGACAAGGTCCCCGGCCTGGACCCGAGGCTCGTCGACGACCTCTACCTCGGCTGCGCCGAGCCGTGGGCCGAGCACGGCTCCAACATGGCCCGCGTCGTGGCCGTGCTCGCCGGCTACGACCACCTGCCCGGGGCCACGGTGAACCGGTTCTGCGCCTCCTCGGTGCAGACCACCCGGATGGCCTTCCACGCGATCAAGGCCGGCGAGGGTGACGTGTTCATCAGCGCGGGCGTGGAGTGCGTCTCGCGCTACGCCGACTTCTCCGGCGCCGGCGGCTCCAAGGCCGAGTGGCAGAACCCGCGGTTCGCCGACGCCCAGGCCCGCAGCACGCAGATCGCGAAGGACAACAGCGTCTGGACCGACCCGCGCGAGCAGGGCCTGCTGCCCGACGTCTACCTGTCGATGGGGCAGACCGCCGAGAACGTCGCCACCTCGCGCGGCATCTCCCGCCAGCGCCAGGACGAGTGGGGCGTCTCCAGCCAGAACCGCGCCGAGAAGGCCATCGCCGACGGGTTCTTCGCCCGCGAGATCACGCCGATCACCACGCCGGACGGCACCGTCGTCTCCACCGACGACGGCCCGCGCGCCGGCGTGACGCTGGAGGGCGTGTCCGGGCTGAACCCGGTCTTCCGCGAGAACGGCACCATCACGGCCGGCAACTGCTGCCCGCTCAACGACGGTGCCGCCGCCGTGGTCGTCATGAGCGACACCAAGGCGCGCGAGCTGGGCCTGACCCCGCTGGCCCGCGTCGTCTCCACCGGCGTCTCCGCGTTGTCGCCGGAGATCATGGGCCTCGGCCCGGTCGAGGCCTCGCGCCAGGCCCTGGCCCGCGCCGGCATGACCATCGCCGACATGGACCTCTACGAGATCAACGAGGCCTTCGCCGCCCAGGTGCTGCCCTCGGCCGACGACCTCGGCATGGACTTCGACAAGCTCAACGTGCACGGCGGCGCGATCGCCCTGGGCCACCCGTTCGGCTCGACCGGCGCCCGGATCACCACCACGCTGCTCAACGGCCTGCAGGCCCGCGACGGGCAGTTCGGCCTCGAGACCATGTGCGTCGGTGGCGGCCAGGGCATGGCGGTCATCTACGAGCGCCTCAGCTGAGGTCGTCGCTCCCCTCGACCGAACGCACCAAATCCGTCGAATCGGCCCCGTGAGGGGTTGGGTTCGGCGGATTTCGTGCGTTCGGTGGGTGATGCGGCGGTCTGCCTCGTGCCGCGTGGACAAGCACGGCAGGATGACCGCCATGGGACTCTTCTCGCGCCGCAGGGCCACCACAGACGCCGGCGCCGCCATCGGTGCGTTCTGGCAGTGGTGGGTGGCCGAGGGCGCCGACGCGGTCGCCGGGGCCATCGCCGACCGGGAACCGGGGCGCATCGTCGAGGCGCTCAGCGCCCGGGTGGACGCGGTGCACGACGGCCTGGCGTGGGAGCTCGGGCCCGGCGGCCAGGAGAGCCAGCACGTGCTCGTGGTGACCGCGGCCGGCGACCCCGCGCTGCGGCCCCTGGCCCGCCGCTGGCGGCTCGCGGCGCCCCCGGCCGACGCGGTGTGGAGCTATGCCGACATGCGCCAGCCCACAGCCGACGCCGGGGCGGTGTCGCTGGAGATCGAGGGCCAGCACGTCGACCTGGCCCGGGCCACCGCCGGCGCCCGCGTGGTCGGTGCAGCGGTGGACGTCAGCGTGCACCACCCGGCCTGGGCCGACCTCGAGCCACAGATGCGCACGCAGGCCGCGTTCCTGCTGCTCGACACGGTCCTCGGGGAGGCGGCCGTCGAGACGTGGCTCGGCGAGGTCTCTGCCGCCGAGCTCGAGCCGCTGGACGCGGTCCCGCTGACCGGCCTGCGCTCGGTCGTGTGCTCACTGGAGGAGCAGCACCTCGACGCCGACGGCGAGCCCACCTGGGCCGTGCTGGAGGGCACCGGTCCCACCGGGCGGCCCGTGCTCGCTATGACCCAGGTGCCGCTGCGCGCGGCGACGGCCCCGCACCTGGACACCCACGTCGCCGTGGTCGTGCCCTTCACCGACACCACCGAGCAGGGGCTGCCCGGCGCGCAGAGCCTTCCGCGGCTGCGCAGCCTGGAGGAGCACCTCATCGACCGGGTGGGGCCCAGCGGCCGCCTCGTCGCGCACGAGAGCCACGACGGGGTGCGCGTGCTGCACCTCTACGTCGACGGCACCACCCCGGCCGCGGAGCAGGTCCGGGCGGCCGTCCCCGGGTGGGACCAGGGCCGGGTGCAGGTCGCCTCACAGCTCGACCCGGCGTGGGCCGCCGTCGCCCACCTGCGCGCCTGAGACACCTCCACCGAACGCACGAAATCCGTCGAACCCGCCCCCGCAGGGGTGGGATTCGACGGATTTCGTGCGTTCGGTTGGGAGCAGGGCGGCCCGCCCCCGGTATGCCGGTCAGGCCAGCGCGCGGCGCAGGTCGCCCAGCTGCCCGGCCAGGTCCTCCGGCAGGCCCACCTCACTCGCGTCGTAGACCATGACCGCCAGCTGGTCCATGAGCGTCGCCGGGCCGAGGTCGGGCACCGGCCAGGGGTCCTGACCGATGCGTTCGGCGACCTCGTCGGCCAGGCGCTGCACCAGCTCGCGGACCGCGCCGGCGTGGCGCTCGGCGCGGTCCAGCGGCAGCTGCCGCCAGCGCTCGACCACCCGGGCGAGCTCGGTGCGGACCTCGACCGGCACCGGCGTGGGTGGCTGCACTAGTTGCGGGCCCGGGTGAACAGGCGCAGCAGCTCGAGGTAGAGCCAGACCAGCGAGACGATCAGGCCGTGCGCCATGAGCCAGGAGTAGCGCTCGGGCAGCCCGGCCGCGACACCACGGTCGATCGTGTCGAAGTCGATGGCCAGGGAGTAGGCCGCCATGCCGACGCCGACGACGCAGATCAGCAGGCCGAACTGGGAGCCGATGAGGCCCCAGCCGCCGGTGGCGAAGGCGAACACGAGGTTGACCAGGCCGAAGAGCAGGTAGCCGATGACCGCCATGCCGAAGATGCGCCGCGAGCGGTCGGTCACCTTGATGACGCCGACCTTCCAGGCGATGAACATGCCGGCGAACGTCGCCATGGTCGCCAGCACCGCCTGGCCGACGACCCCGTTGGCGTAGGACTCGAAGACCCGGCTGATCGCGCCGACGAAGCCACCCTCGAGCACCGCGTAGGTGAGGATCAGCGGGACGCTGACCTGCTGCCGGAAGGCGATGACGAAGCCGACCACGAGTCCGCCGAGCATGCCGGCCAGCCAGATCGGCAGCGCCAGGGCGGGGCTGGTGTCCGTGACGACCCACGAGGCCGCCGCGACGACGACGACGATGCCGAACAGCAGCAGCGTCTTCATCACCACGTCGTCGAGGGTCATCCGACGGGCCTGCACCGCGGTGGCGGGCTGCGCGTCATACATCTGCTGCAGCTGCTCGGCGCTGAGGTCGGCCGCGGCGGGCTGCTGCGGGTTGGACCACTGCGCGCGGGGCTGCTGGCCGAAGCCGGCATAGGCGCCGCTGCGGACCTGCTTGTCGATCCGGTTGAACACCGGGTTGCTCATCTGTGCCTCCAGCACGTCATGCCGCCGTCGTGGCGGCCCGTCACTGAGAAGAAGGCCCGAGGGGCCTGGGAAGTTCCCGCCGCGTGCCCCCGACGGGATTCGAACCCGCACTTGCACGATTTTAAGTCGCTCGCCTCTGCCGTTGGGCTACGGGGACAGGCGTCAGGCTACAGATAGGTGCGGCGCGGGTGGATGGCGTGGGCGCCTGCCACGCGGTCGAGGAACAGCAGGCCCCGGGTGTGGTCGACCTCGTGCTGCAGGGCCACCGCCTCGAAGGCGTCGGTGGTCACCTCGACCCACTCCCCCGTGACCGGCAGCTGGCCACGCACGACCAGGCGGCGGGCGCGGGCGACGTCGCCGGTGAAGTCCGGCACGGACAGGCAGCCCTCGCGGCCGCGCTCCCTGCGCGTCGCACTGACCACGTCGGCGTTGCACAGCACGAACGCGCCATGGCACGTGCGGGTCTTGGGGTGACCGGTCACGTCGACGCTGAACATGCGGACGGCCAGGCCGACCTGCTGCGCCGCGAGTCCGACGCAGCCCGGCGAGACCCGTTGCGTGGCAAGCAGATCGGCCGCCAGCTGGACCGACTCCGGGCCGGTCGGGTCGACGTCGGCCCCGGGCGTGCCGAGGACGGCGTCGGGGGCCAGCCGGACCGGGAGCACCCGCCCCTCGGGCAGGGCGGGCATGCTCCACCCCGGTGGCGGGCCGGCGTCCCGCCCGGGCTGCGAGCTCACAAGAGGTCGTCCTCGACGGGCGAGAGGTGCACGTCGACGCCGATCTCGTCGGCGACGATGCGCAGGTCACGCTCGAGCGCCTCCGCGGCCGCGACGTCGGGCAGCTCCAGCTCGGCCATGAGCACGTAGAGGTCGCCGCCGAGGCGGGTGCCGAGGTCGACGATGTTGCCGCCGTGCTCGGCCACCACCCGGGTGATGGTCGCGACGATGCCGGGACGGTCGGCGCCGTGGACGTGCAGGGCGTAGGACGGCCCGGAGGGGGCGCCCGGTGCGGTGTCGGCGAGGACCCGGGCGTTGATGACCAGGGAGCCGTCGGCGGTGAGGTGCCGCAGCGCGGACTCCACCGCGTCGACGCCGGCGCCGGTGCGCACGAGCAGGACCATGGCGAAGTGGCCGCGCAGCAACGTCATGGTCGAGTCCTCGAGGTTGCCGTGCAGGTCCGCGAGGGCGCCGGTGACGTCGGCGACGATGCCAGGGCGGTCCTGGCCGAGGACGGTCACGGCGATGACCTGGCCGGGGACGCTCACTGGCCACCGCCCGCGGCCTGGTGGAACTCCTCGCGGGGCGCAGCCATCTCGCCGAGGCTGACGATCTCGCGCTTGAAGAAGAGCGCCAGCGTCCAGTCGACGATGACCCGGATCTTGCGGTTGAGCGTGGGCACCCGGGACACGTGGTAGGTCCGGTGCATGAACCAGGCCGGCCAGCCGCGCAGCTTGACGCCGTAGACCTGGGCCACGCCCTTGTGCAGGCCGAGGCTCGCCACGGAGCCGACGTGCTTGTGGCGGTACGGCTCGATCTCCTTGCCCCGCAACGACTTCACGATGTTGTCGGCGAGGTGGGTCGCCTGCCGCACGGCATGCTGGGCACTGGGCGAGCAGAAGGAACCGGGGTTGGTGATGTCCGGCACCGCGGCGTTGTCGCCGGCGCCCCAGGCGTCCGCCAGGCCGTGCACGCGCAGGTCGGCGTCACACACCAGGCGGCCCTTGTCGTCCAGCGGCAGGTCGGTGTTGGCCAGCACCGGGCTGGCCTTGACACCGGCGGTCCAGACCACGGTGTCGGAGTCGAACCGCTGCCCGTCGGAGAGCACGACGTGGCCGTCGACGCACGACTCCAGCCGGGTCTCCAGCAGCACGTCCAGGCCGCGCTGGCGCAGCTCGTCGAGGGTGTAGCGGCCCATGTCCTCGCCGACCTCGGGCAGGATCCGGCCGGTCGCCTCGACGAGGACGAAACGCAGCTCGTCGGGATGGAGCTGGGGGTAGTAGCGCAGGGCGTAGCGGGCCATGTCCTCCAGCTCGGCGATCGCCTCGACGCCGGCGTAGCCACCACCGACGAAGGTGAAGGTCAGGGCCCGGCTGCGCCGCTCGGCGTCCTGGGTGGAGGCGGCCAGGTCGAGGCAGCGCAGCACGTGGTTGCGCAGCCAGATGGCCTCCTCGACCGTCTTGAACCCGATGCCCTGCTCGGCCAGGCCGGGGATGGGCAGGGTGCGGGCCTTGGAGCCGAGCGCGACGACGACCTCGTCGTAGGGCACCTCGTAGGACGGGCCCTCCAGCGGCTCGACGGTGACCACCTTGCGGGCGTGGTCGACCTTGGTCACGTGCGCGTTGATGATCTCGGCGCCCTTGAGCACCCGGCGCAGCGGGACGACCACGTGCCGTGGGCTGAGGCTGCCGGCACTCGCCTCGGGCAGGAACGGCTGGTAGGTCATGTAGGAGCGCGGGTCGATGACCGTGACGGTCGCCTCTCCGGCGCGCAGCTTCCGCAGCAACCCCAGGCTCGTGTAGAGCCCGACGTAGCCGCCTCCGAGGACCACGATGCGTTTGCTCACCGCTCGACGGTACTACTCGTGAAAGTTTTCACAAAGTCCTTTCCAGTCCGCGGACAGGCCCTTGACCCCGGTATACCGGGCCGCACCACCCCGGCCCGGCTCCCCTCACAGCCGGCTCAGGACCGCGTCGAGCATGGCCTCTGTCAGCTTGCCGGTGAAGGTGTTCTGCTGGCTGACGTGGTAGCTGCCGAGCAGGCGAATCGCCTTGCCGTTGCTGGAGACCAGCGTGGTCTCGGCACCGTGGCCGAAGCGCGGCGCGGGTCGGGGCACCGCCCAGCCGAGCCGGCGGGCGCACTGCAGCGTGGCCGTCCAGGCGATGGCCCCGAGGGCCAGGACCGAGCGCAGCGTCGGCTCGGCGAGAGCAACGTCACGGTCCAGCCAGGCCCCGCAGGTGTCCCGCTCCAGCGGCGTCGGCCGGTTCGCCGGCGGGGCGCACCGCACCGCGGCGACGATGCGTGCCCCGCTCAGCCGCTGCCCGTCGCCGCTGGCCACGCTGTGCGGCTCGGCGGCGAACCCGGCGCGGTGCAGCGCGGCGTAGATCCAGTCGCCGCTGCGGTCGCCGGTGAACATCCGCCCGGTGCGGTTGGTGCCGTTGGCCGCCGGCGCGAGGCCGACGACCAGGACCTGCGGGTGGGGGTCACCGAACCCCGGGCCGGGTCGCCCCCAGTAGGGCTGGTCGGCGAAGGAGGCGCGCTTGCCCCCGGTGGCGACCTCCTCCCGCCAGCGCACGAGGCGTGGGCAGGCCCGGCACACGCTGACCCTGGCGTCGAGCTCCTCGACATCGGGGGCCGTGCGGGCCAGGCGCGCGGCCGCCGACGCCGTCCGGGCCACCGGGGTGTCCTCCGCGGCCGGGTCGCCCGGCCAGCCGGTCCCGGGCGGCACGGGCGAGGGGAACAGACGGCCGGTCACCGGGTGGGGCAGCAGCTCCTGCGGGTCGCGCCCCGGGCCGCCGGGCTCCCCCATCGCCAGCCTCCCCAGCCCCGGTCAGCCCGCGATGCCGAGGGCGATGCCGTCGAGGATGTCGTGCTCGCTGGTGACCACCTCGGTCACGCCTGCCTCGCGCCGGACCCGCTCGACGACGAGGCGCCAGATGAGCGCCCCTGCCCCGATGACGTCCACCCGCCCCGGGTGCATGAACGGCAGGGCCGCGCGCTCGGCGTGCGACCTGGCCAGCAGGTCATCTGCCGCGGCAGCCACCGTGTCGACCGGGAGCGAGGCGAGGTGGATGCGCGCCGGGTCGTAGCCGGGCAGCGCCAGGGCGTGGGCCGTCAGGGTGGTCACGCTGCCGGCGAGGCCGACCAGGGCCTTGACCCCGGCGAGGTCCACGACGGCGGCCGCCTCGTCGATCGCGGCCTCGATGTCGCGGGTCGCCGCGGCGACCTCGGCGGCCGTGGGCGGGTCGGAGTGCAGGTGGCGCTCGGTCATCCGCACGCAGCCGATGTCGACCGAGCGGGCCTGCTCGACGTCGTCGGTGCCACGGACCAGCTCCGTGGACCCACCACCGAGGTCGACCACGAGGTAGGGGCCGGGCACGCCGCGCCCGCGCAGCTCCCCGGTCGCGCCACGGAAGGACAGCGAGGCCTCCTCGTGCCCGCTGACGACCTCGGGCGCGATACCGAAGGAGGCGAAGGCCTCACGCACCCCGGCGACGAACTCGGCGGCGTTGCGCGCGTCGCGCGAGGCGGACGTGGCCACGAAGCGGACCCGCTCGACGCCGTGCTCCTCGCACTGGGCGGCGTAGTCGCGGCAGGCGGCGAGGGTGCGCTCCATCGCGTCCGGGGCGATGACGCCGGTGCGGTCGACGCCGTAGCCGAGCCGGACGACCTCCATCCGGCGAACCACGTCGGTCAGGGTGCCGGCCACCGGGTCGACGTCGGCGATGAGCAGCCGGATCGAGTTGGTGCCGCAGTCGACCGCCCCGACGCGGGTCACTCCGCGGCCCCGCGCTCTACGCACGGGCCGCCCGCCCACCAGTCGTCGAGGGCGTCCAGGGCCTCGTCCCCGAGCGGGTTGACGCCCCGGCCCACGGCCAGGGAGTGCGCCACGAGCACGTGCAGGCACTTGACGCGGGTCGGCATGCCGCCGGCGGTGATGCCCTCGATCTCGGGCACCTCGCCCAGCTCGGCCCGGCGGCGCAGGTAGTCCTCGTGGGCCGCGGCGTAGGCGGCGGCCAGCTCGGGGTCCTCGCCCAGGCGCGCGGTCATGTCCTTCATCAGCCCGCTGGTCTCCAGCGTGCTGATGGCGCCGGTCAGGCGGGGGCAGGTGGCGTAGTAGGTCGTCGGGAACGGCGTGCCGTCGGGCAGCCGCGGCTCGGTGCGCAGCACGTCGGGGTTGCCGCACGGGCAGCGGTGCGCCACCTCGGCGACACCACGGGGTGGACGGCCGAGCTGCTGCTCCACGGCGGCGAGGTCGGCGGCGTCAACGGTGCTCATGGGGTGCTGTGTCCTGGGGTGGGGAGCGGGGCGGGCGTCGTGGCGCCCGGCGTGGGCTGGGGCGGGGTGTCGGCGATGACCATCGACTCCCAGAGCTGGCCGTACCACGGGTGGTTGCGGCCGGAGGCAGCCGGCACGGAGGCGACCTGGGGGTCCTTGCGCTGCGGCGAGGCCGGGCTGGCGTCGAGCACGGTGAACGAGCGCTCGCCGACCTTGACCATCTTGAGGCGCTGGCGCGCCTGCTCCTGGATGTAGGCGGGGTCGTCCCACTGCTGCTTCTGCACGCGCAGCGCATCGACGGCCTTGCCCTGCTGGGCGACCTTGTGCCGCATCGCCTCGATCTCGCCCTGCTGGCGCAGGTAGGAGCGCAGGGTCGGCACCAGGAGGACCGCGAGCATGACGAAGATCGAGGCGAGGATGGCCATCCGGCGCAGGGAGCGGGGCGTGCGCTGGTCGCCCCGCGGACGGCGGCTGCGGGCCGAGGTCGCGGGCCGGCCGGCGGACTTGCGGGGGGTGGAGGGACGGCTCGTGGCCGCCGCACCGGACCGTGGCGAGCCGGTGCGCCGAGGACTCCTCGGCGCACTGCCCGGTCGGTTGGCGGCCACGAGCGGTGTCCCTGCCCGGGCTAGGCCCGGTCGCCCTTGAACCGCGGGAAGGCGCCGGCGCCGGCGTAGCGCGCGGCCTCGTCGAGCTCCTCCTCGATGCGCAGGAGCTGGTTGTACTTCGCGACACGCTCGGAGCGGGCCGGGGCACCGGTCTTGATCTGGCCGCAGTTGGTGGCGACGGCCAGGTCGGCGATGGTGGTGTCCTCGGTCTCGCCGGAGCGGTGGCTCATCATCGCGCGGTAGCCGTTGCGCTGGGCCAGGTCGACCGCGTCGAGGGTCTCGGTCAGCGAGCCGATCTGGTTGACCTTGACCAGCAGCGCGTTGGCGGTGGCGTTGTCGATGCCGCGCTGCAGCCGCTCGGGGTTGGTGACGAACAGGTCGTCGCCGACGATCTGGACCTTGTCGCCGAGCACCGCGGTGATGGTCGCCCAGCCCTCCCAGTCGTCCTCGTCCAGCGGGTCCTCGATGGACACCAGCGGGTAGGCCTCGACGAGCTCGGCGTAGTAGGCCGTCATCTCGGCGGCGGTGCGCTGCTGCCCCTCGAAGGTGTAGACGCCGTCCTCACAGAACTCCGAGGCCGCGACGTCGAGCGCCAGGGCGATGTCGGTGCCCAGGGTGTAGCCGGCCTTGGCGACCGCCTCGCTGATGATGTCGAGCGCCGCACGGTTGCTCTCGAGGTTCGGTGCGAAGCCGCCCTCGTCGCCCAGGCCGGTGGACAGGCCGCGCTCCTTCAGGACCGCCTTGAGCGCGTGGTAGACCTCGGTGCCCCAGCGCAGCGCCTCCCGGAAGGAGCCGGCCCCGATCGGGGCGATCATGAACTCCTGGATGTCCACGTTGGAGTCGGCGTGCGACCCACCGTTGAGGATGTTCATCATCGGCACGGGCAGCACGTGGGCGTTGGGACCGCCGACGTAGCGGAACAGGGGCAGGCCCGCGGAGTCGGCCGCCGCACGGGCCACGGCGAGCGAGACACCGAGGATGGCGTTGGCGCCGAGGGTGCCCTTGTTGGCGGTGCCGTCCATGGCGAGCATCTCGGCGTCGACGAGCCGTTGCTCGCTCGCCTCGAAGCCCAGCAGGCGCGGGCCGATCTCGTCGAGGACGGCGTCGACCGCCTGCTCGACGCCCTTGCCGCCGTAGCGGTTCTTGTCACCGTCGCGGCGCTCGACCGCCTCGAACGCGCCGGTCGACGCGCCGGAGGGAACTGCCGCGCGGGCGATCGTGCCGTCGTCGAGGGCGACCTCGACCTCGACGGTGGGGTTGCCGCGCGAGTCAAGGATCTCGCGCGCGCCTACTGCCTCGATGCTGGCCACAAACATCTCCATCGGTGGGCCGGACGGATACGACAGGAGCCTAACGGCTGGGCCTGCCCCCGCCGGTGACCGACCCGCACCGTGGGACCGCGGGCTCAGGCCCCGTCGGCCCTGACCTGCGCCTCGACCTCGCGCAGCGTCGCCCGCAGGGCCGCCTCGGCGTCGACCCCGGCGGCCCTCGCCCGGGCCACCAGGGCGAGCAGCTGGGCGCCCACGTCCTCCCCTGCCGTCGCGTCGGTCGCGACCTGCGCAGCCCCGGCCCGCTCCAGCCGGGAGAGCACCTTGTCGGCCCGCGCCAGCGCGGGCAGGCCAGCCGGTATGCCGTCCAGCGGCGAGTCGCGGTGGGGCTTCTCCTGCGCCTTGATGGCCTCCCAGTTCGCGGTCACGTCCTCGGCGGTCTCGGCCTCGACGTCGGCGAACACGTGCGGGTTGCGCCGGACGAGCTTGTCGACGAGGGCCGCGGCCACGTCGTCGACGTCGAACGGCGCCGCCGGGTCCTCGGCGGCGACCCGGGCGTGGAAGGCGACCTGGAAGAGCAGGTCGCCGAGCTCCTCGAGCATGTGGGCCCGGTCGCCGGACTCGATCGCCTCGACGACCTCGTAGGCCTCCTCGATGAGGTAGGGCAGCAAGGACTCGTGGGTCTGCTCGGCGTACCACGGGCAGACGCCCGGGGTGCGCAGCCGGTCCATCACGGCCACGAGGTCCAGCAGCCGGGACCCCGGCACGTCCCAGGACCCGACCAGCACCTCGACCTCCGGCGGCTCGGGCCGGCGGCTGACCTCCGCCGCGAGGGCGTCGGTCAGGCCCGGGTCGCCGTCGGCGGAGCCCAGCCACACCACTTCCCCCTGGTCCGCGCGGTCGGCGAGGAGGCGGGCCAGCACGGCGGGGTGCTCGGCACCCACGTGCGCGACCGGCATACCCGACTCGGCGACCGCGACGGCCTGGGCCTCGTCCTCGTCGCGGGCGAGGACGGCCGCGGCCGACGCGAGCACGTCCCACGCGTCGCGGGTGAGCAGGCCCGGCGCGACGCGCGGGCTGCTGAGCAGGAGGGTCAGGCGGTGCGCCACGCGGGCCTGCGGACTACTGGCCGGAGGGGACGGACGGGGCAGTGGTGGCGTTGGCCTGCGGGACCTTCTTGATCCAGTTCGGCTCGCTGGTGTCCAGGCGCAGGGTCTTGGGGTCGAGCTTGCCGTAGCGCGGGTTGACCGTGATCTTGGCCTTCTGCACCTCGGCGAGGACGCCCTGGACCTGCTCCTGGGTCAGCCCCTGCAGCGCGATGAACGTGCGGGCGAACTGGAGCGTGGCCGGCGAGGGGTTGGCCAGCTTGGTCAGCGCCGCCTTGGCCTGGGACTCGGAGACCCCGTGACCGCCCTTGGCCGCCGCGTCGAGGACGTAGGGCGAGACGATGAGGAAGACCAGCGTGTCGGAGGCGGTGAACGGCTGCTGCAGCCCCTCGACCCCCTTGTTGGTCTCCTGGGCCGCGGTCTGCACGTCCTGGTCGCTGATGACCCGGTTGCCGACGATCGCGGCGGCACCGGCCTCCTGCGGGCCGCAGCCGGACAGGGCCAGGGCGGCACCGAGGATCAGGGCGACCGGCGCGGCGGCGCGGGCCGTCGGGAGAACCTTCACGGACGTTCCTTTCGTCGTGCCGCCGGGTGCCGGCGCGCGCGGGTCGAGCACATCATGGCCGTCAGCTCGAGGCCACGCGCGCGGCGCTGGCCACGCTGTCGAGCAGGACCGCGTGGATCAGGTCGCTGGCCCACCGCAGGACTGCGGTGTCGCGCAGCGGCTTGCCACCCACCCTCGCGGTCATGGGCTTGGGCACGAGAATCGTACGGACCTGGTCCTTGACCAGCGACCCCGGGTAGAGCCGCTGCAGCCGCAGCTGCTGGCTCTCGGGCAGCTCGAGTGGCCCGAACCGCACGAAGTTGCCCTGGACGCTGATGTCGGCGACGCCCGCCTGGCGCGCCACTGTGCGCAGCCGAGCGACCTCGAGCAGGTTCTGCACCGGCTCGGGAGGGGCGCCGTAGCGGTCGCGCAGCTCGGCCTCGATCTCGGCCAGGCCGGCCTCGTCCTCCACGACGGCGAGCTTCTTGTAGGCCTCCAGGCGCAGCCGCTCCCCCGGCACGTAGTCGTGCGGGAGGTGCGCGTCGACGGGGAGCTCGATCTTGATCTCGACCGGCGCCGTGTCGGCCTCCCCGCGATAGTCCGCCACCGCCTCGCCGACCAGCCGCACGTAGAGGTCGAACCCGACCCCGGCGATGTGGCCGGACTGCTCGCCGCCCAGCAGGTTGCCGGCGCCACGGATCTCGAGGTCCTTCATGGCCACCTGCATGCCGGCGCCGAGGTCGGTGTGGCTGGCGATGGTCTGCAGGCGGTCGTGCGCCGTCTCCGTCAGCGGCTTCTCCGGCGGGTAGAGGAAGTAGGAGTAGGCACGCTCGCGGCCGCGCCCCACCCGGCCGCGCAGCTGGTGCAGCTGGGACAGGCCGAGCACGTCGGCGCGCTCGACGATGAGCGTGTTGGCGTTGGAGATGTCCAGGCCGGTCTCGACGATGGTGGTGCAGACCAGCACGTCGAACTTCTTCTCCCAGAAGTCGAGGACGACCTGCTCGAGGCGGTGCTCGCCCATCTGGCCGTGTGCGGTGGCGACCCGTGCCTCGGGCACCAGCTCGCGGAGCCGGGCGGCGGCCTTCTCGATCGAGCTGACCTTGTTGTGGACCATGAAGACCTGGCCCTCACGCAGCAGCTCGCGCCGGATGGCGGCCACGATCTGCTTCTCGTCGTAGGCGCCGACGAAGGTCAGGACCGGGTGGCGCTCCTCGGGCGGGGTGGCCAGGGTCGACATCTCGCGGATGCCGGTGACCGCCATCTCGAGCGTGCGCGGGATCGGGGTCGCCGACATCGCGAGGACGTCGACCGCGGTGCGCATCTGCTTGAGCTGCTCCTTGTGCTCGACACCGAAGCGCTGCTCCTCGTCGACGACGACCAGCCCGAGGTCCTTGAACCGCACCTCCTTCGAGAGCAGCCGGTGGGTGCCGATGACCAGGTCGACGCTGCCGTCGGCCAGGCCCTCGAGCACCCGCTTCGCCTCGGCGTCGGTCTGGAACCGGGACAGCGCCTTGACCACCACGGGGAACTGGGCGTAGCGCTCGGAGAAGGTCTGGAAGTGCTGCTGCACCAGCAGCGTCGTGGGCACGAGGACGGCGACCTGCTTGCCGTCCTGGATCGCCTTGAACGCCGCCCGCACCGCGATCTCGGTCTTGCCGTAGCCGACGTCGCCGCAGATGAGGCGGTCCATCGGCACCGAGCGCTCCATGTCGACCTTGACCTCGTCGATGCTGCTCAGCTGGTCGGGCGTCTCGACGTAGGCGAAGGCGTCCTCGAGCTCGCGCTGCCACGGGGTGTCCGGCCCGAAGGCGTGGCCCCGGGTGGCCATGCGGGCGCTGTAGAGCCGGATCAGCTCGCCGGCGATCTGCTTGACGTGCTTCTTGGCCCGGCTCTTGGTCTTGGCCCAGTCGGCGCCGCCGAGCTTGTTCAGCGTCGGGGCCTCGCCGCCGACGTAGCGGGTGACCTGGTCGAGCTGGTCGGTCGGCACGGACAGCCGGTCGGCGGGCTGGCCACGACGGCTGGCGGCGTACTCGATCACGAGGTACTCGCGGGTCGCGCCGCCGACGGTGCGCTGCATCATCTCCACGAACCGGCCCACGCCGTGCTGCTCGTGCACGACGAAGTCGCCGGGGCGCAGCTGGAGCGGGTCGACCATGTTGCGTCGGCGCGAGGGCATGCGGCGCATGTCCTTGGTGGTGTTGCCCTGACCCGGCTGGCCGGTCAGGTCGGCCTCGGTGACCACGGCCAGCCGCGCCCCGGGCAGCACGAAGCCGCGGCCGAGCGCGCCGGTCGTCACGTGGACGAGCCCCGGTGACAGGTCGTCGGCGCCGTCCTCCAGCCGGCCGGGCACGTCGTGCTCGGCGAGCACCTCGGTGACGCGCCGGGCCAGGCCGTGCCCCTCGGTGACGACGAGGGTGTGCCAGCCCTCGGCGGCCCAGCGACGCAGGTCGCCCACCGCCGCCTCGGTGTCACCGCGATAGGCCTCGACGTCGGAGGAGTCGATGGTGACCCGCTCGCCGGGCAGGTCGTCCTCGGCGAACTCGGCCAGCTCGGCGTCAGAGGCGAAGGAGGTGAGCGACCACCACGGGCGACCGGTGGCGAGGGCATGCTCGCGCACCTGGGCCAGGGACCAGTAGGACGCGGTGCCGAGGACCCCCTGCAGGTCGACGGGCACGGCGTTGCCGGCGGCGGCGTTGGCCCAGCTGGCCTCGAGGAACTCGGCGCTGGTGGCCACCAGGTCGTGCGCCCGGGTGCGCACCCGCTCGGGGTCGACCAGCACGACCTGGGTGCCCGGGCGCAGGACGTCCAGCAGCGACTCCATGCCGTCGACCAGGGCCGGGGCAAGGGACTCCATGCCCTCCACGGCGATGCCCTCGGACAGCTTGCCGAGCATGTCGGCGACGCCGGGCAGCTGCTCGGCCAGGGCGGCGGCGCGCTTGCGGACCGACTCGGTCAGCAGCACCTCACGGCACGGCGGCGCCCACAGGCCGTGCTCGGCGATCTCGAGGCTGCGCTGGTCGGCGACCTTGAACCAGCGGATCTCCTCGACGGTGTCACCCCAGAACTCCACGCGCACCGGGTGCTCCTCGGTGGGTGGGAACACGTCGAGGATGCCGCCGCGGACGGCGAACTCGCCGCGCCGCTCGACCAGGTCGGTGCGGGTGTAGGCGGCCGCCGCGAGCGCCTCGACGACCTCCTCCAGCGGGGCCTCCTGCCCCGCGGTCAGGGCGACCGGGACCAGCTCGGCGAGGCCAGTGACCAGGGGCTGCAGCAGCGCGCGCACCGGGGCGACGACCACGTCGAGCACGCCGTATGCCGGGTCGGCCGGGTCCGGGTGCGCCAGCCGCCGCAGGACGGCCAGGCGGCGCCCGACGGTGTCGCTGCGGGGCGAGAGCCGCTCGTGCGGCAGCGTCTCCCAGGACGGGAACTCGGCGACCCGGTCCGCGGGCAGGAAGCAGCGCAGGGCGGACGCGAGGTCCTCGGCCTCGCGGCCGGTGGCAGTCACGGCGAGGACCGGGTGGGCCGATCCCCCGCCGGCGCCGGCGAGGGCGGCGAGCAGCGGCGGGCGGGCACCGGCTGCCACTGCCACGTCGACGACCCGCTCGCCGCTGTCGGCCGCGGCGAGGGCGGCCCGGACGGGCGCGTCAGTGGTGAGGACGTCGAGCAGGCTGGTGAGGCTCATGGCTCCTGCAGGGGGTGCGGTGGACAGCACGAAAGCCCCACTTCCGGTGGAAGCGGGCGTTCTTCAGGGTACGACTGCCGCCCGACACCGGCGCACGGGCGCGGATTTGGCCGACTGCGAGACGGGGCGCGGTGCCCGTCCTTACCGTGGAAGGCGCGGGCACAGGGGGCCACGTCCGGGAACACCGGCGCGGCTGACCCCGCGGGATGGAGCTGCGCCGTGCCCGACGACCCGACGATGCCCGCGGACACCACCGCGCCCCAGGTGGACCTCGACCCGGCCGCCGTGTTCGACCTCGAGCTCGTGCTGATGCGCGTGCTGCAGGGCGCGCAGCCGCTGGGCATGCCCCTCACCGTGGCCGACCCGGCCACCCCCGGCGTGGACCCGCCGGAGGTGCGCCTGCAGCTGCCGGAGGAGCTCGCCGACCGGGTCGCCGCCGCCGGGAGCGTGGTGCTGCGCGACCACGAGGCCACGCCCCTGGCGCTGCTCGAGGACGTCCGCGTGGGCGCACCGGCGTCCGCCGGTCCCGGGCTGGAGCTGGCCGGGCGGGCCCGCGCGCTGCGACCGCGGGAGTCAGGCGAGAACCGCGGCGAGGCGTTGCGCCCCGGTGACCTCGAGTCCGCCGACGCCCTCGTCGTCGTGGGCCGGCCGCCGATGACCGGCGACGCCGAGGCGCTGGCCGCCGCCGTCGCTGCCGCCTCGGGCCGGGTGCTGGTGCTCGTCTCCGAAGGTCCCTCCCAGGACGGCCTGGTGCCCGGGTCGGTGATGCTGCGGCTCGCCCGGTTGCTCGCCGCGGAGCTGGGTCCCGCCGAGCGGGTGCAGGTGCGCTCGGCACCGCTGGCCTGGAGGGACCCGGACAGCGACCTGGTCCTGGGCCAGCTGCTCAGCAGCGCCGCCGGCGCGGTCCCGCTGGTGCACCTGGCAGCCCGGGACGAGGCCAAGGGTGCACGGCAGTGGCAGGAGGCCCGCGAGGCCCTCCAGCTCGGCACCGACGCCCAGCTGTCCCTGCTCAGCCCGGGCGCGGAGCCGGTGCTGCGGCGGTGGCGCCCGCCGCGCCACGAGCGGGGACTGGTCGTGATGTTCACCGGGCTGTCCGGGTCGGGCAAGTCCACCCTCGCCCGCGCCCTGCGCGAGCGGATCGCGGGCCTGAGCGACCGGTCGGTGACCCTGCTCGACGGCGACGTGGTGCGGCAGATGCTCTCCGCCGGGCTCGGCTTCGACAGGGCGTCCCGCGAGATGAACGTGCGCCGCATCGGCTACGTCGCCAGCGAGATCGCCCGCCACGGCGGCATCGCCGTGTGCGCCCCCATCGCCCCCTACGCCAGCACCCGGGCCGCGGTCCGTGCCATGGTGGAACCGGTGGGCGACATGGTGCTGGTGCACGTGTCCACCCCTCTGGAGGAGTGCGAGGCCCGCGACCTGAAGGGCCTGTACGCCAAGGCGCGGGCCGGGCTGGTGCCCGGGTTCACCGGCGTCTCCGACCCCTACGAGGAACCCCTCGACGCGGAGGTCACCGTGGACACCTCGCAGATGGACCCGGACGAAGCCGTCGCCCACGTCCTGGGCTACCTGCGCGTCGGGGGCTGGCTGGCGGAGGTGGACGCATGAGCATCGACCCGTTGATGGTGCTGGCATCACTGGGCATCGGCGTCGTCGTCGGGCTGACCGGCATGGGCGGTGGCGCGCTCATGACCCCGGTCATGGTGCTGCTGTTCAACGTACCTCCGCTCACCGCGGTGTCCAGCGACCTGGTCGCCAGCGCGGTGATGAAGCCGGTCGGCTCGTTCGTGCACCTGCGCCGCGGCACGGTGAACCTGGGCCTGGTGAAGTGGCTGTGCCTCGGGTCGGTCCCGGCCGCCTTCTGCGGCGTGCTGGTCACCCGCGCCCTGGGCAGCGGCAAGGAGGTCCAGGACGCGGTTCAGACCGCGCTCGGCGTCGCGCTGCTCGTCGCCGCAGCCGGCCTGATCATCCGGGCCTACCTGCGCCTGTCCGAGCGGGCGCGGCGCCGTGACGGCTCCGCCGAGGCGCTGCCCCAGGACCGCCCCGAGGTGCGCATGCGCCCCCTGCCCACGGTCCTCGTCGGCGCGGTCGGCGGCTTGGTCGTCGGCATGACCTCGGTCGGGTCCGGCTCGCTCATCATCATCGCCCTCATGGCGCTCTACCCGCGGCTCAAGGCCAGCCAGCTCGTGGGCACCGACCTGCTCCAGGCCGTCCCGCTCGTGGCCGCCGCTGCGCTCGGGCACATCCTCTTCGGCGACTTCAAGCTCGGGCTCACCGCCTCGCTGCTGCTCGGGGCCGTCCCGGGCGTGTGGGTCGGCGCCCAGCTGTCCTCGCGCGCGCCCGGCGGCGTGGTCCGGCGCGCGCTGGCGTTCGTGCTGCTGGCCTCCGCGCTGAAGCTGCTGGGCGTCTCCACCCCGGCCACCGGTATCGCGCTGGTCGCCGTCGCCCTCGTCGCACCGGTGCTGTGGATGCTCATCCGGCGCCGCCTGGGCTTCCCCGCCCTGGCCGGGCGTCGCGCGCGGGCACGCCTGCGCCGGGCGCAGGCGGACGGACCCCTGGCGGACGGGCCCCTGCCGCAGACGGAGTCCTGACCCCGGCAAAGGGGTGACGCCGCACTACGCCTTGCTGGCGATCAGCCACCGATCCCGCACAACCACACTCGAATTGGCCGTCTTGAGCACCAATTCCCCTGTCACTACGACGAATGGGGCCATCTGGTCGCCAGGCCGGGCCCAGGGGCGGAGGCGCGCCTCCAGGACGAGGGAGACGGTGTGGGTCACGAGGACGACGTACTGGCGCGGGAGCTGGCGGACGAGGCGGGCGAGCTCCTGCTGGAGCTGCGCAGCTCCGGCCTGACCGACATGGCCGAGCTGCGCCGCCAGGGTGATGCGCGCTCCCACGAGCTGCTCACGCGGCGGCTCGCGGAGGAGCGGCCGGACGACGCGGTGCTCAGCGAGGAGGGCCTGGACGACCGGGCCCGCCTGGCCGCGGAGCGGGTGTGGATCATCGACCCGCTCGACGGCACCAGGGAGTTCGGCGAGCCGCCCCGCGACGACTGGGCGGTGCACGTCGCCCTGTGGGAGCGCGGCGAGCTGGTCGCCGGCGCCGTGGGCCGCCCCGCCCGCCACTCCACGCTGGCGACGGACGCCCCACCGGCCCGGCCGGCCGGCATACCGGTGCGGTTGCGGTTGGCGGTGAGCCGCTCGCGGCCACCGGCGTTCGTGCAGGAGCTGGCCCGGCGGCTGGACGCCGAGCTGGTCCCCATGGGGTCTGCGGGGGTCAAGGCGACCGCGGTGCTGGACGGCACCGTCGACGCCTACGTGCACGCCGGCGGGCAGTACGAGTGGGACTCGGCCGCGCCGGTGGCCGTGGCCCGCGCGGCCGGGCTGCACACCAGCCGGATCGACGGCACGCCACTGACCTACAACCACAGCGACCCGCTGCTGCCCGACCTGCTCATCTGCCGTCCCGAGGTGAGCGATCGCGTGCTCGCGGCCATCGCCGAGCTGACCCCTGCTGCCGTCACGCACGAGGAGAAGGCCTCATGAACCCCCCGCCCCCGGTCGCCAACGACTACCAGCTCAGCCAGCTGGACGCGCTGGAGGCCGAGTCGATCTTCATCTTCCGCGAGGTGGTCGCCGAGCTCGAGAAGCCGGTGCTGCTGTTCTCCGGCGGCAAGGACTCGATCGTCATGCTGCGCCTGGCGGAGAAGGCGTTCTGGCCGGCCCGGATCCCCTTCCCGGTCATGCACGTCGACACCGGGCACAACTTCCCCGAGGTGCTGGAGTTCCGGGACCGCCGGGTGCGCGAGCTCAAGGTGCAGCTCATCGTCGCCAGCGTGCAGGAGGCGATCGACAACGGGTCGGTCGTCGAGCCGCCGGACGGCACGCGCAACCGGATCCAGACGCCGGTGCTGCTCGACGCCCTCGCCAAGCACCGGTTCACCGCGGTCTTCGGCGGCGCCCGACGGGACGAGGACAAGGCGCGCGCCAAGGAGCGCATCTTCAGCTTCCGGGACGAGTTCGGCCAGTGGGACCCCAAGAACCAGCGCCCCGAGCTGTGGAACGCCTACAACGGCCAGATCCACGTCGGGGAGAGCATCCGGGTCTTCCCCCTGTCGAACTGGACCGAGCTCGACATCTGGTCCTACATCGCCCGGGAGGAGATCGCCCTGCCGGCGCTGTACTTCGCGCACGACCGCGAGGTCGTCGAGCGCGACGGGATGCTGTTCGGCGCCAACGAGTTCTTCCGCCCGCGGGACGGCGAGGCCACCTCGGTGCAGCGGGTGCGCTACCGCACCGTGGGCGACGCGAGCCTCACCGCGGCGGTCCCCTCCGACGCCGACACCGTGGAGAAGGTGATCGAGGAGGTCGCCACCACCCGGATCACCGAGCGCGGCGCCACGCGCGGCGACGACAAGTTCAGCGAAGCAGCCATGGAAGACCGCAAGCGGGAAGGGTACTTCTGATCGTGGACATCCTGAGGTTCGCCACTGCCGGCTCCGTCGACGACGGCAAGAGCACGCTGATCGGCCGGCTGCTCTACGACACCAAGACGGTCTTCCAGGACCAGATGGACTCGGTCGAGCGCACCAGCCGGGACCGCGGCGAGGAGCACGTCAACCTCGCGCTGCTCACCGACGGCCTGCGCGCGGAGCGCGAGCAGGGCATCACGATCGACGTGGCCTACCGCTACTTCTCCACCCCCCGGCGCAAGTTCATCATCGCCGACACCCCCGGGCACGTGCAGTACACCCGGAACATGGTGACCGGCGCCTCGACCGCCGACCTGGCGCTGGTGCTCGTCGACGCGCGCAAGGGCATCGTCGAGCAGAGCCGCCGGCACGCGTTCCTGGCGACGCTGCTGCAGGTCCCGCACATCGTGCTCTGCGTCAACAAGATGGACCTCGTCGACTACTCCGAGGAGGTCTTCGACGAGATCCACGCCGAGTTCGTCTCCTTCGCCGCCAAGCTGCGCGTGCCGGACCTCACCGTGCTGCCGGTGTCGGCGCTGCACGGCGACAACGTGGTGACCCGCTCGGCGAAGATGCCCTGGTTCGACGGGCCGAGCCTGCTGCACCACCTCGAGACGGTGCACGTCGCCAGCGACCGCAACCTCATCGACGTCCGCTTCCCGGTGCAGTACGTCATCCGGCCCCAGTCCGACGACTGGCACGACTACCGCGGGTATGCCGGGCAGATCGCCGGTGGCGTGCTGCGCCGCGGCGACGAGGTGATGGCGCTGCCGTCGGGGTTCACCTCGCGGATCAAGTCGATCGAGACCGCGGACGGCGAGCTCGAGGAGGCCTTCGCGCCGATGTCGGTGACGGTGCGCCTGGAGGACCAGATCGACATCTCCCGCGGCGACATGCTGTGCCGGCCGACGAACAGGCCCGTGGTCGCCCAGGACGTCGACGCGATGATCTGCTGGATGGACGAGAGCGCCCCGCTGCAGGTCGGGCGCAAGTACGCCATCAAGCACACGACCCGCTCGGCGCGCACCATCATCCGCGACCTCAGCTACCGCCTGGACGTCAACACGCTGCACCGCGACGAGGACGCCCAGGAGCTGCGGCTCAACGAGATCGGCCGGGTCAAGCTGCGCACCACGGCACCGCTGATGTGCGACGAGTACTCCCGCAACCGCACCACCGGCGGGTTCGTGCTCATCGACGAGGGCACCCACCGCACGGTCGCGGCGGGCATGATCGGCGAGGCGTCCTGACGGGCGGGCGCTCAGCCCGGGGCGTCCCACTCACGCCCCACCGAACACACCAGGTCCGTCGGATCACCCTGGGGGAACGGGCGATCCGGCGGACCTGGTGCCTCCGGCCGGTGTCACGTCCCGCAACAGGAGGCCTTCGCCGCCACGACGCCCGGTCGGGACGCCACGACGCCCGGTCGGGACGCCGCGACGCCCGGTCGGGACCACTGCGCCACCGGGCGGCCGTCGAGGCGCCACGGGTGTCCCTCGACCCGCGGCCAGCCTGCGGGTGAGTCCTCCCATGGCTCCTGCCGGCCGTACACGGTCAGGTCCAGCGCGTGGTAGCTCGTCGTCAGCGCCTCCACGCCCCTGTCGGTCGTCCAGTACGTCTCGTAGACCTGGTCCCCGTCGCGCAGGTAGCACGCGATGAACCCGAAGTCGCGTCCGTCGAGCAGGCCGGGGTCGGAGTCCCTCGCCGAGTACCAGGGGAACGGGTACCCCATGAACTGCGCGAACGCGGCGCTCTCGTCGTAGGCGCCCTGGCCGAACACGGCATACGTCACGTCCCGGGCGTGCAGGTAGTCCAGCGTCTGCATGTGGCAGGTCGAGAAGGTGCAGCCCTCGCACTGGTCCTCGAACGGCGCACCGTCGTGCCACATGTGGAAGTAGGCGATGAGCATCCGGCGGCCCTCGAACGCCTCCACCAGCGGAACGCTGCCGCCAGCGCCCTCGACGGTCACCTCGGGCACCAAGGTCATCGGCAGCCGGCGGCGGGCGGCGGCGATCGCGTCCCCTTCTCGGGTGTGGGCCTTCTCCCGGGCCAGCAGCGCCTCGCGCTCGCGCAGCCACGCCTGCCGGTCGACGACCGGGGGCAGGGCAGGGCGGTGTGCCGAGGGTGTCGGGGTTGTCGTCATGACGCGTCTCCTTCGTGTGCGGTGGGTCTCCACGGGTACTGACGAGCCAGCGGCAGTTCGTCATCGGTCACCGATGACGAACTGGACCTCCGGTCGTCAGTACTGTCATGACGACGACTGAGACAGAGGGGACCCAGGTGGCCGACGCATGGGACGGGTGGCTGCAGACCGCCTTCGCCGAGCACCGGCGCGAGCTGCACGTCCACTGCTACCGCCTGGCCGGGAACGTGGCGGACGCGGACGACCTGGTGCAGGAGACGTTCCTGCGCGCGTGGCGGGCCCGCAGCCGCTTCGAGGGCCGGGCGTCGGCGCGGACCTGGCTGTACCGGATCGCCACGAACGTGTTCCTCGACAGCCGCAAGGCGGCCGCGCGGCGGAGCGTGCCGTCCGGTGACCCGCTGGAGTGGTCCACCGAGCTGGGGCCCTATCCCGACGCCCTGCTGGCCGACGACCCGCAGACGGGCCTGGCCGCGCAGGAGACCGTGGAGCTGGCCCTGCTCGCCGCGCTGATGTACCTGCCCCCACGGCAGCGGTCGGCCTTCGTGCTGCGCGACGTCTACGGCTGGACGCCGCAGGAGGTCGCCGGCACGCTCGGCACCCGCGTCGCGGCCGTCAACAGCCTCCTCCAACGGGCCCGGGGCACCCTGCGCGGCCGCGTTCCCGCGGATCCCCGGGACTGGCGCCGACCGCGGCTCACCGGCGAGGACGAGGACGTCCTGCGCCGCTACGCCGAGGCCAGGACCCCGGAGGACTTCCGGGCACTGCTCGCCGACGACGTCCGGATCACCATGCCGCCCGAGCCGCCGGTGGTCGGGATCGACGCGGCCGCCGAGCTCCTCGGTCGCCCCCTGGACTGGCGCACGTTCCCCACCTCCGCGAACGGGAGGCCGGCGCTGGTCAACTACCTGCGCCATCCCGGGGGCACGCACTACGAGGCGCTGGTCGTCGACGTCCTGCGGGTCGAGGACGGCAAGATCGTCGAGAGCAACGCGTTCGTCGGCGCCCGCCACGTCCTCGCGTTCGGCCTGCCCGCGACGCTCGAGCCCTAGGGACGCCCGCCGGGCAGCAGGGGGTAGCGGAAGGCCCGCAGCGCGGGCGCCGTCAGCGTCGTGACCAGCACGCGCTGGCGCCGCGGCATCGCCTGCAGCCACTCGTGGTCGGGGCGCAGCTCCACCGAGCCGACCCGGTGCCGCGAGGGGTTGCCGGCGACCGAGTGCGTCGGCTCCAGCCGCACGCTCGTCGGGCTCTCGAACGGCAGCGTCGCCGGGTCGAGCCCGACCATCCGCACCACCCGCTCCATCGACTCGCGCGGCGCCCGCACGAAGTCCTCGTAGCGAAGCCGCACGTAGTGCTCCCGGTCGCGGTGCCACAGCAGGACGGTCAGGGAGTTCCACACCAGCCAGAGCAGGGAGCTCTTCCACAGCGGCTGCTGCGGCATCAAGCCGTCTCCCTCGGCATAGTCACGAGCCTGCTTGCGCCGCCGCCAGGAGAACGCCGTGGCGCGCGAGTCGCGCACGACCTGCAGCACGTGCAGCTCGACGCCGGGCAGCCCGGACAGCAGCAGCGCGTAGGGCGGCAGCTTGGAGGAGTCGACGATGACGCGGGCGCCGCTGACGTGGGCCAGCGCGGCATACAGGCGGCCGACGGCCACGTCGTCGGGGTGCGCGGGGACGGCCCGGCGTCCGAGCGCGCGGCGGGCCAGCATCGCCGGCACGCGCGCCATCCGCAGCCGGGAGAGCAGCCGGCTCCCCACGCCCGCGGCGTCCAGCAGGGAGACGCCGGCACGCACCTCGTCCATCACCTGGCGCCACAGCGCGCAGTCGGCGAACGGGGTACCGCAGCCGCAGAGCCGGTTCTCGGCGACCCCGCGCTGCCACAGGTAGCGCAGCTCGCCCGCGGCGAACGCGCCGTCGACCTGGCCGAGGATGCTGTTGATGACGGTGCTGCCGCTGCGCCCGCTGCCGGCGAAGTACAGCACCCGCACGGGTCCGCCCGCCGCCGGTATGCCGTGTGCCTCGCTGCTCATCGCCGTGCCCCCGTCCCGGTCCCCACCCGTCCCTGCACGCGCATCCGCGCCTCCTCGTAGACCCCCGCCACCCGGTCCAGGTGAACCTGCGGGCTGAACTCGACCACCATCCGCTCGCGCGCGGCCACCCCCATCCGGTGCGCCGCGGCCGGCTCGGCCACCACCGCGTCGAGCGCCCTCGCGAGGGCAGCAGGGTCCCCGGCCGGCACCACCGCCCCGTCGACGCCGTCGCGGACCAGCTCGGGCAGGCCGCCCAGGTCGGTGCACACCACGGGCACCGCCAGGGCGAACGCCTCGAGCACCGTCATCGGCTGGTTCTCGTGCCAGACCGAGGGGACGACGGAGGCGACCGACCGGCGCACGACGTGCTGCAGGGCCGCCTTGTCCAGCCGCCCGACGAACTGCACCCGGCCGGGTGCGACCCGCGCCGCCTGCTCCTCCAGCGCTGCCCGCACCGGGCCGTCCCCGGCCACGGTGAGGGTGGTGGGCGTGCGCATCCGTGCCACCGCCTCGATGAGGGTGTCCACGCCCTTCTCCGGGGCGAGCCGGCCGGCGAAGACCAGCCCCCGCCCAGGCTGCTCCGCCGGCCCGGGGCCGCCGGGGTCGACGAAGTGGTTGACCACGCGCATCCGCTCGGGGAAGACCCCCGCCCGCGCCATCACCCCGGCCAGGAACTGGCTCGGGCTGATGAAGAGGTCGACGGCCGACCACGCCCCGGTGGTGCGGTGCAGCCACGACTCCAGCGACAGCAGCGCGCTGGCACCGAGCGAGTCGTCCTTGCAGCGCCGGCGCGCGGCCTGCCACAGCCCGCCGGTGATGCAGGCATCGCACAGTCGGCCGTGGTCGAGCAGCTGGTAGCTCGGGCAGGCGAGCTTGTAGTCGTGCAGCGTCATCACGCAGGGCACGCCGGCCGCCCGCAGCGGCTGCAGCACCGACGGGGAGAGCTGGTGGTAGACGTTGTGGCAGTGGACGACGTCCGGCCGGAACTGCCGGACCACCTCACGCATCCCCCGGCTCGCCGAGGTCGACCAGACCATCCGCCCGGCCGCGCGCAGCCGCGCCACCCCCGGCGGTGGCGGCTCCAGCTCGACGTGCGCCGGGAAGCTCGCACCGAAGCGCTGCGGCCGGTCGTTGTCGGGGTGGTCCATGCCGAAGAACGCCACCTCGTGCCCCTGCTCGCGCTGCAGCTGCGCGACGTCGAGCATGTAGCCCTCCGCGCCGCCGCGACGGTAGAGGAACTTGTTGACGTGGAGGATCCGCACAGCATCCGCCTCCCGGGCCCGCGCCCGTGGTCCGTGACTGCCTCCACCAGTGCAGCACAGGTCCGGCCACGTGATCCGGCGAACGCGAAAACATCTGTCCGACAACGCTTTTCGGTCCAATGCGACAGACCGCCCGCACCCCGGACAATCCACGCCCTACGTCATTTGCAGGTTGCCTGTGCATTCCCCGAAACCGGCCGTGTGGGCCCCTTTCGAGGTGTTTCACTGGAGGTCGGTCAACGGCCCGGTGGACCCCACCAGGACGGGAGATGCAGGTGGACAACACACCACTGACGCAGCGGCCGGGGTGGCCCTCGTGAAGCGCTCACCGGTCGCGACGCTGCGCCGCACCGCGCGACGTGCCGCCACGTGGCGCCCCAAGACCACGGGCCGCGAGAGCCTGTCCGTGGCCGAGCTCGTGAGCCCGCTGCGCTACGACGTGCTGGTGCGGGCGGGGCTGTTCGCGCTGGTCGAGCAGCAGCGCGCCGCCGGCCGCGGCAGCGACGCCGAGATCGTCGCCGCCGCGCGCGAGGGTGCGTATGCCGTGTGGTTCGAGAAGGTCGCCATGGCCCGGTTCCGCCCGTGGGTGCTGCAGGACCGCGACCTGTTCGAGGCGCAGTTCGCCGAGCGGGTGACGCGCTCGGTGGCGCTGTGGGACTCCTTCCGCTCCGGCGGCTTCGACACCCGCCACCCGGTCACCCTGCGCGGGGCGCGCTCCGGGCTGCCCACCGACAGCGGCGCCGTCGTGGACCGTCGCGTGCACGTCGGCGACGGTGGCCACCGCCTGGCGCTGCTCCTCGCGTCCGGCCAGGACCTGGCGCCGGGGTTCTACCGCGTCGACCACCGCCCGATGGGCCGGCTCATCGACAACACCGCCACCCTGATCGGACCGCTGGGGCTCAGCGAGGCCGAGCACGTCGCCTTCCTCGCCCAGGGCTACGGCGCCGCCGGGGTCGACGAGGTCACCGACGCCGAGACCCTGGTCGACCACGTCCGCACCCACTCCCCCGGCCGGCTCGCCGAGCTCACCTCCGTGCTGGCCGCCCAGCGCCGCGCCGCGGAGCGTGCGGCGTGAGCGCCACCCGGGGCGCGACGCGCCGCGAGCCCGGCCGCGCGGCATACACCGCGAAGCGGATCGCCAGGCACGTGCACTGGGCGCGCACCGAGGGCATCGGGCGGCTCATCGAGGAGGACCGCCTCGACCCGCGCGAGCGGATCGGCACGGCGGTCTCGAAGTGGCGCTGGCGCGGCGCGCACGGGGTCGCCCCCGGGATGGCGCTGCCGGTCTACGTCGTCGGCCTGCAGCGCTCCGGCACCAACATGCTGCTGCGCGGCCTGGACGCCGCGCCCGAGGTCGAGGTGCACAACGAGAACGACCGGCGGCTCTTCCACCGCTTCCGCATGCGCCCCGACGAGGTGCTCCTCGACGTGGTCGCGCGCAGCCGCCACCGGGTGGTGCTGGTCAAGCCGCTGTGCGACTCCCAGCGGGTCGACGAGCTGCTCGAACTGCCCACAGGCATCCCGGGGCGGGCCGTCTGGGTCGTGCGTGACGTCGACGACCGGGCCCGCTCGGAGGTGTCGAAGTTCGGCGACTCCAACCTGGCGGCGTTGCGCCGCATCGCCGCCGGTGAGGCCGACGGCGACTGGCAGGCGGCCCGGCTGCCGGCCGCGGCGGTGGAGCTCGTGCGCTCCTTCGACATGGACGCCATGACGCCCGACTCCGGCGCGGCCCTGTTCTGGTGCGTGCGCAACGGCCTGTTCTTCAACCTCGGCCTCGACGCTCGCGACGACGTGCTGCTGCTGTCCTACGACGACCTGGTCCGTGACCCTGAGGCCACGATGCGGCAGCTGTGCTGCTTCATCGACTTCCCCTGGCGCCCGGACCTGTCCGCCCACGTCGAGCGCCGCGTCTCGCACGGCAGCCGTCGCCTGGCGATCGACCCGCGCGTCCGGGAGCTGTGCGACGCCATGACCGCCCGGCTGGAGCAGGTGCTGGAGCGCCAGCGTGCCGGGGCCGACCCGGCGGGGAAGGAGCAGGGATGAGTGAGCTGATGGCCCGCCCGATCTTCGTCGTCGGCTGCCAGCGCTCGGGAACGACGATGCTGCGGCTGATGCTGGACAGCCACCCGCACATCGCCTGCGGTCCCGAGACGCGCTTCCTCGCCGACCTGGAGCGCGTCGTCGGCGCCGACTGGAAGCGCCTGTCGCAGTACGGCTTCAGCCAGGAGGAGTGGCTGGCGCGCATCGCGGCGTTCTTCGGCGGGATCCAGAGCGACTACGCGGCCGCGCACGGCAAGGTCCGCTGGGCCGACAAGAGCCCGCGCTACGCCCTGTCGATGGACTTCATCACCCGCGTCTTCCCCGACGCCCAGGTGGTGCACGTCATCCGGGACGGGCGCGACGTCGCCGTCTCGCACCGCAAGCGCTTCGGCTACTGGTCGAGCGTGAAGTCGTCGGTGAAGTGGCCGCGCTACATCGCCGCGGCCCGGGCAGCCGGGTCGAGGATGCCCGAGGGGCAGTACCTCGAGCTGCGCTACGAGGACCTGGTCGGTGACGGCGAGGCCACCCTGCGCCGGCTGTTCGACTTCCTCGGCGAGCCGTGGGACCCGGCCGTGCTCGAGTTCGACAAGCAGCGTCACGACGTCCCGCAGCGCTACCACCAGCAGCTCAACGCGCGGCGCGGGATGGCCGGCACCACCGACGCGGTCTACGCCTCCCGGGTGGGCACCTACCGGCGCGAGCTCGACCCGTTCATGCGCACGCTGCTGTGGCTGACCGCCCGGCCCACTCTCAAGGAGCTCGGGTACCTCTGATGCGCCACCGCCAACTCCGACGCGCCCTGGCCCTGCTGGCGGCGGCGCAGCTGACGATGGTCCTCGCGGCCTGCACCGGCGGCCAGGGGACGGCCGGGCCCACCGGCGGTACGCCGTCGAGCACGCCCTCCGGCGGGTCCGGGGGCTCGGGCGGCACCTCCGGCGCCGGGGGGACCACGCTCGCGCCAGGCGTCAGCCCGCTGGGAGCCAAGTGGGACAAGTCGCGGCTCACGGCCTTCGACCCCTACCTGGAGTCGCTGCGCGGCACGACCACGTTCACCGAGCTCGTCTGGTGCGACGTCGAGAAGGCGCAGGGACAGCGGAACTGGCGACAGATCGACGACCTCGCCACAGTCGCCCAGCAGCACGGCATCAGCCTGGACATCAAGATCCGGGTCGGTGCCTGCTGGGCCACCGGCGGCCAGGCGCAGCACGTGCGCGGCGTCAGGAACAAGACGGAGTCGGCCATGCCGACCGACCTGGGCCAGTACCGCTCGTTCGTCCGCGACGTGGTCGACCGGTACAAGGCCATGGGCGTGCACACCTATGCCGTGGAGAACGAGGTCAACTCGGCCAGCTTCTGGTCGGGGACCCCGGAGCAGCTGACCGCGCTGACCGAGGCTGCCGCGAGCGAGATCCGGTCCGCCGACCCGACGGCCAAGGTCGCCGACGCGGGCATGAGCAGCACCAGCTACGGCTACGGCATCGCCGACCAGCTGCTCAGCCAGGGCAAGGCCGACGCCGCCGTGCAGGCCTGGAACACCTACTACGCCAACCGGATCGGCACACGCGGGGAGCAGATCCCCCAGGTGGGCTCCGCAGACCAGCTCCGCACCGTCCTCGCCTCGGACCAGGGCCGCCGCAACCTCGCGTACCTCGCCGTGGCCACCAGCCTGGCGCAGCGCGGTGTCACCGACATCCGCCAGGTGCACTTCTACGAGCCGTGGAGGGCCGCACCCCTGCTCACCGGCTACCTGGCCGCGCACACCCCGGCCGGCCACCCGATCGAGGCCTGGGAGGTCGGCAGCTTCTGGAAGAACGCCGACGGCACCGAGCAGGTGCGCACCGATGACATGACGCGCACGGTCTCGCTCCTGCTCGCCAGCGGCATCAGGAGGGTCATCTGGCTGCCCCTGGCCACCTCGGCCGACAACAGCGGCAGCGGCACCGGCCAGGAGGTGCGCTACGGGCTGCTCGACCCCGACGGGACCATCCGCCCCGCCGGCGTGACCATGCGTGACCTCGTCACCGCCTCTCGCGGGGCCCGCGTCTTGCCGGTCGAGCGCGGCGCCCTGCGCGGCGTGGCGTTCACCTCCGGCAGCCGCAGCACCCTCGTCCTGTGGAGCACCGGTGGTGACCAGCAGGTGAGCGTCGGGCCCGGCGCGACGGCCGGCCCGTCCGGGGCTGCAGCAGCCCCCGTCAGCAGCGGCACGGTGACCGTGGGCAGCTCGCCGGTCATCGTGACGACCCGGAAGCCGCTGGCCTCGGTCCTCGCCTCCTGAGCGGCGCCAGGCGCCTACGAGCCCACGGCCGGCGAGCTCGCCGGGGTCTGGGGCCAGTCACCGCGCACGCCGAGGTCGTCGACGTCGTAGCCGAACGCCGCGATGTCGGCCGCGTGGCGTCGCGTGATGAGCCGCCGCTGGAATGCCCCCGGGGTCAGGCCCGTGCGCATCGCGTCCCACTGCTGCTCGTAGCGCTCGCTGTGGCTGGGTCGGATCGTCCCGGTGGGGAACGGCGTGGACAGGCCGAGGTGGGCCTGGATCCGGGCCAGCTCCTCCTCCGGGCGCTCGACGAGGTCCTCGTAGCGGACCAGGTGCAGGCGCTGCAGGTGGGGCGTGTCCTCCAGCAGCAGCCGGTGAGCCTGCACCCAGTGGGCCACCAGGCCGTCCAGCGTGCTGTAGCGGCGGATGTTGCGCGAGACGAGCCGGCGCCACTTCTTGTTGCACAGGGCGACCACGACCGGGTGGCGCACCACCATGACCAGCGCCGAGCCCGGGTACAGGGCCTGCAGGAACCGGCCCATGATGAGGTTCGGCGGGGACTTCTCCACCAGCAGCCGGCGGTGGAGGTCCCAGTACGGCTCCCAGGCAGCGAGGATCCGCGCGGCGTTGTCCGGGGTCACCAGCGGCGAGGACTCGGTCAGGTGCGCTTCGGGGGCGTGCGCGAAGTGCCCGGACCCGGCATACACCTTGGCGCGCGGGTAGACCGGCTGCAGGTGCTGCCCCTCGTCGTGCGGCGCGCCGGTGCCCGACAGGCCGCTGATGTCCGGGTGCTGGGCCAGGGCATCGGCGAGCGGCGTTGTGCCACTGCGGTGCAGCCCGCCGATGAAGACCAGGCGCTCACCCTCGATCATCCCTCCACTGAAGCACAGGGGGACGGCCGCGCGACGGCGTTTGCGCGATCCCGCCGCGACCAGTGCAGACACCGGTGTCCCCGGTCATGCCAATGACGTATCGACCCCTCATTCGGTCATCGGGTTCACGCCGTGCGAGCCGCACGTAGCGTCGAGACAAGATCACACCAGTGGACGGGTTGAGGCATGGCTTGGACGATCAAAGGCGTTGCGCCGGAACGTGATTCCGGCGCCCGCATCAGGCGTCTCACCCGCCCGGAACGCGAGGGGCGGTCGGTCGAGTGAGCTTTCGACGCACCAGTGCCGACCTGCTCGCGCCCCTGCGGCCGGCGCTGTCCCGCGGGGCACGCATGCGGCCGGGGTTCCTCGTTGTGGGGACCAAGCGCGGCGGCTCCACGTCGGCGTACCACTGGATCAGCCAGCACCCCAAGGTGGCACCGTGCCTGACCCGCAAGGGGACGCACTACTTCGACGTCAACCACGGTCGCGGATTCGCCTGGTATGCCTCGGGGTTCGAGAAGCCGCGGCCGGAATGGACCATCACCGGCGAGGCGAGCCCGTACTACATGTTCCACCCCCTGGCTCCGGAGCGGATCGCCCGTGAGCTGCCAGAGGCGCGCCTCATTGTCGTGCTGCGCGACCCGGTGACCCGCGCCTGGTCGCACTACCAGTACGAGCTGGCCCGCGGCGACGAGAGCCTGCCGTTCGACGTCGCCCTCGCCCGCGAGGCCGAGCGCCTCGACGGCGAGGAGGAGCGCATGCGCCGCGACCAGGGCTACGAGAGCTTCGCCCACCGGCACCACAGCTACCTGCACCGCGGGCACTATGCCGAGCAGCTCGAGCACCTCTACGACCTGTTCCCCACCGGGCAGGTGCTGGTGCTGCAGAGCGAGGCGATGTTCGCCGACCCCAACGGCCAGCTGGCACGCGTCTGGGACTTCCTGGACCTGCCGCAGGTGCGGCTCGACGGCCTGCAGCCCATGAAGGCGGGCAGCTACGAGGCGATGCCGGAGGGCACCGCGCACCTGCTGGCGGACTACTTCGCCCCGCACAACGACAAGCTCTACACGATGCCCGGCATCGACTTCCGGTGGGAGGAGGCCTCGTGACCGCTCTCGTGAACCGCCAGCCCACGGCCCCCACCCGCACGGGCAGGATCCTGACGCTGATCGCCGCCGTGGTCATGGCTGGCGCCGCGGCGTTCAGCGGCATGTCGACCGCCGGGACCGACCGGCGCCTGGTCATCGTGCCGCTGGCTGCCGTCCTGGCCGGGGTGCTCGCCACGCTGGCGTTCACCCGCTTCGCGGCGTTCGTCCTGCTGATCCTGGGCGTCCGCGCGAGCATCGACCTGTTCAAGCTCAGTGGCCCGTCGTCGGGCAACACGCTGACCAACACCGCCGCGGCTCGCGCGCTCGACCCCTCGACGATCCTCGCGGTGCTGTTCCTGCTCGCGGCATCGCTGTGGCTCATCGCGCAGTTCGCACGTGACGGCCACCTGCGTGGTTCCCGGCTGCGCACGGCGTTGGTCTGCTTCAGTCTCGCCGGGTTCGTCGGCCTGCCAGGCTCCTCGCAGCCGCAGGCCAGCGCCCTGGAGGCGCTTCGGATCCTGTCCGTGGTGATGATGTACGTCGTCCTCGAGCAGCTCATCACCACCCCGGAGATGCTGCGCAAGGTCCTCACGGCGGCCTTCGCAGGGCTCGCGTTCCCGCTGCTGTACCAGACGTACACGATCGCCAGCGGCCACTCGGCCTCGGAGGTCCTCGGCAGCTTCACCCGGCTCACCGGGCCGTTCGCCCAGGCCAACACCTTCGCCCGCTACCTCGCGTTCATGCTCGTCTTCGGGGTCGCGATCCTGCCCCACGTGTCGAGGCGACTTCAGCTGGTGCTGCTGCCGATGCTCGGCCTCTCCGGCGTCTACCTCGTCCTGACCATCACGCGTGGCGCGCTGATCGCCGCCGTCGTCGGGATCGTCATCGTCGGGGTCGTCCAGCGCAGCAAGGTGATCCTCGGCGGGGTCGCGGTCGCCGTGCTGGCAGCTGCCGTGGTGTTCCCGAGTGTGAGCAGCCGGTTCGCCGAGCTCGGCACGTCGGCCACGGCCGGCGGCGGCCCGACGGGCAACACGCTGGCGTGGCGGATCAACTACTGGACCGAGGTGCTGCCGCTGGCCAACAAGAACCCGGTGACCGGCATCGGCCTGAACGTCACGCAGTACTCCACCGACGCCGCCAAGCAACCGCACAACGACTTCATCCGGGCCTACGTGGAGACCGGCCTGCTCGGCCTGGTCACCTACATCGCTGCCCTTCTGGCCATGGTCGGCAACGCCCGACGGGCCATCTCCCGGTCAAGGCCGGGAACCTTCGAGCGGGGCGTGGCCGCTGGCGCCCTCGGCTGCGCCTGGTGCTTCATCATCACCAGCCTGGCAGCCAACGTCATGTCCAACGTGGTCAGCCTCTGGTACCTGATCACCTTCACCGCCGCCGCGGCCTACGTGGCACGGCCGCACAACCCCTTCCCCACCCACGACCCGGCGCTTCCTTCCCCAGCGCGCTCGGGTGCTGACCAGCGCTGAAGAAGAAGGAGATCACCATGGAGATCGCGGACTACCTGCGCGTCGCCAGACGACGCCTGTGGGTGCTCCTCGGGGTGCCCATCCTGGCTGCGGCCATCACGGCGGCCCTCGTGCTGCTCACGCCGACGACCTACACGGGCACCGCGACCGTCTCGGCGCCCGCCCTCGTCGGCGGCGCGACGAGCAACCAGTACACAGGTTCGCAGGCGGTGAACCAGTTCGTCGCCCAGTTCACGGCCACCAGCCAGGTGCCGGCTGTGCTCGACGCGGTGAGCCGGGACACGAAGGTCCCGCGCAGCACCATCACCGACGGCCTCACCGTGGCCCAGGTCGGCGCCAGCAGCGTCATGACGATGACGTTCACCAGTGGCGACAAGGCCATCGTGCACCCGGTGCTCGAGTCCCTCAGCCGGCACACGCTCGCCACGTTGTTCTCAACCCAGGTGGCGCTCGCCCAGGGGCAGCTGACCTCGGCGACGACCCAGCTGGCGCAGGCCAACGCGGCGATCGCGTCGTGGGAGAAGGCAAACAGCATGGTCGACCCGAGCCTCGTCTACCAGACGACGCTTCAGCGGCTGAACAGCCTGACCCAGCAGTGGGCACAGCTGTCCGCCAACGGGTCCAGCACCGGCGCGGCGGCCATCAGCGGTGCCATCGCGCAGGTCAAGGCGGAGCTGCCGAAGTTCGGGCCGCTGCTGGCGCAGTACCAGCCGCTGGCTTCGACGCGTGACGCCGCTGCCGCTGCCGTGAGCTCCAGCCAGCAGAACCTGTCCAGCGCGCGCGCCCAGGCGGAGGCGGCGGACCCGACCAAGGTCGCCTACGTCAGCGCCACCAACCCGGTGGACCGGACCTCCGAGATGCTGAGCCTGGTGCTCCCCGTCACCGGTGCCGCGGTCTTCGTCGCGATCGCACTCGTGGCCATGCTCGAGCTGCTCAGCCGGGCCCGTGCCAACCGCAGCGAGCAGGAGAACGTGTCCGCCGGGGCCGGGTGGCCGTCGCGTGAGCCCTACGGGGCGCGCTCGCCGGAGCCGGCCGGATCGAGCGTCAGCGGCTGAGGCGCCCGTGTCCACCACCGTGAACCCCTCCGGCGCCGGCACTCCTGCCGGCGCCGGAGGCGCGCACCTCAAGGGCATGGCCCGCGGTGGTGGGCTCAACCTCGTCGGCGCGGTCTGCAACCAGGCCGCGCTGTTCGGGATCATGGCGGCGCTGGCCCACGTCCTGGGCAGCGCCGACGTCGGACGCTACGCGGAGTGCTTCGCGCTGCTGTCGCTGCTCGGCCTGGTCTCCCTCGCCGGGTTCCGCTCGGCCCTGACCCGGTTCGTGGCGATCCACCTCGCCGACGACGACGCCTCCGGCCTGCGGGGCACGGTCCGGCTCGGGCTGGGGACCACCGTCGCCGGGGCGACCGTCCTCGGCCTCGGCCTGGCCGCCGTCGCGCCGTGGGTGGCCGACTACTTCCACGACCCGCAGATGGTCACCGGCATCCGGCTGGTGGCCCTGACGCTGCCCGCGGCCACCTTCTCCGACGCCGCGCTCGCCGCCACCCAGGGCTGGCGCACGCAGCGTCCGTTCACCTACATCGGCCGGATCTACGAGCCGGTCGTCCGGTTGGCGCTCACCGCCGCCGCGCTCGCCCTCGGCGCCGGGCTGGTCGGGGCCTTGTGGGCGCTGGTCATCGGGGCCTGGACAGCAGCCGCGCTGGCCGCCTGGTCCCTCTACCGCCGGATGCGCCTCGCGCCGCAGGCCGACCCCGTCTACCGGATCCGCGAGATCACGAGCTTCTCCATGGTCAGCTGGCTCTCGGCGCTGGCCGCGACCGGGCTGATCTGGGCCGGCACGGTCCTGCTCGGCAACCTGCGCAACGCCCAGGAGGTCGGCGTCTTCAACGTCTCGACCCGCCTCGTGATGCTCGCCGTCTTCGTCATGGCGCCCATCAACGCCGCGTTCTCCCCGCACATCGCCCACCTGCACCACACCGGTCAGAGCGCCGAGCTCGCCCGGACCTACGGCAGCGCGACGAGCTGGATCGTGCGCCTGTCGATGCCGGCGTTCGTCCTGCTCGTGGTCTTCCCCGGCGAGCTGCTGCGCGTCTTCGGCCACGGCTTCCGCACCGGAGCCGCCGTCACGGTGATCCTGGCCGCGGGGCAGCTGGTCAGTGCCGCCGCCGGGCCGTGCGGCACCGTCCTGACCATGTCCGGGCGCGTGTGGCTCAACATGGTCGACAACGTCGGCGTCCTCATCCTCGACATCGCCCTGAGCCTGTGGCTCATCCCCGCCTACGGCGCCGTCGGCGCGGCCATCGCCTGGAGCACCGCGCTGGTCGTGGCCAACCTCGCCAAGGCCACGCAGGTGCGCTTCACCCTCGGGGTCGCGCCCTCCGGGGCCGGGATCGGCAAGGCCCTGCTGGCCGGCGTCCCGGCCGTCGCGGCCGCCATGCTCGTGCACCGCTACGTCCCCGGCTGGCTGCCCACCCTGGTCGTGGGCACCGTCGTGGTGACCGTGGCCTACCTGGCCGCAGTGCTGCTGCTCGGGCTGAGCCAGGACGACCGCACCATGCTCAGCGCCCTGCTGCGTGGACGCGGCCGGATCGGCCGCATCGTGGCCGGGCGCACCTCTACGCCAGGTGCATGAGCCAGCGCTCATCCACCCTCCGCAGCTGTGGCTGCAGATCCTGTAGCCGCCGCTCATGCAATCACTGGGACCACGAATCTTGTTGCTGAGCAACGCTTTTCGTATCTGTTGACACATGCGTGTGCGCGGTCGGCGGGGCACCACCCGGCACGAGCAGCCCCGCGCGCGACGAGGACGGGAGCGCTGTTGACCATCCACCTGAGGACCGTCCCGTCCCGATCCGCGCGTCGTCGGCACACCCCGGACCCGACGGCCGCCGCCTGGCGTCCGCTGCGGATCGTCATGATCGGCCAGAAGGGCCTGCCCGCGACCTTCGGCGGGATCGAGCACCACGTGGAGGAGGTCGGGCGCCGCCTTGCCGAGCGGGGTCACCAGGTCACCGTGTTCTGCCGTTCCTCCTACGGCGCGGTGAGGGACGCGGCATACCTGGGCATGGAGCTGCGGAGCGCGCCCACGGTCGGCACCAAGCACCTCGACGCCATCGTGCACAGCGCCTCCTCCACCGCGCTGGGGCTGCTCGGCGGCGCCGACATCGTGCACTACCACGGCATGGGCCCGGGCCTCATGAGCCCGGTGCCGCACTACCTCTCGCACGCCAAGGTGGTGCTGACGATCCACGGCCTGGACCACCAGCGGGGCAAGTGGGGCCATGCCGCCCAGGCCGTGCTCGGGGCCGGCCACTGGATGAGCGGTCACCTGCCGGACCGGACGGTGGTCGTGTCCAGGGCCCTGGAGAACCACTACCTCGAGCACTTCAGCCACGGCTGCGACTACATCCCCAACGGCGTCGTCGAGCCCCCGGACCTGCCGGCGCAGCGGATCGTCGACGAGCTCGGCCTGACCCCGGGCGGGTACGCGCTGTTCGTCGGGCGGCTGGTGCCGGAGAAGGCGCCGGACCAGCTGCTGCGGGCCTACCGGCGGGTGCCGGGCAACCTGCCCCTGGTCGTCGTGGGCGACTCCAGCTTCACCGACGACTACACCGGACAGGTGCGAGACCTCGCCGCGCAGGACCCCCGGGTCATGCTCACCGGCTTCGCGTACGGCGACCTGCTGGCCGAGCTGTACCGGCACGCCGCGGCGTTCGTGCAGCCCTCGCTCCTGGAGGGGCTGCCGCTGACCCTGCTGGAGGCCGCCTCCCACGGGACGCCCGTGGTGGCCAGCGACATCGCTCCCCACCTCGAGGTGCTGGGCGCCGACGCCCCGGGCCGACGGGTGTTCGCGGCTGGCGACGAGGCCGGCCTGGCTTCCGCACTGACCACCGTCCTCGCCGCGCCGCGGCAGGAGCGGGCTGCCGCCACGGGTCTGCGCCGTCAGGTGCTCGACACCTACCGCTGGGACGCGGCCGTGGACCAGCTCGAACAGCTCTACCTGGAGGAGGTCCGCGTGACCCCACAGACCCGCCGGCTGCGACGCCGGCCGGCCGCCGCCCTGCCGGGCACCACCCTCGGGAGGACGCCGTGGTGACCGTGCGCCTGCGGATGCTCGCCGCCCTCGGCGCTGCGGCCGCCCTGACCCTGTCCGGGTGCTCGAGCGATGGCTCGGGGTCCGGCCCGACGGCCGCGCCGAGCTCCTCGACGGCTTCCGGGGAACCCAGCACCTCCACGCCGACCTCGCCGGCGACCGTGGCGCCGGTGTCGCTGACCGCGGGCCAGCAGAAGGTCCTCGCGGCCAACAGCCGGCTCACCACGTCCCTGTTCGCCCTGAGCACCGCATCCGTGGCCGTGCGGACCGCGAGCAACCTCGCCACGCAGCGCAAGGCGGTCGCCGACTCCGTCGCCGCCGGCCGGGCGAGCCTTGCCCGCGAGCGCGCGGCGGCGTACGGAACAGTGCGCAACTGCACCCTGGTGCGCAGCAATGAGTCGGCCACCTTCTCCGCCGCAGCGCAGACGCGCGCTGCGGTCGGCGCTCAACAGGCGGGCACGAGCCGGATGCGCGCCAGCATCGTTCCGCTGCGTGCTGCCATGGCCCGGGTGAGCGCCGACCTGGCGGCACTGCACACGGCCCTCGCGGCCGAGCCCCACCCGCCGGCGGTGCTGACCGCCGCCGAGGTCCAACAGGCCCTCACCGCGGCGTCGACGCTTGCCAGCACCACGTTCTCCAGTGCCTCGGCCACCGACGCCAAGGGGAGCGCGGCTCTCGGCAATGCCGCCCAGCTGTCCGGCTCCGCCTCCACCATCGCCTCGAAAGCGTGCTGACATGACCTCTGGTACCTCGTCCCACCTGGTGCGCGGCGGTGCCCGGCGCCGCGCCGCCCTGGTCCTCGGGCTCGCGGGGGCCCTGGCGCTGCCTGTGGCTGCCTTGGCATCGCCACCGAACCTGACCTACAACCCCCTGCCGACGTCCCGGTCCACCTGGTGGGGAACCAACGGCCGCGTGACGGACATCGTCCCGGCAGGTGGGCGCGTCTACATCGCCGGTGGCTTCGACTACGTCGGACCGTCCACGGGCTACGGCGTCGGGGTCGACAGCACCGGGAAGCGCCTGGGGGGCGCCCCGCTGGTCGACGGGGTCGTCAACGCAGCCGTCCCTGACGGCTCCGGCGGGTGGTTCATCGGCGGCAGCTTCAGCCACGTCGGCGGGGTCTATCGCCCCAGCGCCGCGCAGGTCACCGCCTCCGGAACGGTCACCGGCTGGAACCCCAAGCCCAAGGGCACGGTCTACGCCCTCGCGCTCACGCCCACGTCGGTCGTGCTTGGCGGTGAGTTCACGCAGGTCGGCTCGACGCCGGTGGGCGCCACGCGTCTCGGCGCGGTCGACCGCAGCGGCGGCGCGGCCGTGGCCGGCTGGTCCGCGAGCGCCAACGCCACGGTGCGCGACCTCGTCAGCTCGGGCGGCTCCGTGTTCGTCGGCGGCGACTTCAGCACCATCAACGCAGCGTCCCGGTCGCACCTGGCAAAGCTCTCAGCGTCGACGGGTGCACTGGACCCCACGTTTGGTTCCACCGCCTCGGCGCCGGTCCTGGCCCTGGCCGTCTCACCGGACGGCACCCGTGTCTACGGCGGAGGCAGCTTCACTGCGGCTGGGGACGGGAGCACGTCCACCGCGCGGAACCGGCTTGCCGCCTGGGACGCCACGACCGGCGCGCTGGCGCCCTGGTCGCCGTCGGCGGACAACACCGTGGAGGCGCTCTCCGTCGACCCGGGCGCCGGCACCGTGTACGCCGGCGGGCTCTTCTCCACCCTCGGCGGCGCAGCACGCGCCCGGCTCGGGGCGGTCGACGCCGCCGGCTCGGTGACTGGGTTCGACGCCGGGCTCAACGGCTGCAACACCCGGCACACGACCAAGGACACGCACTCCAACCCCGCGTGCACGCCCGAAGTCAGCGGTCTGGCTGTCGGCAACGGCCTCCTCTACGTGGGCGGCCGGTTCGGCAGCTCGGGCTCCTCCACTCGGCACGACGCCGCCGCGTTCAACCTGGGCAACGGCAACCTCGTCTCGTGGAACCCGGTGTCCGGCGACCGGGTGCTCGCCCTCGCCCCGTCCGGCACCAGCATCTTCGTGGGCGGCGAGATGACCAGCGTCAACGGTGTGGTGCGCAAGGGCATCGCCGCCCTGGACGCCTCGACCGGGGCGGCAGACCCATCGTTCAGCGCGGACACCGACAACGAGGTCCTCGACCTGCAGCTGTCAGCCGATGGCTCGCGTCTCTACCTGGCTGGCTCGTTCCTCACCGTGCAGGGTCAGCCGCGCAGCAAGATGGCCTCGATCGTCACCGCCACCGGTCTGGTGGACAAGGGCTTCGCACCGGCGTTCAACAAGGAGGTCCTCTCGATCGGCTTCGGCGGTGGCGCCGTGTATGCGGGCGGACAGTTCACCAAGATCGGCGGGATCGCCCGGAAGCACGCGGCCAAGCTCGACGCGGCCACCGGCGCGGTCAACACCTCTTTCACGGCGAACACGGTCGGGCCGACGGGGTCGCTGCGCGCCGGTGGCATGGTGCAGGCGCTGGCCGTGAAGCCGGACGGGAGCATGGTCTTCCTCGGTGGACCCTTCACCACCGTGAACGGCACGAACCGGCCCGGCGGGATCGCGACGGTGAGCGGGGCGACCGGGGCGCTGCTGCCCCAGCAGTTCGGCGGCGTGCAGTCCTGCAGCGGGGCCGGACCGTGGCTCACCCACCTGCACCTGAGCGCCGACGGCAGGCGGCTCTACGGCGGGGACGTCTGCCCCGACAACATCTACCAGTGGGACGCGGTGAACCTGTCCAGCCCGTCGAACCCGACCGGCCTCATCTACCGAACCTGGTGCAACGGTGGCATGCAGGGGGCCCTGGAGGTCAACGGCGACTTCTACTACGGCACGCACGGCAACGCGTGCCAGCTCTCGCCCACCAACACCACCCAGGCGTCCCGGCAGCGCTTCGCCGCCTTCGACGCCGCCACCGGCGCGCTCCTGCCGGACGCGCCAACGTTCAACTCGCCGATGGGCGTGTGGTCCCTCGCCGCTGTGCCCCAGGGGTTGCTGGTGGGTGGAGACTTCACCTGGGTCACCAGCTCTGACTGGGTGCAGCAGGGTCTGGTGCTCTTCACCGGGACCCCCTGAGCCACGGCGTTCAGCCGCCCTCGGCAGCCGGCCCCGTCACCCGTAACGGTGGCGGGGCCGGCTGCTGCCACGCGCCCGCCCAAGCCGACCGGCCGCCCATCCCGTCCGACCCTTGCCCGCCCCTCGGCCTGACAGGTCCGACCCGTTGCCCGGCCCTCCGCCTGACCCGTACGACCTTGCCCGGCCCTCCGCCCGACCCGTACGACCTTGCCCGGCCCTCCGCCCGACCCGTACGACCTTGCCCGCCCCTCCACCTGACCCGTCCGGCCGCGCCACGGGAGGTCCGCCCCTGGGGCCACACCCGGCATACCCACTCACCCACGGCCTCCCGCACCAGCGACCTGCGGGCATGGCTCCGCCCGGGAGGCGCGCGGGCCTCCCGGGCGGAGCGTGGTCGGGCTACGGCGTGGCCGGGAAGACCGCCAGGTGGGCCACGGCGGACCCGTTGACCGTGGTGAAGTCACCGCCGACCCACAGACGGTGCGTGGCCGGGTCGACGGTCACCGCCCATGCCCCGAGCGGGCTGTTGAGCGTCGGGTTCCAGCCGGTCAGGTTGCCCGAGGACAGCGACACCTCGAACAGCTTGCGCCGCGGGAGGTTGGTCGAGCACATGAACGGGCTGCCCGAGCCGGTGTTGCCGACGCAGTAGTTCGCGAAGTGGCCGCCGGCGTACACCGAGTCGCCGTCGACCGCCACGCCCTGCACGCCGCCGTCGGTCTGGTAGACGGGGCGCTGGAGCGAGCCGTCGAGGTTCCAGATGACGAAGTGGCCGCCGGAGCCACCGGCGCCGGCGTACACCCCGCGCTGGTCGGCGGCCAGGGACAGGATCGGGAAGGTCGGCGCCGGGTCGAACGACGGGTCCACCGTCCCCTTGCCGTCCGCCTTGACCGCCGCGAGGTAAGCCGCAGAGCCGGCGCCGTTGACCGCGGTGAACGTCCCGCCGACGTAGACGTCCGAGCCGTCGGCCGACATCGCGAGCGCGTTGACTGCGCCTGAAGCCTTGGGCTTCCACGCGGCGAGGCTGCCGTCCGCGGTGGAGAACGCCGCCAGCTTGCCCCGTGAGGTCCCGTTGACCGAGGTGAACGTCCCGCCGGCGTACAGCGTCGAGGTCGACACCGCCAGCGCCCGCACGGTGTTGCTGACGTTGGGGTTGAACGAGGTCAGCGCCCCGGTGCCGGCGTCGAGGGCCGCGAGGTGGTTGCGGACCGTCGTGCCGATGTGGGTGAAGTCGCCGCCGGCCCAGACGATGCTGCCCCTCACCGCCAGGGCGAGGACGTTGCTGTCCGCGGACGGTGCCCACGGCAGCAGCGCGCAGCTCGCGGTGTCAACCGCCGCCAGCCGGTTGCGCACCACCGTGGCGCCGCCCTTGTCCTTGACGTGGGTGAAGCTCCCGCCGAGGTATGCCGTGCCGCCGCTGATCGCGACGGTGCTCACCCGGCCGTCGGGCTGGACGCAGGAGACGGGATTGGTGCTCACGGAGGCCTGCGCGGCGGCGGCGCCGGCCAGGACCAGGGTGGCGGCCAGCGACGTGGCCACGACGCCGCGGGTGCTCATCGCGCCACCCCGATGCGGGGTGTGGCCGGGACGTTTCCGCTCGCCGCGTCCGCGGCCGTGTTCGGTGGTGCTGTGCGCATGGCTCTCCTTTGTGCGCTCATGGCGCACCGCGCCGGTCCGGAGGCCTCGGCAGCCCCCGGCCGACCCGGTGCCGCCCCCTAGTAGGCCCCCGCGCCGCGAACCACGGCGCGCAGCGTGCGGATCAGGATCTGCACGTCCAGCACGAGCGACCAGTTGTCGACGTACCAGAGGTCGAGCCGCAAGGACTCCTCCCACGACAGGTCACTGCGGCCACTGACCTGCCACAGCCCGGTCAGGCCCGGCTGCACCCGAAGGCGCCGGACCGCGTCGGGCTCGTACTTCTCGACCTCCTGCGGCAACGGGGGCCGCGGGCCGACGAGGGACATGTCGCCCCGGAGGACGTTGAGCAGCTGGGGCAGCTCGTCCAGGGAGTAGCGCCGCAGGATCTTGCCCACCCGGGTGACCCGCGGGTCGTTGCGCTTCTTGAACAGCACCACGTTGGTCTCGTGGCCGTCGCTGATCTCGGCGAGCCGGTCCTCGGCGTCGGTGACCATGGTGCGGAACTTGAGCATCTCGAACGGCTCGCCGCGGGCCCCGATCCGCTTCTGCCGGAACAGGATCGGACCCGCGGAGTCCAGGTGCACGGCGAGGGCGACCAGCTCGATGGCCGGCAGCGCGGCAACGGCGATGCAGATCGCCATGGCGCGCTCGACCACGACCTTGACGACACGCCGTGCACCGGACATGACCGGGCGCTCGACGTGCAGCAGCGGGGTGCCGGCCACCGGCCGGATGGACAGGCGGGGGCCGGCGACCTCGAGGATCCCGGGTGCCACGACGAGGTCGACGTTGCGCTCCTCCAGGGCCCACGCCAACCGGCGCAGCACAGGGCCGCCGAGGTCCGGGTGGCTGGAGACCGCGACGACGTCGGCGTCGAACAGGTCCACCGCGGCGACCGCGTCCTCCGGGCAGCCGTAGACGGTGACGCCCTCCAGCTCGGGGGCGTCGTCCCAGGCCCCGTCGAGGCCGGAGACGCAGGCGGCCACCACGGACAGGCCGTGCACCGGCGAGGCCTGCACCTGGCGGATCAGGTCGCGCGCGGAGTCGGCCCGGCCCAGGACGACGGTGCGCTGCATGAACAGCCCGGCACGACGCTGCGCGTGCAGCCAGCGGCGCAACCCCTTGCGTCCCATGAGCGAGAGCACGAACAGCGCCGGCAGCACGAGCACGACGTAGCCACGGGCGATGGTGATCTGACCCGCGAACGCCACCACCGACACGACCGCCAGCAGGCCCAGCGCGGCGTCCACGAGCGCGCGGTACTCCTCGGTGCTGACGCCCATGTAGCGGCTCTCGTAGCCGTGCGCACACGTCACCGCGAGGATCCACGCGACCGGGACGGCCATGCTGAGCAGCACGTAGGCCAGGCGCGGCTCGGCTCCGAAGCGGACGACACAGCCCAGCACGGCGGCGACGCAGCCGGCGAGCAGGTCCATGAGGACGGCGGTGCGCCGGTAGCGGCGCTCCCAGACCCGCGCCCGGACGGTCGGCTGCGGTGGCGCGTCAAGGAAGTCCGGCTCGGTGCGGGTGGTGGTCGCCGTCGTGGGGCGGAGGGGGTCCGGGGTCCCGACCTGCTGCGCGGGCACGACCCCGGAGCCGCGCGCGGCGCGCCTGCGCCGTTGGCGACGGGTCGGGCGCGCGTAGTCGGTCATCCGCGGTCCGCCTTCCCACCCCACCCTTCCCGGAAGGACTTGTGTACCGGCGAGCGGGAGAGGCATGGTCGGAACCCGCCGGTCCAACCACCTTGCCGCACAGACAAATTCGGGCGATCGCCCTGCTGCACGAGCGTCCTTGCGCTCTTGGCAGGAGCGCCAGGCTCATGCAAACGGATGGAGCCATGCTGCGTCGGGGGCCCCTGGGCGCTCAGCGCGAGTGGAAGACCTGCTGGGTTGCCTCGAGGCCCTCGGTGACCAGCTTCTCGACGGCGTCGGCGCCGTCGCCGAGCAGGAACGGCAGCTCGGTGCGCTCGGCGCCGGAGAAGTCCTTGAGGACAAAGGCCGCAGCGTCCATGCGACCGGGCGGACGGCCGATGCCCACCCGCACGCGCAGGTAGTCACGGGTGCCGACCGACTTGGTGATCGACTTCAGCCCGTTGTGGCCACCCTCGCCGCCACCGCGCTTGAGGCGCACGTCGGCGAAGGGGATGTCGAGCTCGTCGTGGACGACGACGAGGTGCTCGACGGGGATCTTGAAGAACGACAGCAGTCCGGCGACCGGACCACCGGACTCGTTCATGTACGACAGGGGCCGGGCGATGACCGCCCTGGGCCCGGGCGCCCCGCCGGGCAGGGTGCCGATGCGGATCTCGGAGGCGACCGCCCGCGCCTTGTGCGACCGCAGGGTCGCACCGGCGCGGGCGGCCAGCTCGTCGATGACCATGGCGCCGACGTTGTGCCGGTTACCGGCATGGGACGGACCGGGGTTGCCGAGTCCGACGATGAGCCAGGTGTCCATGGGAGATGCAGTATGCCGTGTGGCCCGGGGCGCGCGCCCCGGGCCGTGCAGCGGCTCAGGCCTCGTCGGTGCCCTCGGCGGCAGCCTCGGTCTCGCCCTCGGCCGCGGCCTCGCCCTCGGCGGCCTCGCCGGCCTCCTCGTGCTCGATGCCGGCCTCGGCCTCGGCCTCGGCGAGCTCGGCCTCGAGGGCCTCGGCGGTGATCGCCTGGCTGATGTTGACGATGAGGTGCTCGGCGTCGGTGACCAGCGAGGTGCCGCTCGGCAGGACCAGGTCGGAGGCGTGGATCTGGGTGCCGGCCACGGCGCCCTCGACCGAGACCTCGATGCTCTCGGGCAGGTGGGTGGCCTCGGCCTCGAGCTGCACGGTCTGCTGCTCGACGGTCACCACGGTCTCCGGGGCGGCGTCGCCGGTCACGTGGACCTGCACGTCGACGGTGACCTTCTCGCCCTTCTTCACCACGACGAGGTCGACGTGGTCGATGACCGGCTTGATGGCGTCACGCTGGACGTCCTTGGCCAGGGCCAGGTGCTTCTTGCCGTCGAGCTCGATGGTGAGCAGCGCGTTGGCGTGCTTGAGCGCCATCATCGTGTCGTGGCCCGGCAGGGTGATGTGCACGGGCTCGGTGCCGTGGCCGTACATCACGGCGGGGATCTGGTGGGCGCGGCGGATGCGGCGGGCGGCGCCCTTGCCGAACTCGGTGCGGGTCTCGGCGGCGAGCTTGATCTCGGACACGATGTCTCTCCTGTGCTTGCTTCACGGTCGCGCACGAGCCGGATAGAGGGCGGCACGCGCACGGTGGGGTGGTGTTCCTGGTGTGCGGTGGCCTCGACGCGGGGCGCGGCACGACGCGGGCGAACCGGCGCGTGCGGGCGCGAGACAGGCGTCCAGCACCACCGCGTCGATCACGGACTGCTTCACGGGCTCTGGTTCGCACCAGCCCTGCAGCGTCCCTCGCCGAGGCAACCTCGCGATTCTAGGCGAGGGGCCGGGTGATACGGAAATCGGGCCTTCCCACCCGCTTCGTGCTCACGTCAGGCCGGTGTGCTCGCCTCAGGCCGGTCTCCGGGGGCTGAACGCCCTCGGGACCGGCCTGAGCTGAGCAAGGAAGGGTAGCGCCGGTGTGGGTCAGGCCTTGCCGTCGAACAGCTTGGTGACCGAGCCGTCCTCGAAGACCTCGCGGATGGCCTGGCTGATCAGCGGCGCGATCGACAGCTCGGTGAGCTTGTCGAAGTGGCGCTCGGCGGCGATGGGCAGCGTGTTGGTGACGATGACCTCGCGCACGGCGCAGTTCTTCAGCCGGTCCACGGCGGGACCGGACAGGATCGCGTGGGTGGCGGCGATGATGACGTCCGAGGCGCCGTCGGCGATGAGCGCGTCGGCCGCCTTGGTGATGGTGCCGGCGGTGTCGATCATGTCGTCGACGAGGATGCAGGTGCGGCCCTTGACCTCACCGACGACGCGGTTGGCCACCGTCTCGTTGGGACGGGTGATGTCGCGGGTCTTGTGGATGAAGGCCAGCGGGGCTCCACCGAGGCGGTCGGACCACTGCTCGGCGACCTTGATCCGCCCGGCGTCCGGGGAGACCACCGCGAGCTGCTCCTGGCCGTACTTCTGGCGCACGTAGTCGGACAGGATCGGCAGCGCCATGAGGTGGTCGACCGGGCCGTCGAAGAAGCCCTGGATCTGGCTGGTGTGCAGGTCGACGCAGATCAGCCGGTCGGCGCCGGCCGTCTTGAACAGGTCGGCCATGAGGCGGGCCGAGATCGGCTCGCGGCCGCGGTGCTTCTTGTCCTGACGGGCGTAGCCGTAGAAGGGCATGACCACGGTGATCCGCTTGGCCGAGGCGCGCTTGAGCGCGTCGACCATGATCAGGTGCTCCATGATCCACTCGTTCACCGGTGCCGTGTGGCTCTGGATGACGAAGGCGTCGGAGCCGCGGACCGACTCCTCGTAGCGGACGTAGATCTCGCTGTTGGCGAACTCGTAGGCCTGCATCGGCACGAGGTCGGTGCCGAGCTGGTAGGCGACCTCCTCGGCGAGCTGGCGGTGGGCCCGACCGGAGAAGACCATGAGGTTCTTCTCGGTGGTGCGCTTCAGACCGGTCATGGGGCAGGGGTCCCTTCGGGGGCGTCGGGGCGGTCGGTCGGGCTGGTGGCGGCCGCCTCGGAGGCGGCTGCCTCGGCGGCGGCTGCGGTGCGGGTGCCGGCGCGGGTCCGGGCGACCCACCCGGCGATGTTGCGCTGCCGGCCGCGGGCGACGGCGAGCTCGCCGGGCCCGACGTCGACGGTGACGGCCGAGCCGGCTGCGACGTAGCTGCCCGGGGCGATCGTGCGCGGGGCGACGATGACCGAGTTGGACCCGACGAAGCTGTGGTCGCCGACCACGGTGGGGTACTTGTTCACCCCGTCGTAGTTGGCGAAGATCGTGCCGGCCCCGATGTTGGCGCCGGCGCCGATCGTGGCGTCGCCGGCGTAGGTCAGGTGCGGGACCTTGCCGCCCTCGCCGATCGTGGTGTTCTTCGTCTCGACGAAGGTGCCGATCTTGCTCTTGGTGCCGAGCTCGGTGCCGGGGCGCAGGTAGGCGAACGGCCCGACGCTGGCACCCTCGCCGATCACGGCGAGCGAGCCGTGGGTGCGCACGACGCTGGCGCCGTCGCGGACCTCCACGTCCTCCAGCGTGGTGTCCGGGCCGAGCATGACGCCGGAGCCGATGGTGGTCGCGCCCTTGAGCTGGGTGCCGGGCTGGATCACGGTGTCGCGGCCGATGGTGACGTCGGCGTCCACCCATGTGCTGGCCGGGTCGACGACGGTGACACCCTCACGCATCCACCCCTCGAGGATGCGGCGGTTGAGCTCGGCCCCGAGCCGGGCGAGCTGGACCCGGTCGTTGACGCCCTCGGTCTGCCACAGGTCGGCGACCAGGTGCGCGCTGACCTTCAGGCCCTCCCGCCGGGCGATGGCGAGCACGTCGGTGAGGTACTTCTCGCCCTGGGCGTTGTCGGTGCCCACCTCGGCCAGCGCCTTGCGCAGCACGGTGGCGTCGAAGGCGTAGAGGCCGGAGTTGATCTCGGTGATCGCCCGCTGCTCGGCCGTGGCGTCCTTCTGCTCCACGATGCCGGCGACCTCGCCGTGCTCGTCGCGCAGGATGCGGCCGTAGCCGTGCGGGTCCTCCAGCGTCGCGGTGATCACGGTGACCGCGCTGCCGCTGGCGTGGTGGGCCTCGATGAGGTCGTGCAGCGTGGCCGCGGTCAGCAGCGGCACGTCGCCGTAGGTCACCAGCACGGTGCCCTCGAGGTCGGAGGGCAGCAGGTCCAGGGCGCACTCGGTGGCCCGACCGGTGCCCGGCACCTCGTCCTGGTCGGCGATGACCGCCGCCGGGTCGACCTCCGCGACGTGGGCGGCGACGCGGTCCCGCTCGTGCCGGACGACGACCGCGAGGTGGGCGGGGTCGGCGCCGCGCGCGGCGGCGATGGCGTGACCCAGGAGGGTCCGCCCTGCGATGGGGTGCAGCACCTTGGGGGTGGCCGACTTCATGCGGGTGCCTTCGCCTGCGGCGAGGACGATGACGGCAGCCGGGCGGGAGGTAGTCACGCGGGTGGGCTCCAGAAGGTCGACGTCGGAGGCCGACAGCGCACCGAGGGTTCCCGGCCACGCTGCCGCCGCCATGCTACCCGCCGGTCACGCCCGGTTCACCGCCGCGGTCCCGGCCGGGGCGCGCCCACGCACGGCCCGGCATACCGGTCCTGATCTGCGCGGACGCGCGCGTCCGGGCTCACGTCCGGCCCACCACCGGGCTCAGTCGACGTCGTCGCCGTCGGGCAGCCGGTGCAACCGCACCCGGCCGTCCTCGACCAGCATCGTGGTCAGCGAGCCCCGCCCCACCGGGATGCGCCACTGCTCGCCCTCGGTGTGCTCAAGGGCGGCCACCACGAGCCGGATCATCACCGCGTGGGAGACCACGGCGACGTGCTCGCCGGGATGGCGCTCGCCGATGAGCTGCAGGGCCGAGAGCATCCGCTCCTGCGCGTCCCGCAGCCGCTCGCCGTTGGGGCACACGGCCCGGGAGGGCGAGGTCTTGTACAGCCGGAACGCGACCGGGTCGTACATCTCGGCCTCCTGGGAGGTCATCCCCTCCCAGGCGCCGTAGTCGACGTTGATGAGGCCGTGCATGATCCGCAGGTCCGGCACCCCGGCCTCGTCGGCGATGATCTGCCCCGTGGCGATGGTGCGCCGCAGGCCGCCGGTGTAGACCGCGGCCAGGCCGACCGTGGACAGCTGGCGGGCTGCGTCGACCGCGTCCTGGTAGCCCTGCGCGTCGAGCGGGATGTCCCGGCGACCGCGGTAGCGGTTCTCCACGTTCATCGTGGTGGTGCCGTGGCGGACGACGTAGATGGTGCAGGTGCGGGTCGAGAGGGTCTCGGCGGTGGGGGCAGCCATGTCCTGCGACACGAGGGGCTCCTTGTCGTCGTGCCGACGCCGTGCGTCAGCGGGTCCGGTGGGCGGGTCGTGGGTTGGTCAGCTCGTAGCCGTGCTCGAGCAACGGCTTGGCGATGACGCGCTCGAGCTGCTCGACCTGGGCGTCGTTGAGGTCCCGGCGCCACGCCTGGCCGCGGCTGGCCTGGAAGGAGTGCCGGGCGAACCCGGCCTCGTACTGCGGCGTCCACTCCAGACCGAGGAAGTCCAGGACGGCCTCCATCTGGCCGCGAGGGTCGTCCATGAAGTCCTCGAGGCGCACGTCGAGCCAGTGCCCGGCCGGTGCCTGCTGGCGGGCCTCCTCGATGGCGTCCATGAGCACCTTCCAGCCGAGGCCGGCGAGCACGACGAAGGAGCGCCCGGACTCCTCCCACTCCTCGCGGTAGGCCTTCGGCAACGGGCCGAGGTACCAGCGCTCCGGCCCCTGGTAGCCGTCCCACCAGCCCATCTGCAGCCACGAGTTGGCGACCGCGCGGCCGTCGCGGATGACGTTGACGTACCTCGCCTCGGGGTACGCCGCGGACAGCAGGCCCGAGCGCGGCCACCCGGTGAGGTGGTGCATGAACATCGGCTTGCCCTGGGCCTCGATCCGGCTGTCGAAGAACTCGCGGATCCGCCCGACGAGCCAGGGCGTGGCGTCCGCGGCGGTCAGGTCACGCGTGGGCTGGGGAAAGATGCCGGACACCTGCCGCTCCAGCACCGACCAGCCCTCGGACGGGGCCACCCGTAGCCGGCCGCGCTCCAGCGCCCGCCGGCGGTCGCGGAACGGCCGCAAGGACGGGTCCCGCTCGTCGGACCTGGCGAACAGCGCGTTGTTCCAGCGGCCCTTGAGGTTGAGCCGGGAGAGCTTGTCGTCGACGTTGGACACGAAGCCGACATCGGGGTGGCGCGCCACCAGCTCGGCGACCAGCGTCGAGCCGCAACGGCCGGTGCCCAGGACGAAGGTCAGCATCGGTCGGTCAAACCCCCTGGTGTCGAAGGATTCCGGGGCGCGCGGACCGCATTCCCACCACTCCATTGCACGGGGGATGGCCGACCCGCAGATCCGGCGAAGGGGTGATGTCGATGCCATGCAATCGCCCGTCCCGGGGTCGGGCGTTCGCGGGAATGGTGGGGGCCGACCCGCTCGGCCGCGAGCCCAGGAGGGGGAACGGGGTCAGGGTCAGGTAGGCCGGAGACGCGTCCGGCGTCCCACCTGAAGGAGAGCCACATGCATTCAGCGTTTGCCCTTGCCCTCACGGCTGCCCTGGCTCCCGCCGCCGGCGACGGGGGCACCACCACGTTCGCGGACTGGGAGATGAACGACTCGTCGTCGTCGACGGTGTCCGACAGCGGGCCCAACGACCTCGACGGGACGGTCAAGGGAGGCGTCACCTCGGACGGCGAGGTGCTGACCTTCGACGGCAAGTCGGGCCAGGTGGTCGTCAAGGGCGCCACCAAGGTGCCCATCGGCAGCAGGCCCGTCACGGTCTCGGCGCGGCTGAAGATCGACGACGTCCCCGGCACCGACGTGGGCGACTACGACATCGTCCGCGCCACGCCCGGTGGGACGTTCCGGCTGGAGGTCGTGGCCCGCAAGCAGCGCAAGATCGCCCAGGCCCTGTGCTTCTTCAACGGCAGCATCACCAAGGCCAACCTCGTGGCGGGCCCGAACCTCGACGACGACGCGTGGCACACCCTGGAGTGCACGAAGACCGACAACGCCGTCACCCTGGTCGTCGACGGCAACCAGGTCAGCTCGAAGTCGGTGAAGGTCGGCAACATCACCCTGACCAAGGAGCCGATCTACATCGGGTCCAAGAACGGTGGCGACTGGTTCAAGGGCCAGCTCGACTGGGCCCGCATCGACCTGGGCTAGTCGCCCGCAGGGTCACGGTGGGCCGCGGGCCCACCTTCGCCGGCCGGTATGCCGTGTGGCTGCCGGCCGGTGGCACGCCCGGCTCGCGACCGGGTCGGCTGGTCGTCGTGGGCGCCGAGCAGCCGCTCGCGGGGCACGCGCTCGAGCCAGCTGCCGGCCAGCAGCGAGGTGACGATGGCCAGCAGCACGAGCACGGCGTAGAAGGACTGGTTGATGATGCCGGCGCCGAAGACGACCGAGGCGAGCACGATCCCCGGCCCACCGCGGGCGTTCATGGCCACCGCGAGGTTGACCGCTGCAGAGGGGGGCTGGCCCCCGAAGCGGGCGCCGGCATACACGCTGACCGCCTTCACCGCGCAGGCGAAGGCCAGGTAGGCCAGGAAGAACAACGGGTTGAAGCTGTGCAGCAGGTCCAGCTGCAGGCCCACGACCGCGAAGTAGACCGGGACGAAGAACGCGAACGCGAAGTCCTTGATCGCGACGGTGGCACCCTCCTCCGCCGGGTTCGGCGCGGTGGTGGCCGAGCCGACGATGATCCCGGCGACGAAGGCACCGAAGAACGGCTGGATCCCGAGGAAGACGCACAGCAGGCAGGCCAGCAGGAGGAAGACGAGCTGGAACGCCACGGGGCTGCGCCGGCGGACCAGGTTGACCCGGGAGGCCGCGGTGGCCCGGTAGAGCGGGCGGCCGACGAGCAGGCTCAGGCCGAGCACGCCGACCGTGGCGGCCGAGTGGTAGGCGAAGTCCCACGACGAGCCGGGGACGACACCGATGGCACCGGGCAGCCCGAACAGCGCACTGGAGGGCTCGGCGGCGGCACCGAGCGCCACGGCGAGCACGATGTAGAGCAGCACGTCCTCGACCACGGCCGCGCCGATCACGATGCGCGAGAACGGCGTTCCCAGGATCCCGAGGTCGAACATGATGCGGGAGATGACCGGGATGCTGGTGACCGCCATGGCGATGCCGAAGACGAGCAGGAACGACGTGTGGTTTCCCGACGGGCCGTAGAACGTGCGCTCGGCGATGAACGGCAGCACGGCCAGCCCCGCCAGGAACGGGATGACGGTGCCGGCGCCGAGGATCCAGGCCACCGTGCGGCCCTCGCGGCGCCGCACCGACGAACGCACCTCGATGCCGGAGCAGTACATCAGCAGCAGCAGCCCGAGCTGGTAGGTCGAGCCCAGGACGGTCGCGGTCGTCCCGTGTGCCGGGAAGAGCCAGCGCTGCGCGGCGGGGGCCAGCGCGCCGAGGACCGTCGGGCCGAGCAGGAGCCCGCCGACGATCTCGCCGATGACGCGGGGCTGGCGCAGCCGGGCGAAGAGCTCCCCGACGCCGTGCGCGGCGACCAGGATGACGACGAGGGCAAGCAGGATGTGGGCGACGTCCGCCGTGCCGAGCGCCATGCTGTTCCCCGTTCGCAGACCCGTCCGATGTTCCTTCGATTAGAGGGCCGTCCGGCAGTGCGGCCCTCGTCCACCAGTCGTAGCGCCGGGGGCTCCCCGCCCCGCAGCGCCCTCGCCCGGATGCGCGAGCCGTACCTCGGGCATCTGGTGGAGGACCCGCGGCGTGCGCTGGCCGCACCCGTTGTCGAAATCGCGGTGCCTGTTCGACATAGGGGTGTCAGGCTCACGTTGACCGAGAAGGAGAAAGACCATGGCTCAGTACGCCGTCCTGATCTACGCGGCGGACGCCGCCCACGGAGAGAACGCATCACGGGAGGAGCTCGAGCTGCACGAGCGTCACGCCCGGGAGCTGGAGGAGGCGGGCTGCATGACGGCCGCCTTCGCGCTGGAGTCGATCGCCACCGCCACGTCGATCCGCGGCGACGCGGTGACGGACGGGCCGTTCCTGGAGGGGAAGGAGGTGGTGGCCGGCTTCTACATCATCGAGGCGCCGGACCTGGATGAGGCCTTGAGGATCGCCGGCCGCAACCCGGTCGCCCGGTACGGCGGTGGCGTCGAGGTCCGTCCCGTCGCCGGCAGCTTCGTGCGGGAGCCGGCCGCGAGGTGAGTGACCTCTCGCCCGCTGTCGTGGCTGCGGCAGTCGCTGACGCGCACCGTCGGGGTTGGGCCATCGTGCTCGCCTCGACGGTGCGCGTCGCGCGCGACCTCGACCTGGCGGAGGAGTGCGTCCAGGAGGCGTACGCCTCGGCCCTGGCGGCCTGGCCCCGGGACGGCATCCCGACCAGTCCCCTGGGCTGGCTGACCACCGCGGCGAAACGCCGCGCCATCGACGCAAGCCGGCGCGAGCAGGTCCTGCGCTGCAAGCTGCCCCTGCTGGTGGAACCCGAGGCGCACGAGGTGGGGGACGCGGCCGGGGCGTGGGTGGACCAGACCGCCGACCACATCACCGACGAGCGGCTGCGACTGGTCTTCCTGTGCTGCCACCCTGCACTGGCCCAGGAGGCCCAGCTCGCGCTGACCCTGAGGCTGGTGTGTGGGATCCCCACCGCGGACATCGCCCGGTCGCTCCTCGTGTCCGAGACCACCATGAGCGCACGACTGACCCGAGCGAAGAAGAAGATCTCGACCGCCCGTATCTCCTACCGCATGCCGTCCCACGCCGAGCTCCCCGACCGGCTGCGCGGGGCGCTCGGGGTGATCCACCTGCTGTTCACCATGGGCCACACCGCGCCGTCGGGCGCCTCCCTGGTGCGCACGGACCTCGTGGAGCAGGCGGTGCACCTGGCCCGCATGCTTCACCAGCTGATGCCCGACGAGCGTGAGGTCCGCGGCCTGCTCGCCCTGCTGCTCGTCACCGACGCACGACGGAGCACCCGGGTCGACGACCAGGGACGGCTGGTGCGCCTCGCGGAGCAGGACCGGTCACGGTGGGACCGGAAGGCGGTCGCCGAGGCACACGACCTCATCGTCGCGGGACTGCGCGCCGGGCCGCCCGGTCGCTACCTCCTGCAGGCAGCCATCGCCTCCTTGTATGCCGAGGCGGCCACCTTCGAGGAGACCGACTGGCCCCAGATCGTCCGCCTGTACGACCAGCTCGTTGCGGTCTGGCCGTCCCCCGTGGTGGCGCTGAACCGCGCCGTGGCGGTGGCGGAGGTCTCGGGACCGGCGCAGGCCCTCGCCGAGGTCGAAGGCCTGGAAGGCACCGGCGCGCTGGAGTCCTACCAGTACCTCCATGCCATCAAGGCCGACCTGCTTGCCCGTCAGGGGCGCCGCGAGGAGGCGGCCGCGGCATACCGGCGGGCGCTCGACCTGACCCGCAACGACGCCGAGCGGGCCTTCCTGGCCGAGCGCGCGGGCCAGGGAGCCTGACCCTCGCGCGGGCGCCCGAAAGGTCAGCCGCGCAGCAGGCAGAACGGGTGGCCGGCCGGGTCCGCGAGGACCCGCCACCCGCGCGGGTCCACGTGCAGCAGCGTGGCCCCGAGGCCGAGGGCCTGTTCCTGGGCCCGGTCGAGGTCCGGGACGTCGAGGTCGAGGTGGACCTGCTGCGGGTGCTCGCCGTCGGGCCAGCGCGCCGGCCGGTGGTCGGCCACCCGCTGGAAGGCGAGCACCAGACCGGCACCCGTGTGGAGCGTGGCGAAGTCGTCGTTCACCGCCCAGCGCCGGTCCGGGCGGTTGACCTCACCGCCCAGCAGCTCCCGGTAGAACCGGGCGAGCCCGGTCGCGTCCGGACAGTCGAGGACCACACACTGCAGGTTGCCGATCACCAAGCTGTCCCCCTTCGACATGTCACGGGTCGGCACCCTACGGCAGCCGCGCACCGGAGTCGCGGCAGCCGGGCGAGGTCGCGAGCGGGCGGCCTACTCCGCGCGTCGGGCCGGTTCTGCCGCGGCGGGCTGAGCGTCGGCCTGCCCCGACGCGATGACGTCCTCGACCACGTCAGGGCTGACCAGGGCCCAGACGGTCTTGCCCTCCACACCGTTGAGCACCGCTCCCCATTCGGCGCTCAGGGCGTCGATGAGGCGCAGGCCACGACCACCGGGACCGTGGAGGTCCTTCGTCCATCGAGGCAGGCGTGTCGAACCATCCGTGACGCTGAGGTGCAGCGTGTGCTTCCCCGGTTGCGAGAGCCGGACGATGAAGTCGGTGCGGGCGTGGAGGACCGCGTTGGTGGCCAGCTCGCTGAGAACGACCGCGGCGGCGTCGCCGACGGACTGGAGGCTCCACAGGTCGAGCGCCTCCCGCAGGAACCGCCGGGTGTGCGAGACGGAGACCGGCTCCGGGGGCCAGATGCGTTCAAGGGACGGTGGTGACGTGTCGGTGGTCATGGTGCAGCGCCGTAGGTGGGTTCTGCGTCGGCCCCGCCGTGAGCCACCGCGACGCGGTGGCCGTTCCCTGACCGGACTCTGACTACCTTCAACAGTACGCCCGTCGGCGACGCCGAGCCCTGTGCGGCGGCTAGGACGTGTGTTGCGTCAACGACGGCCAGCCACCGTCGGAGCCGAACCGCGCTGCCCAGTAGTGGGGGTTCACGTCACGAAGGCTGCGGCTGCTCCAGCCGGACGCGCTGGCAGGGTCGGACACGCCGACCTGGACGTCCGGCACCCAGAGCGCCAGCCGTTCCTGGCAGACGCCGCACGGGGCGTACACGTGGAGCTGCGCGCTTCCCTCGTCGCGGCCCGCGCAGCCGGAGGCCACGACGATGGCGTTCTGTGTGTACGCCTGGCACAGGGCGCCCACCTCATGGCAGAGCACGACGCCGGGGTTGATGTTGTCGAGGCAGACGCTGGTCAGGATCGAGCCGTCGGAGAGGTACACCGCGGCGGCGCCTGCCTGCTCACCGGCCGGCCAGCGGCGTTCCATCTGGTCGACCGCGGCATCCAGCAGTCGTTGGTCCACGTCCACGTTGGGCGACTCCCTGGTCTGGTTCCGGTGCGGGGCTAGGGGCGGGCGGCCTTGCCGTCGAGCCAGAGGGTGTCGGACTCGTCGCGGTGGGAACCCGTCGAGCCGACGTGCTTGGCGTCGATCTGCGGACCCTTCTTGATCACGTGGACCAGTGCCATCGCGTGACCATGGCCGAGGCCGTAGTCCTCCTTGAGCCAGGCGACGACCACACCGGCCTTGGTCGCGGGGTCGTCGTAGCCGCGCTGCTGCGCCAGCTCGATGAACTGACGCGGGGTGAGGCCGGTCTTGGCCTCGATGTTGTCGAGATACGCCTGGAAGGACATGGGTGTGTGCGTTCTCCCCTCGGAACGTTTGGCACGTGGGAGAGCGCCGGGCCGACCCGACCCCGATCGGCCGGTCCCGAGGCTCGTGGGTGGAACGTAAGGCATGGCACCGACGGGAGGCCACCCGCTGACCTGCGGTTTTGTGCTCCCCGGGTAGGAATCGAACCTACGTCGCTTGTCCTGATTCAAAGTCAGGCGGGCCCTGCCAGCAGACCAACCGGGGAACGTCCCTGAAGAGGACGCGCTCAGGGTAGCGGCCACCCGGCATACGGGAGGAATCGCGCACGACCACCCCCGACCGGAGCCCCACCGCCCGGCCGCATGGCTAGCCAACCTACGCAAACGTAGGTTACGTTGGCGTAAGTTGTTCTCGACGGAAGGCCCCGTGCCATGACCACGTTCGCCCCCGAGCCCACGCGGCTCACGGATCCGCCCGCCGCCACCCAAGGAACCACCCAGAGCACCCCACCCTTCGAGCACAAGGGCACCGGCGAGCAGATCGCCCTGGGCTTCTTCATCGTCGTCCCGTTCCTGGCCCTGCTGGCCGCCGTCCCCATCGCCTGGGGCTGGGGCCTGGGCTGGCGAGACCTGGTCCTCGCGTTCGTGATGTACGCGATCGCCGGCCACGGGATCACCGTCGGTTTCCACCGCTACTTCACGCACGGCTCGTTCAAGGCCCGGCGCTGGCTGCGGGTGACCCTCGCCGTCGCCGGCTCGCTGGCCATCGAGGGCCCCGTCATCCGCTGGGTGGCCGACCACCGTCGCCACCATGCGTTCTCCGACCGCGAGGGCGACCCGCACTCCCCGTGGCGCTACGGCGAGACGGTCCCCGCGCTCATCAAGGGCCTGTGGTGGGCCCACATGGGCTGGCTGTTCGACACCGAGCAGACGCCGCGCAGCAAGTACGCCCCGGACCTCATGGCCGACAAGGACATGCAGCGCGTCGAGCGTGCGTTCCCCGCGCTGGTCGTCGTCTCGATGCTGCTGCCGGCGCTTCTCGGCGGCCTGCTGTCCATGTCCTGGCAGGGCGCGGTCACCGCGTTCTTCTGGGCCTCCCTGGTGCGGGTCGGCCTGCTGCACCACGTGACCTGGTCGATCAACTCGATCTGCCACGCCATCGGCGAGCGCCCCTTCGTCTCGCGCGACAAGTCCGGCAACGTGTGGTGGCTGGCCCTGCTGTCCATGGGCGAGTCGTGGCACAACCTGCACCACGCCGACCCCACGTGTGCCCGCCACGGCGTCGAGAAGGGCCAGATCGACTCCAGCGCCCGCATCATCTGGCTGTTCGAGAAGACCGGCCAGGCGTGGGACGTGCGCTGGCCCAAGCAGTCCCGGCTCGACGCGCGCCGCGTGGCGGCGTGACCCCGGCGGCGCCGGCTCCGCGGCTACATCGCCGCGAGCCGGCGGCGCACCTCCATGACGTCCGCGGCCTGCCAGTCGGAGTGGTCGTTGTGCCACCCGCGCAGGTCGTGGAACGCCGGATCGTCGTTGGCCATGGCGTGGCCGATCACCCGCGAGGTCGGGATGCCCCACTGCGCCTGCAGCTGGTGCACCAGGCGCAGCACCGAGGTGATCTGCGCGCGCCGCGCCAGGATCTGCTGGTCGGCCCAGTGCGCGCTGTTGCCCGAGGTCGACTGCACCATCTCGATGCCGATCGCCTTGTCGTTCAAGCCGATCGTGTGCCGGCACAGCACCGTCACCGGCACGATCGCGTAGACCCGGCCGTCCTGGTCGACGATGAAGTGCGCGCAGGTGCCCGGCAGCTCACCGGTGTTGGGCACGTCCTGGGCGAAGGTGTTGCGCGCCGAGGACATCGTGGTGGTCTCGGTGAAGTGCAGCACGACCATCGAGGGCCGCAGGTGCCAGCTGGCCACCCCGTAGTGCCGCTTCGCGTAGCTCGCGGTCTCGGCCTTCCGCTGAGTGGAGAACGGGATGTATGCCGCGACGACCGGCACCCGCGCGGCACTGCCGCTGCTCCGGGTCGGGGTCGTCGTGGCCCGCGCTGACGCGCGGCTGGCCGACTGCATGGTGCTCGGCCGCGGCGATGCGGCGGCCGTCGTGGTGGCCGGCGTCGCGCTTCTCACCGTCGACGAGGACGGCGTGGACGGCATACCGCTGGTCGCGGCCTGCCGCGGACCGCACGCGCCGAGCAGCACTGAACCACCCACCAGAGCCAGCGCGAAGCCGGCGCCGCTGAGGCTGCGAAGGAGCCGAGCACGTGACGTCACAAGGTGACACGGTAGCCCGGGCGGCCGCAGCCGGCCGCGCCGGCAGGCATGATGGGCCGGTGACCTCTCCCCGGGACAAGCCCGACACCCCTGCCGCCGCGCGATCGCGGATGACCGGCAAGCAGCGCCGTGAGCAGCTGATCGAGATCGGCCGGAAGCTGTTTGCCGACAAGGGGTTCGAGGGGACCACCGTGGAGGAGATCGCCGCCAAGGCGGGGGTGTCCAAGCCGGTTGTCTACGAGCACTTCGGGGGGAAGGAAGGGCTCTACGCGGTCGTCGTCGACCGCGAGATCCGCACCCTGCTCGACGGCATCACCGGCGCCCTGACTACCAGGGGGAGCTCCCGGGCCCTGCTCGAACAGGCAGCCCTGGCGCTGCTGGACTACATCGAGGGCTCGACCGACGGCTTCCGCATCCTCGTGCGGGACTCCCCCGCCGGGCAGTCGACCGGCTCCTTCGCCAGCCTCATCAGCGACGTGGCCTCGCAGGTCGAGCACATTCTCGCCGCCGAGTTCAAGCGCCAGAAGCTCGACCCCAAGACCGCCCCGATCTACGCCCAGATGCTCGTCGGCATGGTCGCGCTCACCGGCCAGTGGTGGCTGGACTCGCGCAAGTTCAAGAAGGCCGACGTGGCCGCGCACCTGGTCAACCTCGCATGGAACGGCCTGGCCGGGCTCGAGGCCAAGCCCTCGCTGCGCGCGCTGAAGGGCTGAGGTCACCCGGTCCGCGAGGCGACCAGCAGGTCGCGCGCCTCGGTGGTGCTCACCTGCCCGAAGCGGCGGTACCACTCCCCCACGCTGTGCAGGCGGGCCGGCTCCTCCAGCACGACCAGCTCGTCGTAGTCGTGCTCCAGCAGCGGCACGACCTCCGGTGAGGCGACCGGCACCGCCAGGAGCACGTGCCCCGCACCGCGATGCCGCAGCACCGCTGCCGCCGCGCGGGCGGTCGCACCAGTGGCCACGCCGTCATCCACGACGACCACCGTGCGGCCCTTCACGTCCAGCGCAGGGGCGTCCCCGCGCAGCTCGGCGGTGACCTGCTCGACCTGCTCGGCAGCGGCCGCCACGAGGCGGCGGATCTGCTCCGGACTCAGCCCGCTGGCCTCGACCACGCGCTGGGTGAACGCGACCGCGCCCCCCTCGCCGACAGCGGCCAGCGCCAGCTCGGGCTGCCAGGGCACGCCGACCTTGCGCACCACGAGCACGTCGAGCGGCGCGCCGAGCGCGGCAGCCACCTCGGCCGCCACCGGCACTCCGCCCCGGGGCAGGCCCAGCACGACCACGTCGCTGCCGTGCCGCTTGGCCAGCTCGACGGCCAGCCGCTTCCCGGCCTCTCGTCGGTCCGTGAACACGCAGCCAGTCTGACCCGGCCGCGCCCTGCCGTGACCGGGCCGAAGGTCAGGCCTGCTGGAACTCCAGCCGATTGCCCACCGGGTCGTCGGTGTGGAACCGGCGCACGCCCGGCAGGTTGTCGTCCCAGCGCACCTCTGCCCCGGCCGCCCCGACCCGCTCGGCGAGGGCGTCGACGTCGGTCACCGCGATGCCCGGGTGCGCCTTGCGGGCGGGAACGAACGGCTCCTCGACGCCGCAGTGGATCTCGCAGGTCCCGGCCCGGAACCAGGCACCACCGCGCGCGGCGAGCGCGGGCGGCTTGGCCAGCTCCTGCATCCCGAGCACGCCGGCATAGAAGGCGCGCAGCGTGTCCTCCGACCCGGCGGGGCACGACACCTGGACGTGGTGCAGTCCGGCGATGAAGCTCATGTCCTTGTCCTCCAAGGGTTTTCAGGCCCGGGTGCGGGCGACGGCGAAGATGCGGCGGAACGGGAAGAGGGTGCCGAAGTCCTGGCGGGGGTACGCCTCACGCAGCCGGTCGGCATACGCCTGGAGGAACTCCGCCCGCTCCTGGGCACCGGTGAGCACGTCGAGCACGGGCCGGAGCGCGGTGCCCTTGGTCCACTCCAGCACCGGGCAGTCCTGCTCCCCCGCCGGGTCGAGCACCTGCTGGTAGGTGGTCTCCCAGACATCGACCGCACAGCCCAGCCCGGCCAGCAGTGCGGTGTATGCCGCGGGCTCGGCCACCGGGGCCCCGTGCCGCAACGCAGCCAGGAGCTCGGTGCTGCGCGGCGCCGCGGCGGCGGTCTCGCGCAGGAGGCGGTGGGAGGGTGCCTCGAAGTTGCCCGGCACCTGCATGGCGAACCACCCGCCGGGGGCCAGCGCCCCCACCCAGCGGGTGATGAGCTCGAGGTGACCGGGCACCCACTGCAGCGTGGCGTTGGTGACGAGCAGGTCGATGCCGGTGGGCGGTTCCCAGTCGGCGACGTCGGCCCCGACCCACTCCACGCGGCCCTCGGGGTCGCCGGCGCGCGCCTGCTCGAGCATCTGCGGGGAGGTGTCGACGCCGACCACCCGCGCGGCCGGCCAGCGCTGGGCCAGGCCGAGGGTCAGCGCCCCGGAGCCGCAGCCGAGGTCGACGACCAGGCGGGGGTCCTGCACGCGCACGCGGGCCAGGAGGTCGGCGAACGGGCGGCTGCGGTGGTCCTCGAACACGGCGTACTGCGCGGGGTCCCACGTCACCGGTCGGGCTGGGGTCATGGACCCTCCTCCGCTCTCCTTGAGATCAAGTTTCTTGATATCAAGATACTTGACGGCCGCTAGACTTTCCAGCATGTCCGCCACCCCCGCCGACGAGGTCGACCGGATCGTCGACGCGTGGGCGCGCGAGCGGCCGGACCTCGACGTCTCGCCGCTGCACGTGCTCTCGCGCGTCTCCCGCCTGGCCCGGCACCTCGACCTCGCCCGCGGCTCCGCCTTCGCCGAGCACCACCTCGAGGGCTGGGAGTTCGACGTGCTCTCGGCACTGCGCCGCGCCGGCGAGCCCTACCAGCTCTCGCCCGGCTCCCTGGTCCAGCAGACGCTGGTCACCAGCGGCACGATGACCAACCGGGTCGACCGGCTCGAGCGGCGCGGCCTGGTCCGGCGCAGCCCCGATCCGTCCGACCGCCGTGGGGTCATCGTGGCGCTGACCCCCGCAGGGCGCACCGTGGTCGACGCCGCGATGGCCGACCTGCTCCAGCGCGAGCGGGAGCTGCTCGCCGAGCTGCCGCAGGGTGAGCGCGACGACCTCGCCGGCTTCCTGCGCCGGCTGCTCGCCCCGTTCGAGCGCTGAGCCCTCGGAGCACTGAGCCCTACGCCGTGCCGTAGCGGCCCAGGACCCAGTCGCGGACCACCACGGCCACCGCGGAGAAACCGTCCCCGGGGAACGGGCCGGCCGCGAGGGTGTCCCACCCGTGCCCGGAACCCACCGGGAGGAACCGCTTGTGCCGCGCTGGCGCCGCGGCCACGAGCTCCCGCAACCGGCCGGCATCGGTGTCGGGGTCGTTGTCCGCGGCCACCACCAGGGTCGGCATCGTCAGGCGCGGGAGGGCCTTCGCCGTGTCCATGCCGAGGAACTCCACGGGGCCGGAGAGGTCGACCACCGCGTCAGCGTGCACGCGCTGCGCCGTCACGGTCACCGCCGTGCCGCCCATCGAGGCACCCACGAGCGCCACCCGACGCGCGCCGTGCGCCCGCACCCAGGCCACCGCCATCGCCACCTGCGTCGGGAGGTCGCCGGCGAACTCCGAGCCCAGGTCACACCGCGAGTCCCCGTGACCACACAGGTCCAGCAGCACCGACCTCACGCCCTGCCCGCCCAGCCACACGGCATACGGCCAGAAGCCGCACAGGCCCTGCCGGCCGGTCTCGTGCACGAACACCGCGACCGTGGGACCGGTGCCGACCACCGCGCCCGTGAGGGTGTTGCCGGCGGGGCCGCCGATCCGGATCGGCGTGGCCGCGGCGTTGGGCAGGCCGCACCGGGCCACCACGGGGTTGGCGGGGTGACCGGAGCTCGTCGCGGACGGGCTGGGAGTCGACGCCGTCGGGCCGCTGCCCGTCGTCGTCGCGGACGTCGAGGTGAGCGGCGCCGGGGCCGCCGCACCTCCGGATGACGGCGCCGCGCAGGCACCCACCGCCAGCATGGCGAGGACCGCCACTGCCGCCATACCGCGCCATCGACGCGCCGCTCCGCCCCTCGTCATATGTCGGACCTTACATATGCCTTACGGTCGCGTCCATGACCGCGTCGACGTCATCCCTGGGTTATGCCGTGCTGGGCCTCCTCGCCCGCTCGGCCGCGACCGGCTACGACCTGACCCGGCGCATGCACCGGCCCGTGGGGTGGTTCTGGACGGCCGCGCACAGCCAGGTCTACCCCGAGCTGGCCCGGCTGGAGTCCGGCGGCCTCGTCGAGCACGACGTGGTCGAGGGCGCCGGACCGCGGCCGACCAAGCGCTACCGGCTCACCCGCGCGGGCCGCGTCCGCCTGCGCGACTGGGTGGCCGAGCCCGCCGAGCGGGCGCCGGACCGCGACCCGCTGATGCTCAAGGTCTACTCCCTGTGGCTGCTGGACCGTCCGCAGGCGGTGGCGCTGGTCGAGGCCACGCGCACCGACCACGCTGCGCGGCTGGAGGTGTATGCCGCGCAGGAACGCGAGATGCAGGCGCGCCCCGAGGCGCTGGCGGACCCGGGCACGCGCGAGTTCGCCGCGTGGGCGACGCTGCGCGCCGGCATCAGCTTCGAGCAGCACCGCCTCGACTGGTGCGACTGGCTGCTCGCGCGGCTGCGCGACTGACGAGCACGCGCGCCGTCCGGCGGCGGCGGGCGGGACTAGCCGGCGACCTCGGCTGCGGCCAGCCAGGCCATCTCGAGCGACTCCCGCTCGTCGACCACCTCGCGCAGCTTCGCGTTGAGCTCCAGCACCGCCTGGTGGTCGGTCGCCTGGGCGGCCATGTCGGCGTGGATCCGCTCCTCGCGCTCGGCGAGGCGGGTCAGCTGCTTCTCCACCCGCGCCATCTCCTTGCGCGCCTCGCGCACCTCGGCTGCTGACGGGCCCTCCGCCGACGCGCTCGCCGAGGCCGGCGCCGGCACGGTCGCACCTGAGGGGCCGCCGTTCGCGGCCTGCTCGGCGGCGTGCCGCAGCGCGAGGTACTCCTCCACCCCACCGGGCAGGTCACGGACCTTGCCGTCGCCGAGCAGCGCCACCTGACGGTCGCACATCCGCTCGAGCAGGTAGCGGTCGTGGGAGACGACGAGCAGGGTGCCGGCCCAGCCGTCGAGCACGTCCTCCAGCGAGGTGAGCGTCTCGATGTCGAGGTCGTTGGTCGGCTCGTCCAGCAGCAGCACGTTGGGCTCGGCCATCATCAGCCGCAGCAGCTGCAGCCGGCGCCGCTCCCCACCGGACAGGTCGCTCACCCGGGTGCGCTGGCGGCTGCCGGTGAACCCGAGCCGCGTGGCCAGCTGGCTGGCGCTGACCTCCTTGTCGCCGAGCGTGGTGAACGCCTTGACGTCCTCGATCGCCTCGATGACCCGCCAGTCCTCGAAGCGCTCGAGCTCGCGCACCTCCTGGGTCAGGAACGCCAGAGACACGGTTTTGCCGACCTTCCGGTTGCCGGCGGCCAGCGGCACGTCACCGCTGACGGCCCGCAGCAGGGTCGACTTGCCGGCACCGTTGACGCCGACGATGCCCACGCGCTCACCGGGCGCGAGGCGCCAGGTGACCTTGTCCAGCAGGACCCGTTCGTCCACCGCCACGGTGGCGTCGACCAGGTCGATGACGTCCTTGCCCAGCCGCGTGGTGGCGAACCGCATCAGCGACACGTCGTCGCGCGGCGGCGGCTCGTCGGCGATCAGCGCCGAGGCCGCCTCGATCCGGAACTTGGGCTTGCTCGTGCGCGCCGGCGCCCCGCGGCGCAGCCACGCGAGCTCCTTGCGCAGCAGGTTGGCGCGCCGGTCCGCGGTCACCGCGGCCACCCGCTCGCGCTCCGCCTTGGCCAGCACGTATGCCGCGTAGCCACCTTCGTAGGAGTGCACCTGGCCTTCGGCGACCTCCCACGTGGTCGTGGCGACCGCGTCGAGGAACCACCGGTCGTGGGTGACCGCGACGACGGCGGTGCCGGGGCCGGTGCGCCGGGTGGCCAGGTGCTGGGCCAGCCAGGCGACCCCCTCGACGTCGAGGTGGTTGGTCGGCTCGTCGAGCAGCAGCAGGTCGGGATCGGCGACCAGCAGCGCGGCGAGGGCCAGGCGGCGCCGCTCCCCGCCGGAGAGCGGCCCGACGGTGGCCTCGAGGCCGCCCACGTCGCGGGCGTCGACCCCACCGAGCAGGCCGTCGAGCACGTCGCGGATCCGCGGGTCGCCCGCCCACACGTGCTCGGGCCGGTCGCCGAGCACGGCCTGGCGGATGGTCGCAGCCGGGTCGAGCGTGTCGACCTGGCTGAGCATGCCGACGGTGAGGTCCCCGGTGCGGGTGACCCGGCCCTCGTCGACGCCCTGGACGCCGGCGAGCACCTTCAGCAGCGTGGACTTGCCACCGCCGTTGCGGCCCACGATGCCGATGCGGGTGCCGCCGTTGACCCCCAGGGAGACGACGTCGAGGACGAGGGTGGTGCCGAGCGCCAGGGACGCGCGCTCGACGGAGACGAGGTTGGCCACGGTCAGTCGACCCTCGTCACGCTCGGGCCGGGCACGACCTGGGCACCGTGCACCGGGCCGGTGGCGCGCTTGACCCCGGCGGCGAGGCCCGACGCGGCCAGCGCGACGGCCAGGTCGAGCGCGACCTCGGCGTCGGGCACGATGAAGGCCACGGTCGGCCCGGAACCGGACACGAGGCCGCCCAGGGCGCCGCACTCCGAGCCGAGCTCGAGCACCTCGCGCAGCTGCGGCTGCAGGGACAGGGCGGCGGGCTGCAGGTCGTTGACCAGCGCCTTGCCCAGCGCGGCGGCGTCGCCGGAGCGCAGGGCGGTCATCATCGCCGCCGTGGGCTGTGGCGGCGGCACGTCGCGCCCCTCCCGGAGCCGGTCGCACTCGGCATACACCCTCGGGGTGGACAGGCCGTTGTCGCTGAACGCGAAGACCCACTGGTAGGAGCCGCGGGCCAGGACGGGCGCGAGCTGCTCGCCGCGACCGGAGCCGACCGCCGTGCCGCCGGCGAGGGCGAACGGCACGTCGCTGCCGATCTCGCCGGCCAGCTGCTCCAGCGCGTGCCGGGGCGTGCCCAGGCCCCACAGTGCGTCACAGGCCAGCAGGGCCCCGGCGGCATCGGCCGAGCCTCCGGCCATGCCCCCGGCGACGGGGATCTCCTTGTGGATCGCGATGCCGACCGGCTCCTCGATGCCGGCCGCCTCGGCCAGCCGGCGCGCAGCACGCAGCGCGAGGTTGTCGCCGCCGTCAGGCACGAGGTGGGCCTCGGCGCCGGAGACGGTCACGGACCAGTCGTCTGCGGGGCGCACGGTGACGTCGTCGTACAGGCTGACCGCCTGGTAGACGGTCGCCAGGTCGTGGAACCCGTCGGGGCGCAGGGGCCCGACGATGAGCTCGAGGTTGACCTTGGCGGGCACCCGGACCGTGACCGAGCGGGAGGGCGGCACGGCGAGACTCATGAAGGACACCCTAGGGCGAGGCGGGCGGAGGCGATCCGGGCGAAGGCGTCGATGTCGAGCTGCTCGCCGCGGGTGCGCGGGTCGATCCCGGCGGCGACCAGGACCTCCTCGGCCCGCGGCGCGGACCCGGCCCAGCCGGCGAGCGCGGCGCGCAGCGTCTTGCGGCGTTGGGCGAAGGCCGCGTCGATGCAGGCGAAGACGTCCTCCCGGCTGGCGTCGGTCACCGGTGGGTCGCGCCGCACGAGCGACACCAGGCCGGAGTCGACGTTGGGCACGGGCCAGAAGACGTTGCGCCCGACGTGGCCGGCAAGCCGGACGTCGGCGTACCAGGCGGCCTTGAGGCTGGGCACGCCGTAGACCTTGCTGCCCGGGCCCGCGGCCAGCCGCTCGGCGACCTCGAGCTGGACCATGACCAGCACGCGACGGATCGTCGGGAAGTGCTGGAGGAAGCCGAGCACCACCGGCACGGAGATGTTGTAGGGCAGGTTCGCCACCAGCGCGGTGGGCTGCGGGTCGGGCAGTTCGCGCACGGTCAGCGCGTCGGCGTGCACCAGCGAGAGCCGGTCGGCGTGCTGGGGCGCCAGCGACGCCACGGTCTGCGGCAGCGCAGCGGCCAGCGTCGGGTCGACCTCGACGGCCACGACCCGGGAGACCTCCGGCAGCAGGGCCAGGGTCAGCGACCCCAGACCCGGGCCGACCTCGACGACGACGTCCTGCGGCCCCACGCCCGCCACCCGGACGATACGGCGCACCGTGTTGGCGTCGACGACGAAGTTCTGCCCCCACTGCTTCGTCGGCCGGACATCCAGCCGCGCCGCGATCTCGCGGATCTGCGCGGCCCCGAGCAGCCCGGCGACGGTGCCGTGCTCGTCGTTGTCAGCCATGCCCTGCAGCCTAGGGGGAACAGCACTGTGGCCCCGAACCGGCGAGGTCCGGGGCCACAGTCACTGCGGGTATGCCGTGCAGCTCAGGCACGCGGCAGGTGCGACACAGAGGTTCGCGCCTGCGGTGTGTGCCTCAGAGGTTCTTGCCGCAGACCGGCCACGCGCTGGCGCCGACCCGGCTGTAGAGGATCTGCGCCCGCTGGGTCTGCTCGGCTGACGAGGCGTCGATCGGGCTGCCGGAGCCACCCACCGAGTTCCACGTGCCCTGGTCGAACTGGTACAGGCCGTAGTAGGTGCCGGACGGGTCAACCGCGCGGGGGTTGCCGCCGGACTCGCACTGGGCCAGGGCGGCCCAGTTCAGCCCGCCGGAGGACGGGATGGGGCCGGAGGAGGTGGTCGGCGCCTTGGTGCCCACCGCGATGACCGAGGCCACCGGCTGCGAGACCACCGTGACGGACTTGGCGACACGGCTGGCCAGCTTGCCGTTGACGAAGGTCTGCGCGTAGGTGACCCGCTTCGAGCCCGCCTTGCCGGCCGTGACCGTCTTGGTGGTGCCCTTGGTCAGCGAGGAGTCCGAGCGCTTGGTGACCGGCGCCGCGATGGGCTCGGTGACCGTGACCGTCTTCTGCGTGAGCCGGTCGATGGTGATGGTCGTGCCCTGGGCGGTGAGCGGCGTGCCCAGACCGGGCTTGACCTTGTCGATCGGGCCCACCGGGACCTTGAGCTCGGCGAGCGCGTCACGGACGGTGGCGCCGGTGGTGGTCGCGGTGCGGGTGTGGCCGTCGGCCTTGATGGTCACGTCCTTGGGAGTGCCGATCGTGACGGACAGGCCCTGACGGCCCAGGGGCATGTCACGCGAGACGCTCAGCCTGGCGCCGTCGGCGCGGATGCCGAGCTGCTGCAGGGCCGAGGCGACCGTGGTCGCGGTCGTCCAGTAGCTCTTCTGCTTGCCGTCGAGGGTGACGGACAGGACGCGGCCGTAGCGGACCGCGATCTTCTCGCCGTCGTGGAGGGGGGAGTTCAGGGAGGGGGCGACCGTGTCGTGGGGGCCGAGCGTGATGTGCTGCTTGGCCAGAAGGTCTCCCACGTTGTCGCCGAAGGTGTGGACCGAGGAGGTCTTGCCGTCCACCGAGAGGGCGACTGCCTTGTCAAAGCTCGTAAAGCCGACTGCGGCGGCAACGGCTGTGGCAACGACAGCGGCCTGGGCGATGCGCCGAACCGGGAATGTGATCACGATGCTCCAGAGCTAGGGCTCCCCGGGCACGGACTCGACCGGCTCGTCATCACGTCGGCTGGGGCCCCTCACGGAAGCGTGACCCGCTGTCAGGCAGGTCGGTCCAGCAACGAACAAGGGGCTCGCGGCATCGCCGCGCGCCCCCCGATGCGCGCCGACCGAGGGTGTTCCGATCCCGGCCAACAGCCCTCCACCATGCCGACGGGGCATGGAAAGGTCAACTGGAGGTAAATGACAGGCATGTGGTTCGCCAACCCTGGATGACCGGTCACCAGGGGCCGTAGACACGCTCCGAGGTGGCCGCGATCGCGGTGCACAGCGACGGCACGTCGACGTTCAGGACCCCCGCCATGGCCCGCACGGTGAGGGGCACGAGGTAGGAGGCGTTGGGGGCCCCGCGGTGGGGCGACGGGGTGAGGTAGGGGGCGTCGGTCTCGACCAGCAGCTGGTCCAGCGGGGTCACCGCCAGGGCGTCCCGCAGGCCGGCCGCGTTCTTGAACGTCACGGTGCCGGAGAAGCTCAGGACGTAGCCCCGCGCGACGCACTCGCGGGCCATCGCGATGTCGCCCGAGAAGCAGTGCAGGACGGTGTGGTCGGGGGCGCCCTCCTCCTCGAGGATGCGCAACACGTCGTCGTGGGCGTCACGGTCGTGGATCTGCAGCGCCTTGCCCGTGCGCTTGGCGAGGTCGATGTGCCACCGGAACGAATCCTGTTGGACCCCAACGCCTTCGGGGCCCGTGCGGAAGTAGTCCAGTCCGGTCTCGCCGACCACCCGCACCCGCGGGTGGGCGGCCAGCCGCTCGATCTCGGCATACGCGTCCTGCAGCTCGCCGCGGGCCTGGAGCCGGGGCGCCTCGTTGGGGTGCAGGGCCACCCCACCCAGCAGCGCGGGATACCGGTCGACGACCTCGACGGTGAACCGCGCGCCGGGCAGGTCGCACCCGATCTGGACCATCCGCGGCACCCCGACCGCGGCCGCCTCGTCGATCGCCTGCTGCAGGTCCGGCGGGGCCTCGCCGTCGCGGCTGATGTCGAGATGGGTGTGGTTGTCGACGACCGGGATCGGCAGCGGGTCCGGCGCCGGCGGGCGGTCCGCGTGGCTCACTCGGCGGCCCCGTCGCCACCCAGTCGCGCCAGCTCCTCGTCGACGACCGAGGGGTCGAGCTTGGTGAAGATCGGTGTGGGTTTGTTCACAGATGCACCCACGTCCACGGGTCGAGACGCCCATTCCGGAGTGTGGGAGTACTCGCCGGTGATCACCGGGTAGGGGTGGCCGTCGTCGAGGTCGGTGACCTCCTCGATGACGGGCATCGGCATGAACTCGCCCGTGCCGCCGAAGGTCGCGTGCACGGCGTTGGCCGAGTGCGGCAGGAACGGGGACAGGATCGTGTTGCAGTCGAGCACCGCCTGCGCCGTGACGTGCAGGATCGTGCCGAGGCGCTCCCGCTCGTCCTCACCCTTGAGCTTGAACGGCGCCTGGTCGGTGACGTACTTGTTCACCTCGCCGACCACGCGCATCGCCTCGGCGATGGCCTGCCGGAGCCGGTGCCGGCCGATCAGGTCGCCCACGGTGTCGAAGCCCTCGCGCACGGTCGCCAGCAGCTTCTCGTCGTCGTCGGTGAGCTCACCGGCGGGCGGGATCTGCCCGAAGCTCTTGGCGATCATCGACGCCGTCCGGTTGACCAGGTTGCCCCAGCCCGCGACGAGCTCGCCGTTGGTGCGCGTCACGAACTCGCGCCAGCTGAAGTCGCTGTCCTGGCTCTCCGGCGCGGCGGCGCACAGGAAGTAGCGCAGCGCGTCGGGTTGGTAGCGCGAGAGCACGTCGCGCACGTAGATGACGTGGCCGCGCGAGGAGGAGAACTGCTTGCTCTCCATCGTGAGGTACTCGGAGGAGACGACCTCGGTGGGCAGGTTGAGCACGCCGTACTCCCCCGGCTCGCCGCCGTGGTCGCCGCGGCCGGCGTAGGCCAGCAGCTCGGCCGGCCAGATCTGGGAGTGGAAGGTGATGTTGTCCTTGCCCATGAAGTAATACGAAAGAGCGGGCTCAGGCCCTGCGCCCTCAGTCCACCACTCGCGCCAGCGCTCGGGCTCGCCGAGCCGGCGGGCCCACTCGACCGAGGCGGACAGGTAGCCGATGACCGCGTCGAACCAGACGTAGAGCCGCTTGGTCGGCTGCTCGCGCCACCCGTCCAGCGGCACCGGGATGCCCCAGTCGATGTCGCGGGTCATGGCGCGGGGCTTGATGTCGTCGAGGATGTTGAGGCTGAACCGGATCACGTTGGGACGCCACGTGCCCGAGGCCTCCCGGCCCTCCAGCCACTCGCGCAGCGCACCTGCGAGGGCGGGCAGGTCGAGGAAGAAGTGCTGGGTCTCGATGAACTCGGGCACCTCGCCGTTGATCTTCGAGCGGGGGTTGATGAGCTCGGTCGGGTCGAGCTGGTTGCCGCAGTTGTCGCACTGGTCGCCGCGGGCCTCGGCGTAGCCGCAGATCGGGCAGGTGCCCTCGATGTAGCGGTCCGGCAGCGTGCGCCCGGTCGACGGCGAGATCGCGCCCTTGGTGGTGCGCTCGATCATGTAGCCGTTCTTCCAGACCTGGGTGAACAGCTCCTGCGCGACCGCGTAGTGGTTGGCCGTCGTCGTGCGGGTGAACAGGTCGTAGGAGCAGCCGAGGGCGTGCAGGTCCTCGACGATGACCCGGTTGTTGGTGTCCGCGAGCTCGCGGGCGGTCACGCCCTCCTTGTCGGCCTGCACGAGGATCGGCGTGCCGTGCTCGTCGGTGCCGGAGACCATGAGCACGTCGTGCCCCGCCATCCGCATGTACCGGCTGAACACGTCGGAGGGCACGGCGAACCCGGCCACGTGGCCGAGGTGCCGCGGACCGTTGGCGTACGGCCAGGCGACTGCAGACAGGACCTTGCTCATGCCCCGAATCCTAGGGGTGAGGTGCATCCCCTTTTCCGCTGCGTGGGTGGTGGTTGCCACCGGAGGTGTCATGATCGCCGGGTGCCCGACCTGCGCGAGACCCTCGACGTCGCTGCCCCCGCGGACCTGGTCTACGACCTCGTCGCTGACCTGCCCCGCATGGGTGACTGGTCCCCCGAGTGCGAGAAGGTGACGTGGCGCGGCGGCGCGACCGAGGCCGCCAAGGGCGCGGAGTTCATCGGGCACAACCGCGCCGGGTCGATCCGCTGGGTCACCCAGGGCCGCGTGGTCAGCGCCGAGCGCGGCCGCAACCTGGCCTTCGAGATCACCTTCGGGCCGATGCCGGTAGCGCGCTGGGAGTACTTCATCGTCCCGACGGCGCACGGCTGCACCGTCGTCGAGGAGTGGACCGACCGTCGCCCCGGCTGGTACCGCGTGCCCGCGGACAAGGCCTTCGGCCCGCGGCTGAAGACGAACCGCCGCGGCATCCATAAGACGCTGGAGAACCTCAAGCGGGCAGCCGAGCGCCTCCCCGCCTGACCCTCAGCCGCGCCGCGCGGCGACGGCAGCGTCATACAGGGCCTTCTTGGACAGCCCGGTGCTCGCGGCGACGTCGGCCGCGACGTCCTTGAGCCGCTCCCCGGCCGCCACCCGCTCCTGTATGACGCGCAGCGCCTCACCGGGGTCGCTCACCGCCGCGGGGGCACCCCCGACGACGATCGTGATCTCGCCCCTGACGCCGTCGGCCGCCCAGGCGGCCAGCTCGGCCAGGCCGCCGCGGCGGACCTCCTCGTAGGTCTTGGTCAGCTCGCGGCACACCGCCGCCGGGCGGTCGGCCCCGAACGCCTCGGCCATCGCGGCGAGCGTGGCGTCCAGCCGGTGCGGCGCCTCGAAGAAGATCATGGTGCGCCGCTCGTCCTTGAGCGCGGCCAGGGCCCGGGCCCGCTCACCGGGCTTGCGCGGGGCGAACCCCTCGAAGCAGAACCGGTCGACCGGCAGGCCAGAGACGGCCAGGGCCATGAGCACCGCACTCGGGCCCGGCACGCAGGTCACCCGGACGCCGGCCTCCACCGCGGCCGAGACCAGGCGGTAGCCCGGGTCGGACACCGAGGGCATGCCGGCGTCGGTGACCACGACGACGCGGGCGCCCTCGCGCAGCCGCTCGAGCAGCTCGGGGGTGCGGGAGGACTCGTTGTGCTCGTGGTAGCTGAGCACCGACCCCGTGGGCTCGACCCCCAGCGCGGAGCACAGCCGCTTGAGCCGCCGGGTGTCCTCGGCCGCGACGACGTCGGCGGCGGCGATCTCCCGTGCCAGCCGGGGCGCGGCGTCCTGGGGGTCGCCGATCGGGGTGGCGGCCAGGACCAGCACGCCGTGGTCGGGGGCGGGCTCACCGGGGCTGGTCATCACTGGTCGATCCTCTCAGGTCTGTCCTACAGTCGAGCGACCCGGCGGTGCCGGACCTGAACGACCCGGCAGGGCCGCCGTGAGCCAGTGGGGGACACATGAGCAGCACAGACGTCGGGGCTGGGACAGCCCTGGTGCAGAGCTTCCGCGCCGCCGCGGGCGGGCGGCTGTCGGCGAGCCCGGTGATCAGCACCCTGCTGCTGGCGGTCGTGGCCGAGCCGGAGCTGGGGGCACCGCTGGAGGCCGCCGGTCCGGAGGCCCGCCTGCAGCCCACGCGGCTGTTCACCGCCGTGCACCACCTGCTGCGGACGACGCTGCCCGAGCACCCGCTGGCCCACTACTACCCCGTCCTCGAGGGGCCGTACCCACCGGACGGCGGGCTGGTCGACGCCTTCCGGGACCTGGTCTCGACCCATGGCGAGGAGCTCGGCCGGTTGTGCCGGCGGCCCCTGCGGCAGGACGACCCGCTGGTCTGGTCGATCGTGCGCCCCGCCGTCTCCCGCGCCGCGGCCGCCCACCCCGGGCGCCCGGTCGCCCTCGTCGAGCTCGGCGCCACGGCCGGGCTGGGCCTGCTGCTGGACCACTACCGCTTCGACTACGGCACCGACCTGGTCGGCGACGGCCCGGTGCACCTCGCCTGCCGCCTGCTCGGGGACACCCCGCGGGACCTGCACCAGCCCTTCACCGTGGGCAGCCGGGTCGGCCTGGACCCGGACCCGGTGGACGCCGCCGACGTCGACGCGGTCGACTGGCTCCTGTCCGGGGTGTGGCCCGAGGACGTCTCGGCCCTGGACCGGCTGGAGTCGGCGCTGTCGCTGCTGCGCGAGGTCGAGGTCGACCTGCGTGGCGGCACGCTGCCCGACCTGCTGCCGACGGCCCTGGCCGAGATCCCGGACGACGAGCTCCCCGTGGTCGTCGGCAGCCCGGCCCCCGGCCGGACCCCCGCGAACGCCCCCCTGGCGGCCGTGCCGGCCCAGCTGGCCGCCGCCGGTCGCGACCTGGTCTGGGTCACGGCCGAGCCGGCCGGCCGGGCGCTGCCGCTCGTGACCGCCGGCCCCGTCGAGGCGGTCGCGGCCGAGCACGTCCTCACGGCGGTCACCTACCGGGACGGGTCCGTGGCCGAGGTCAGCCTCCTCGGCCGGTTCGACGCGCGGCGGACGTGGCTGGACTGGGACCCGACCCCGCTGGCGCCGCGGTGAGCCGCGTCGCCGGCCACACGGCATACCGGATGTTGTGGCGCGAGACCCGGTGACCACGCCCGTGCTCCTTCCAGCGGCCACAGACCCCCTGCATACGATGACCGCCATGACCCCCACCGAGCAGCTGCGATCACGCCTGCTCGGGACCAGGCCGACCGACCGGCTGTGGGGGTGGCTCGCGCCGCTGGTCGTGGCCGCCGTCGGCGGGTTCCTGCGGTTCTGGAAGCTCGGGGACCCGCACCAGCTGGTCTTCGACGAGACGTACTACGTCAAGCAGGCGTACTCGATGATCCAGCACGGCTTCGAGGAGCGGGTGCCGGACAGCATCAAGTACCCCGACGCGATGTTCACCAACGGCACGCCGAACGTCTTCGGCACCACGGCGGACTTCGTCGTGCACCCGCCGGTCGGCAAGTGGGTCATCGCCGTGGGCGAGCAGCTGTTCGGGGTCACCAGCTCGGTCGGGTGGCGCTTCTCGGTCGCGCTGCTGGGCACGCTGTCGATCCTCATGATCGGCCGCGCCGGGCGGCGCCTCTTCGGATCCACGCTCATGGGGACGATCGCGGCGATCCTGCTGGCCTTCGACGGCCACCACTTCGTGCACTCCCGCACCGGGCTGCTCGACCTGATCGTCATGTTCTGGGCGTTCGCCGGCTTCTGCGCGCTGCTCATCGACCGCGACCGCTCGCGGGAGATCCTTGCCCGGAAGGTGGGGGCGCTGCGCGAGGCCGGACAGGCGCCAGGCACGGGCGGGCTGCTCTATGGCCCATGGCTGGGCTGGCGCCCGTGGCGCTGGGTGGCTGCGGTCTGCCTGGGACTGTCGGCCGGCACCAAGTGGTCGGGGTTGTTCTTCCTCGCCGTGTTCGGCCTCATGACCGTGCTGTGGGACGTGGGCGCCCGGCGTGCGGCCGGCATCCGGCGCTGGTTCCCCGGGGCCGTGGTGCTCGACGGGGTGTTCGCGGGCGTGGTCATGGTGGGCGTTGCGGCCTCGGTCTACCTCGCCTCGTGGACCGGGTGGTTCCTGTCGAAGGACGGCTACGACCGGCAGTGGGCGCTCACCCATCCCTCGCGCTCGTTCGGCTGGGTGCCCGACGCCCTGCGCTCGCTGTGGCAGTACCACCAGGAGATGTACCGCTTCAACATCACCTTGTCCTCGCCGCACCCGTACAAGACGAACCCGTGGTCCTGGCTCATCCAGGGCCGCCCGACGTCGTTCTTCTACGAGGGGCCGAAGAAGGGGCAGGACGGCTGCACCGTCGACCTGTGCAGCAAGGCGATCACCTCGATCGGCACGCCGACGATCTGGTGGGGCGCCGCCGTCGCGCTGTTCGTCCTGCTGTTCATGTGGGCCCTGCGCCGCGACTGGCGCGCCGGGGCGATCCTGGCCGGTTTCGTGGGCGGCTACCTGCCGTGGTTCAACTACCAGCAGCGCACGATCTACAGCTTCTATGCGATCGCGTTCGTGCCGTGGATCGTCCTCGCCGTCACCTACGTGCTCGGCCTGGTGATCGGCCCAGAGAAGGCATCGCGCCGTCGCCGCAGGTGGGGGCTGGCGAGTGCTGGCGCGTATGTCGTGCTGACGGTCGCGCTGTTCGCGTTCTTCTACCCGATCTACACCGCCCAGGTGATCCCGTACACGCAGTGGTCGTGGCGGATGTGGTTCCCGAGCTGGATCTGACGCCGACGTGCTGAGCGCCAGGGTGTGGGGGTCGGGCAACCGGTGCGCTCTGCTGCTCCACGGGAGCATGGCTGACTCCTCGACCTGGTGGCGGCTCGGCCCGTCGCTGGCGGAACGCGGCTACCGGGTGGTCGCCCTGGACCTGCCCGGTCACGGCGCATCCCCGGCCAACCCGGCCGCGAGTGTCGAGTCCCATGCCGCGGCCGTGCTGTCGAGCGCCCCGAACAAGGTCGACCTGGCGGTCGGGCACTCCCTCGGTGGCGTGGTCCTCGCCGCCGTGGTGTCGCAGCTGCGGCCGGGGCACGCGGTCTATCTCGACGCGCCGCTGGACTGCCGTTCCACCGCCGTTGACCGCGTCGAGGTCAGGGCACGCTTCACGGCGATGAAGGACGGCCGGACGCTGGAGCGGCTGGTGCGCGATCGACCGTCCTGGCACCAGCGCGACCGTGAGGTCGAGGTCGCGTCCGCCCGACGTTGGGACGTCCCGACGGCGGTGAGCCTGGCTGCCGACCTGGCCGGCCGGGACCTCACCCCGAGCGCGGGGGCCCACTCGGTGATGCTGCGTGCGGAACCCAGCGACTTCGTTCCTGCGGACCACGCTTCACGGCTCGAGGCGCACGGCTTCGACGTGGTGTCCATCCCGGGCGGTGCGCACAGCCTGCACTACAGCCACATCGATGAGGTCATGGCTGTGCTCGCCGGTCTGGGAGACGTCAGCGGCACGGACGAACCGGAGACCGACGCCCCGGCGCTTGACGCACGCTGAACGAAGGCGTCGCCGCCCGCCATCGGAGACCGCCGATGACCTGCTGCCCACCTCCCCCAAACCAATGCCAACCACTGCCGTCAGGCCGCGGCCGGATCTCAGCCAGCGGCTTCACCCGTCCGGTCCTGCTCGGGCGTGCCGCTGACCCGGCCCGCTTTTTGGGCCGGGTGCGGGGCGGGGGCCTCAGGTGTGCCAGGTGACCCCGGTCGCGGTCACGGTCGCGGTCCAGCCGCGCTGGTGCACGATCGTGTGGTGCCGCCCGCAGAGCAGGGCCGCGTTGGACACGTCGGTGGCCCCGCCGTTGGCCCAGTGGACGACGTGGTGCCCGTCGCACCACCATGGCGGGGCGTGACAGCCCGGGATGGTGCAGCCGCCGTCGCGGAGCCAGAGGTGCTTCAGCTGCGCCGGGCTGAAAAGCCGCCTCGTCCGGCCGAGGTCGAGAACCTCCCCCTGGGTGCCGAGGACGACCGGGATGACCGCCGCGTCGCAGGCGATCCTCCGCACCGTCTCCGGCCCCAACAGGGTCCCGTTGCCGTGCACACCCCCGGCGCCGAGGACCGTCCCGGACCCGCAGGCGTCCTTGAGGTCATCCAGGGCCATGGTCACGAAGACCTGCGCCTTGGTCTGCGCCGGCGCCTCACCCCCGGCGGCCGTGGACCGCCGGCACGCCTCGACCAGGGCGTCCCCCGGCGCTGGTAGCTGCTCCGCAGGTCCGAGATGCCGTCGACCGGGTTCGGCGCGGACAGCGGACCGATCGCCGCCTCCAACACGCTCGCCCCCTCGGGGTCCAGGCGCAGCTGGTACTCCACCATCCCGTCATCGGCCCGCCCCGCCGACAACGACACCCCGTGCCTGAGGCGGTCCTGGCGGACCTGGAACTCGCCCTGGCGCCCGTAGGTGGCGATGATCCGCTCCCGCAAACCCCGCACCTCCCGCGGGCCCGCCTCCCCGGCGACCTGCAGGAACCCCTCCCAGACCGTGGGCAGCGCCGCCGGGGTCAGCCGCGGGCCGAGCTTGTGCATCTCGGTCAGCGCGACCGCCGCGCAGCGCACCCCGACCCGGCCGGCCAGCACGCACGAGCGCAGCCGCCGCACCGACCCGTGGTCCAGGACGTGCGCCGCCCGCGCCCCCACCGGCATCCCGATGCACGCCTGCGCGACCTTGACCAGGTCACCCGCGCCACCGGCCCGGTAGGACGGCGCCCACTCCAGCACCCACCCCGCCGCCGTCGCACATGTCGAGGAGGCCACCTCGCCGCGCTCCAGGCCCTCGCCGAGCACCGAGACCTGGGCCGCCTCCACCAACCGCCGCAACACATCCAGCCGACCCATCGCCGGCCCGAGATCCGACCCCTGGCACTGGTGCACCACCTGGTCCAGCCGGGTCAACGCCTCCGCCGCCGCATCCACCACGGCGAACCGGTCCGCGAACGCCAGCACCGCCCCACCCGACCCCGCCGCGGGCACGCCACCGGACCCGCTGGCCGCGGCCCCCTGACGACGATCCCCCTGATGCATGGTTCGAACATACATTCGACCACCGACAGGCCACTCGCGTCATCCTCCGGTTCGCCCGCGAGCCACGGCAGAATCCGCGCCATGTCCACGACGACCCCTGCGGCCGCCCAGCCCGACCAGGCCGCCCACAACGACCAGGCCGAAAACCTCGACCAGGTCAACGAGCAGCTCGCCACAAGCAACCCGCTGGACCGCAGCGACCCCCGAGTCCCCGCCGTGACCCGGCAGGGGACGGTCATCCTGCTCAACGGCACCTCGAGCTCAGGCAAGTCCAGCATCGCGGCCGAGCTGCTGGAGATCCTGGACGACACCTGGTTCCACCTGCCGGTCGACGCCGTCCACGCCATGCGCTCCCAGCGCGAGATCAGCGACGAGGACCTGCCCGCCGAGCTCGTCCGCACCTCCATGGGCTTCCACCGAGCCGTGGCGGGCATGGCTGCCGCGGGCAACAACGTCGTCGTCGACCACGTGCTGAGCTTCGCCTGGCGACTGTCCGACTGCCTCGACCTGCTTGACCCCGAGCGCGTGGTCTTCGTCGGAGTGCGCTGCCCGCTGGAGGAGACGGTGGCCCGTGAGGCCGCTCGCGGCGACCGCCCCGTGGGCCAGGCGGCGAGCCAGTTCGACCAGGTCCACGCCCACGGCGACTACGACCTCGAGGTCGACACCAGCGTCCTGAGCCCGCGCGAGTGCGCCGAGCGGGTCAAGGAGCACCTCACGCACCGCGCCTCCCCCTCGGCCTTCTCCCGGCTGCGCTGCGGCAGGACAGGCCCAACCTGACCGATCAGCGACACCGGGCCACCTGTCGATTGGCCAAAGGTGCGTTCGTCGAGCAGGTAGGGCCCGCACCGGGCGTGGCCCGCGGAGGTGACGGCACGGCATACCGGCTGCACCCCCGGCTCCACGAGAGGACCACTGACATGGCCAAGTTCATCTACCTCTACCGCGGCCCCGCGACCCCGATGGAGGACATCACCCCCGAGGTCGGGGAGCAGCTCCAGAAGGCGTGGACCGACTGGGGCAACAAGGTCGGCGCCTCGCTCGTCGACTTCGGCAGCCCGTTCGGCTCCCGTGCCGCTGTCGCGGACGACGGCTCCGAGGTCGCGCCGAGCGAGCAGAACGGCTACACCATCGTCGAGGCCGCCGACCTCGCCGCCGCCCGCGGGCTCGTCGAGGGGCACCCGTTCCTCACCGAGGGCAAGGGCCGGTTCGCGATCGACATCTACGAGCTCGTCCCGATGTGACGGTCCCGTCAGAGGCGCCCCTCACCACCGGTGCGGGGCGCCTTCGGTATTCCGGGTGCGCACCTCACGTGCTCGTGTCCGGGCCATCGGGGAGGTACCCGCCCTCGGACTCCCACACCTGCTGGGGCGTCAGGTCATGCCACTTCGGCGGCGGGGGAAGCACCGTCGCCGCCGGCCGGACGCCGTGCCCGGTCGGGAAGATGACCAACAGGTCGATCCACGGACGGCCGCCGCGCAGGAACAGCCGCACCAGGTGGGGGTAGAACGCCCGCGAGGTGCCCAGGTCGATCGGCCGGGAGCCGATGACGGCGTGCCGCGGTGCTCGTCCCCACAGCTCGGGGTTGTAGACCACCCGCCGGACCTCGAGACCCTGGGCCCGGAGGTCCTCGATCAGCGCGGCGAGCTCGGTCACGAGGTCCGCCGACCGCGGGCACCACGCGCCGTCGGGGAAGCCCTCGCGGCTGGGCTCCGCGGGGATCAGGGGAAGTCCGCTGTCCCGAGGACCGCTGCCGGCCGGGACCACGGGGTTGTTGCTGTTGGTGGCGGTCATGAAAGAAGATCCGTCCCTGGCCGTGCGGGCCAGCTGGAGCAGTGCACCGGAGACGACGAGGACCGAGCGTCCGCGTGGTGGAGGTCCCCGGTCACTCCACCGTACGCCGCACGCCTGACATGGTCAGGGACCATCGGCAGCCCCTCCATGGGCCGGGCGACGGTATGCCGTGTCCTCACCGAACGCCGGACAGGCATGCCTCGGTGGTCCTAGCGTGACGCTTCAGGGGTGGGCATGCGACGACGAGGAATCCGCGGCGGGGCAGCGGCGGCGGCCGCCGTCGTGGGGACGTCGGTCGCCATGCTCGTCGGCGGGATGCAGGGGTGGCGGTACGGCATCGACCACACCCCGGTCTTCGGCGGCTGCGGGTGCTGGAACCCGGTGGGCCAGTTGATTGTCCTTGCCGGTGGCCTCCTCGGGATCGCCGCCGGATGCGTGGTGGGCGCCGCCGTGCCGGCACTGCTCTGCCTCATCGTCTACGTCCGCCGGCACCGGGCCACCCAGCGCGCCGCGGACCTCGAACCGGCGGCGAGGGACACCCTGCATGACGGCGGTGAGACCTCATGGCCATGGTGACGCGGCTGCCAGCCGTCGTGGCCTCGAACCTGGTCGCCGGGGGTGCACTCTCGGGGGGCGGCAAGGCCCTCGCCCCGCGCCGGGTGATCGAGCGCAGCGGCGGCGTCCTGGTCGACGTCAGCCCGTCGGGGCGCCGGCGCTACTGGCCGCCGAGCCGCCGAGCAGGCTGATCACCCCGTTGGGGCACAGCTGCGCTGCCCGCGCCACGGCCGCCTCGAGCGCGGGGGCGGGCTCGGGGTCCAGGACGACCACCCGCCCGTCCTCCTCGCTCTGGTCGAACACCGCGGGCGCGGTCAGCACGCACATCCCGGCGCCCTGGCACCGCTCCCGGTCGATGACGACCCTCATGCCGCCTCGGCCCACGTCACCGGCAACGCCTCGACGCCGTAGATGAACATCTCGTCGCGCATGCGCACCTGCTCCGCGGGCACGGCCAGCCGCAGTCCCGGCAGGGTGGCCAGCAGCCGGGTGAACCCGACGTGCATCTCCACGCGGGCCAGCTGCTGCCCGAGGCACTGGTGGACGCCGTGCCCGAAGGCGAGGTGCCCGGCGTACTCGCGGCCGAGGTCGAGCCGGTCGGGGTCGGGGAAGTGGGCCGGGTCGCGGTTGGCCGCCGGCAGCGAGAGCACCACGGCGTCACCCTTGGCAATGGTGCGCCCACCGGCGACGACGTCCTCGGTGGCCACCCGCACCAGCCCGAACTGGACGATGGTCAGGTAGCGCAGCAGCTCCTCGACGGCGCCGTTGACCAGCGCCGGGTCCGCGCGCAGCCGCTCGAGCTCGGCCGGGTGCTGCAGCAGCGCGAACGTGCCGAGCCCCAGCATGTTGGCGGTCGTCTCGTGGCCGGCGATGAGCAGCAGCAGGCCGATGTTGATGAGCTCCTCGTCGTTGAGGCGGTCCGGGCCCTCGAGGTGCACCAGCCCGCTGAGCAGGTCGTCGCCCGGCGCCGCACGCTTGGCCCGGACCAGCTCGAGCATGTAGGCGCGGAACTCGCCCCGGGCGCGCAGCAGCTCGGGCCCCTCCGACGTCAACGACAGCAGCAGCCGGGACCGTTGCTGGAACTCCGCGCGGTCCAGGTAGGGCACGCCCAGCAGCTCGCAGATCACCAGCGAGGGCACCGGCAGCGCGAACGCGCTGACGAGGTCCGCCGGCGCGCCGGCAGCCCGCATCGCCTGAAGGTGCTCGTCGACGATCTCGGTGACCCGCGGCTGCAGCGCGTTCATCCGCCGCACCGTGAACTGGCCCGTCAGCAGCCGCCGGTAGCGGGTGTGCTCGGGCGGGTCCAGCCCGATGAACTGGCCGGGCCGGGGCTGCAGGAACGGCTTGAGCTCCTCGGGGACCAGGCGGATCGGGTTCGCGCCGAGGCTGCGCTGCGAGCTCATCCGCGGGTCGGCGAGCAGGGCACGGACGTCGTCGTAGCGGGTCACCAGCCACCCGGCGCGGCCGTCGGGGAACGTCAGCGGGCTGACGGGCTCGGTCGCCTGCAACCGGCGATAGACGGGGGGCGGGTCGAACACCGAGGCTCGCTCGCGGGGCAGACCGGCAAGGGGGGCGTACGAGGTGCTCATGGCACCACCTCCGCTGGATGCGGTGGAGCGGGTATCACGCGCCGCTCACCTCGAGCCTAAGCCCGCACCAGCCGCCCGGCGAGGGACCGTAGACCGGGTTCCGGCACACCGGAGACAGCGCCCGGCGCGCCGCTCCCCTGCCGTCAGCGGTCAGCGGCGACCGCGGGAGGTGTTCCACCGGAAGTGCACGAAGATGCGGCCGAAGTTGTCGGAGTCCTTCTCCACCCGGTGGTAGAGCGCCTTGACCTCCTTCTGGTCCAGGAAACGCAGCACCCGCTTCTTCAGGGCCCCGGACCCCTTGCCGGGGATGATCTCGACCAGCGGCGCCTTCTTCTCCACGGCCTCGTCGATGATGGCGCGCAGGGCGCGGTCGATGTCGGTGCCGCGGTTGTAGATGTCGTGCAGGTCCAGGACGAGCTTCACCACGACATCGTCTGCCGTGCGGCGGTGCCGTGCACGTCCACCCCGGCTGCCAGGCGTTCCGCGTCGCGCAATCGGGCCCACCGCGGCGGGTCCCGGCCTACGCTGGCGCTGTGACCCCGGAGGAGCTGGCGACCCTCGTGCGCCTGCGGCAGGCGCGCGACCGCATGGACCGCGACTACGCGCAGCCGCTCGACGTCCCGGCACTGGCCCGGGCGGCATACATGTCCCCGGCGCACTTCTCGCGGCAGTTCCGCGCGGCGTACGGAGAGACCCCCTACAGCTACCTCATGACCCGGCGCATCGAGCGGGCCAAGGCGCTGCTGCGCCGCGGGGACCTCAGCGTCACCGAGGTCTGCATGGAGGTCGGCTGCACCTCGCTCGGGTCGTTCAGCTCGCGGTTCACCGAGCTGGTGGGCGAGAGCCCGAGCGCCTACCGGGCGCGGGACCACAGCGACGGCGCGGTCGTGCCGGCCTGCGTGGACAAGGTCCACAGCCGGCCGAGGCGGGTGACCCCGGGCGCCCGGGCACGCTCGACCGCCACCCCGGAGCAGCCGGACACGCCGCCCGAAGCGAGCAGGATCGAAGAAGCCCCGCCGCAGCCCGCCGCCCTAGCGTGGACGCCATGAACCTCTCACTCTCGCACTGCCACATCACCGTCAACGACCCCGACGAGGCCCTGTCCTTCTACCGCGACGGCCTCGGGCTCGAGCTGCGCAACGACGTCTCCAACGGCGGCTACCGCTGGCTCACGCTCACCTCGCCCTCCCAGCCGGACGTCGAGATCGTGCTCTCCCAGCCCGGCGGAGGCCGCTCCCCCGAGGACGCGGAGGCCCTGCTCACGCTCGTCACCAAGGGCTCGTTCATGGGCGCGATCTTCCGCACCGACGACCTCGACGAGACATTCGAGAAGCTCCGGGCCTCTGGCGCCGAGGTGCTCCAGGAGCCGATGGACCAGCCGTGGGGTGTGCGCGACTGCGCGTTCCGCGACCCGGCCGGGAACATGATCCGCATCAACCAGGCGCCGGCCGCCTGACCGACCCTGCCACGTCGTGGTGGTGGCTGAGGTGCCGGGATCGCCGCACTTCCGCCACCACCATCGCTGCCGTCATCGGGAAAGGCGCCGGCCCGGCGGACGCGCGGCCACCTCGCCCTGACGGTCCGCGGTGCGCTCCGCCAGCAGGGCGCGGATCTCCCGGCTGGTCAGCCCCCTGACGTCCTCGAGGGTGATCGTGCCCTCGGCCAGGGCGCGCTCGACGAGGCGCACCAGCACGACGTGCTCGGGCTCGTGCAGCGATCCGTGAGAGGTGCTCGCCATGGTGGTGCTCCGATCGACTCGGGGAGGGCAGGTACCGCGCGCGGTCGCCCCCTGTGACCGAAAGCGACAGTGACCGTATGCGAGGTCGCCCTGCCGCGGCATCGTGCAAATCCTCAAGATCTTCCGGCTGTCGGGACACAAACTTCCCAGCAGTGGACAAAAGCGCCACGGATCTTCCCGGTCCGGGGCCGGAACGGCCGACACGGCACACCTGGAGGCCGCAGGGTGAGCCCGGGTCGTCGTGCTGTTCCGGTTGGATGGCGGCGTGGCCGACCAGCGCCGCAGCCCGAGCCGGAAGGACCCACGTGAGCGCTGAGACCGACGTCCTCGTCCTGGGAGGCGCCGGCGTCGACACGATCGTGTACGTCCCCGAGCTGCCGCTCGCGTACGCCGACAGCTACATGGTGCCGGCGATCCGGCAGCGGGCCGGGCAGACCGGGGACTTCGTCGCAATGGGGGTGAGCGCGCTGGGCCTGCGCGCGCACCACCTCGACGTGGTCGGTGACGACCCCGAGGGCGACCTCGTGCGAGCGCTCCACCGCGACAAGGGAATCCCGTTCACCGAGGTACCCTCCCCGCAGGGGACCAAGCGCGCCGTCAACCTCGTCGACCCGGCCGGTCGCCGGCTCTCCCTCTATGACAGCGACCGCTCCCACGAGGCCGACCGGCTCCCCGAGGAGACGGTCCGGGCCCTGGCGGGTGTGAGCCGGCACGCGCACGTCTCCATCACCTACCCGTGCGCCTTCGCCCTGCCCGTGCTGCGCGAGTCCGGCGTGACCATCTCGACCGACCTGCACAACTGGGACGGGGTCGTGGGCTACCACGAGGCGTTCGCCTACCAGGCCGACCTGGTCTTCCTGTCCACCACGGCACTGGCGGACCCGGAGCGGACGATGCGTCAGGTCCTCGACGGTGGCCGCGCCCGGGCCGTGGTCGCCACGGCCGGGGCGGAGGGCGCCTACCTGCTGGTCGACGACGTGCTGACCCACGTCCCCGCCGTCACGCCGACCGCGCCGGTGGTGGACTCCAACGGCGCCGGCGACGCCTTCGTGTCGGGGTTCCTCTTCGGCTGGCTGGCCGGCGATCCGCCGCTGCGGTGCGCGCAGTACGGCGCGGTGGCCGGCGCGTTCGCCTGCACGGTGCCGTCGACCGGAACCGACTGCATCAGCCGGGAGGAGCTGCTGGAGGGCGCCGCACTCACAGGTGGACCACGGGTGGGCGACAGCAACCGCCCGGACAGGCGCGACACCGTCAACGGGTGAGCCTCACCAGTGCCCCGGCCAGCACCGTCTCCGTGTCCGTCGCGCCGGGCCGCCGCGGGCCCACCCGGCGGCAGCGGCTCGCCGCGCTGCTGTGCCTGGCCGGCGCCGCCGCGCTGCTCCCCTGGGTTGCCTACCTGTCCACGTCGCTGCCGAAGACCTACGTCCTCACGGACTGGAACGGCGCCTGGGTGGGCTTCGACGTCCTGCTGATGGTGCTGCTCGCCACGACCGGCGTCCTGACCCGCCGGCAGCACCCGCTGCACCCGCACGCTGCCTTCGCCTCGGCCGCCTTCCTCGTCGCCGACGCGTGGTTCGACGTCACGACCTCGGTCGGCAGCGACGCCGTGGTCGCGTTCGCCACCGCCGGGCTGGTCGAGCTCCCCCTCGCGGCCTACCTCGTCAGGCACGCCTCGCGGTCGATCACCGAGGCCGCGCGGCCGGCCGTCATGGCGGCACAGATAGTCTCGGCGCCCGACGTGTCACGGGCCCGACAGTCCGAGCGCATGTCCTGAGGCAGCCGCGTTCCCGAAGTCGAGGAGGGGCCCACCATGGGTCGGTCCGTCGTCATGGTCGGCGACAGCATCACCGACTCCGACCGGCCGCGTCGCACCGAAGGGCTCGGTGACGGCTGGGTCAGCCTGGCGGCGGCCGCCCTACGGACACGGGGCGACGACGCGGTGGTGTTCAACCGCGGCGTCAGCGGTGACCGGGTGCAGGACCTGCGCGCGCGATGGAGGACCGACGTCATCGACCTCCACCCGGCGGTGCTCACCGTCCTGGTGGGCGTCAACGAGGCGTGGCGGCGGTACGAGGACGACGACCCCGTGTCCCCGGAAGCCTTCGAGGCGGACTACCGGGCCATCCTGGCCGAGGCCATGGTGGACTCGTCGCCGCGGCTGATCCTCATGGAGCCGTTCCTGACCGCCGCCGACGGGTCGCGGGCCCACTGGCGCGAGGACCTCGACCCCAGGCGCGCAGTGGTGGCCCGCCTGGCGGCTGAGCTCGACGCGACGTTCGTCCCCCTGCAGTCGATCCTGGACGACGCCGCACGGGTGCACGGCCCCGCCGCCCTGGCCCCGGACTCGGTCCATCCCTCGGCGCTGGGGGCGCAGGTGCTGGCGCGGGCCTGGCTCACGGCATACGGGCCAGACCTACGTCCCGGACACGCCCGCTGACCGGCTCATACGGTTGACATGGCGTGGCCCCGCTCCCGGCACCCCCCTGCTGGTCGAGCGGGGTCACGTCCCGTCGCGAGAGCGTGGCCGGGACCTCATGGCCCCCATCTAGGCCGCGAGGACCTTGGCCTTCTCGGCCGCGAACTCCTCTTCGGTCAGCAGGCCCTGGTCCTTCAGCTCACCAAGCTGCTTGATCTTGGAGATCTTGTCGTCGGTGGACATTGCCGTTTCCGACGCAGGACTCGGGGGTGGCGGGGCCGCCGCCGGCTGAGGGGGTGGCGGGGCCGCCGCCGGCTGAGGGGGCGGCGCGGCGGAGGCCTGCTTCTGTTCCGCATGGCGCCGCACTCCTCCGCTCACGGCCGTAGCCGTACCGGCGATGACAGCAGTCCGGGCCATCGTCCCCATCAGTCCGGGTCTTCCCATCCGTCGTGGCATGGTTGTCTCACTCCTCTTGCAGGGCTGCGAGGGCCTTGAGGACGCTCTCGCGGGGGACGCGTTCGAGCGCCACCAAGGTGCCGTGTGACTGGCGAATCGCCGCGGCCATGCGCGCCGCCCACGCGTTGTCAAAGACGACGACAAGGGCGGATGAGCCGGGCTCGAGGTCGTCGGCGACCTGCGCGAGGTCCTCGTCGTTGAGCAGGTCCATCTGCGAGGGCCGCACTCGCTCGTAGGCCTCGGCTACGTCGGCGTCCTCCACCTCGACCGATGAGGTGGAACCGTCGCTGTTCTTCCGGACGAAGGCCAGGTCGATGACCCGAATCGTCCCCTCGTCCTGTAGCTGAGCCAGGGCCGGCGCCACGTCCCCGCTGAAGTCATTGCCCTCGAACAAGAGCACCGCAATATCAACGGGTCCGATGGAGTCGGCCTGCGGGAGTGTGGACATGACATCACCTCTTCGCGCGGCGGAACGGACCGTGTGCCGCTGCCCAAACCCTCCGACGCCACGGCTGAGGTTCCCCAGTGCCGAACGTCCCCGGACTTCAGCGCTTGGCGCGGCCACAGGCCGGCAGCCCGCAGACGGAGCGATCGCCCGGTAGGCCCCCGGACTCCTACAACACTGCGGCAGAGTGCGAAAGAGGCCCTCCCCCGATCCCGGGGAAGGGCCTCTGACCTTGGGTGGAGCTGAGGGGACTCGAACCCCTGACCCCCTCGTTGCGAACGAGGTGCGCTACCAGCTGCGCCACAGCCCCAAGGTGCGGGCCACACGATAACACCCAGCGGGCCCGCGGCTGAAACCGGCTCAGCCCAACGCCTCCAGCGCCGCCAGGTCCTCTGCCGTGGGCTCCCACAGGCCTGCCTGGGCGTTGGACACGACCTGCTCCGGACGCGTCACGCCCGCGATCACCGACGTCACGGCCGGCTGGGCGGCAAGGCCACCCATGGCCACCTGGAGCATGCTCAGCCCGCGCTCGGCGGCGAACGCCTCCAGCGCCTCGATCCGGTCCCAGTCCGCACCCTCGAAGCGCGCCTGCTCGATCGCCAACCGGGACCCTTCCGGAGCCGCCTGGCCACGGGTGTACTTGCCGGTGAGCAGGCCGTACTCCAGCGGGAAGAACGGCAGGATCCCCACGCCGAGGTGCTCGCAGGCCGGCACCAGCTCGGCCTCGACCGACCGGTCCAGCAGCGAGTAACGGTTCTGCGCCGAGACGAACCGCTCGTAGCCGCCGGCCCGCGCCGTCCAGTCGGCGTCGACGAGCTGCCAGCCGTCGAAGTTGGAGCAGCCGACGTAGCGCACCTTGCCCTCCAGGACGAGCTCGTGCAGCGCGGCGAGCGTCTCCTCGATCGGCGTGACCGGGTCGGGCTGGTGCAGCTGGTAGAGGTCGATCCAGTCGGTGCCGAGCCGCCGCAGGCTGGCCTCGACCGCCTTGCGGACATAGCGCCGGGAGCCCCGCACACCCCAGTCGGGCCCGTTCTTGCCCTGCATGTCCATGCCGAACTTCGTTGCCACGACGACCTGCTCGCGCCGGGAGCCGAGGGCGGTGCCGAGCATCGTCTCGCTCGCGCCGGGCTCGATGCCGTAGATGTCGGCCGTGTCGAACAGCGTGATCCCCTGCTCGATCGCCGCGTCCACGATCCCCCGGGTCGCCTCGGCGTCGGCGCGCCGGCTGAACGCGTTGCAGCCGATCCCCACCGTGCTGACCATGAGGCCGGAGCTGCCGAGCGGGCGGTAGGTCATGTCAGCCATGCGCCCCACCCTAGGCACGCGCCACCGCCCCCGGTATGCCGGGTGGGCGGGGTGCGTCGGACGCACACCGGCCACGCGGGGCCGGCCTCAGTGCCACCCTCGCGCGGAAGGCCGGGCTCAGGAGCCGACGGCGCGCCGGTCGAGCAGGCCGTCCAGCTCGCCCGAGGCGACCACCCCGCCGAAGGTGGACGGGGTGGCCGGTGCCGGGACCGGCGCGGGCTGCGGGGGCTGGGCCGCCCGCGCCTTCATCGTGTAGGTCGGCGGAGGCACGGGGACCGGGCGCCACCCGTCGGGGTCGTCCGCAGGCACCGGCTCCGCCGGCTCGGCGACAGTGGACTCGGCCGCAGCTGCCGCCGACTCCCGCGCGGAGGACTCGGCCCAGGCGAGGCCGGGCTCGACGCGCGGCGCGGCCAGGCCGCGAGGGGCATGGGCCGCCTCGCGGTGACGTGCCGCCGCACGGCGGGCGGCCCGCTCGACCTGGGCAGCCCGGCGCAGCCAGGCCAGGTCGGCGACCAGCAGGCCGAAGGCCACCAGGCTGCTCCACCAGCCGAGGACACCGAAGCCGGCCAGCGGCACGGTTGCCACGAGCAGGACCAGGGAACCGAGGAAGGACAGGCCACGCAGGCGACGGGCCGGCACCCCCGCGACGTGGCGGGTGCGCGCCGGGCGGGTCGGCTCGGAGCGGACCGTCGGCTCGGGACGGAGGACGGGCTCGGGGCGCACGCGCGGCGCGGGCTGCGCGGCACCGGCGGTCTCGGACCCGGCCGGCGTGGCGGACGCCGAGGTCGTGGCGGCCCGCACCACCCGGGTGGGGCTCACGGCATACGACCGCGGTGCCGGGGTGGTGCGCTCGGGCACGTCGGCGACCGGCGCGCGACGCTCAAGGACGCGCATGGCGTCGGAGAAGCGGTCGACCGAGCGCGCGGTCGCGAGGTGCTCACGACGGCGGACCCAGTGCTGGAGAAGGAAGGCAGCCCAGATCGCGATGATGACGAGGAAGATCAGACTGCTGGGTTGCACGCCCATGACGCTAGAGGTTCGCGGGACTACCCGCGCGGACCAGCGTCGGTGTGTCGCCTGTGAGGTTGGTCCACGGCATCGAGCCAGCGGTCCAGGAGGCGTCCACCGGCGAGGTCCTCGGTCGTCAGCGCGAACGAGCGGTGGTCCCGCCAGGCACCGTTGATGTGCAGGTAGCGCGTCCGCAGGCCCTCGTCGCGGAAGCCCAGCTTGGCGACCACGCGCAGGCTCGCGGCGTTGTCCGGCCGGATGTTGACCTCGACCCGGTGCAGACCCAGCACGCGGAACGCGTGGTCGGTCAGCAGCGCCAGTGAGATCGGCGCAACCCCTTGTCCCGCAACGGATCTGGACACCCAGTAGCCGGCCGCTCCGGAGCGCATGGAGCCCCACGTGATCCCGAACAGGTGCATCTGCCCGGCCAGCCGGCCGTCGACCGAGATCGCGAACGGCAGCATCCGTCCCTCGACCGCCTCGCGGTTGAAGTAGCGCACCATCTGCCGGTAGCCGACGCGGCCGGTCACCGGCTCGGGCGCCGTCGCCTCCCACTCCCGCAGCCAGTCCGCGTTGTCGCGGCGCAGCGCCTCCCACTCCTTGCGCTGTCGCACCCGCAACGGCCCGAGGGTGACGGCCTGCCCCGACGGCGTCGTGGCCGACAGGGTGACGGGCCACGCGACGGTCATCAGTGGTCGCCCCCGCGCATCTGCGAGACGGCATGGGCCACCACCGGTTCGAGGACCGTGAGCCCGTCACGCACGCCACCGGTCGAGCCCGGGAGGTTGACCACGAGCGTGGCACCGGCCATCCCGGCCACGCCCCGCGAGAGCATTGCGGCGGGCACCCCGGCGGCGACCCCGGCGGCCCGGATCGCCTCGGCGATGCCGGGCACCGGCCGGTCGATGACGCGCATCGTCGCCTCGGGCGTGCCGTCGGTCGGGGTCAGACCGGTCCCCCCGGTGGTCAGCACCAGGTCGGGACCGGCGGCCACGGCGGCCGTCAGGGCCTCCTCGACCTCCGGGCCGTCGGGCACGACGATCGGCTCACCCGTCTCGAACCCCCAGGAACGCAGGGCCTCGACGATGACCGGGCCGGAGCGGTCGGGGTAGACCCCGGAGGCGGCGCGGGTGGAACAGGTGATGACGACGGCGGAACTCACCCCTCGCTCCAGTCCCCGGAGCGCCCCCCGGACTTCGCCGTGACGCGCACGTCGGTGATCCGCGCGTGCTTGTCGACGGCCTTGACCATGTCGACCAGGGCGAGGGCCGCGACGGTCACGGCCGTGAGCGCCTCCATCTCGATCCCGGTGCGGTCGGCAGTCAGCACCGTCGCCGTGACGTCGACCCCGTCGTCGACGACGGCGAGGTCGACCTCGACGCCGTGGATCCCGATCGGATGCGCCAGCGGCACGAGCTCGGGGGTGCGCTTGGCGCCCTGGATGCCCGCGATCCGGGCCACCGCGAGCGCGTCACCCTTGGGCACCGTGCCACCCCGCAGCGCCGCGACGGCGTGCGCCGACAGCAGGACGCGCCCGGCGGCACTCGCCCGGCGGGCCGTGATCGGCTTGGCGCTGACGTCGACCATGTGCGCGCTGCCGTCGGGGCGCACATGGGACAGCGCCGGCTCCTCCATCACGCCTCCATCATCGCGCCGAGCAGGTGGCAACGGACCACGTCGCCGGCCTGGACCTCGGTGACCGCGGCCGGGATCACGGCCAGGCAGTTGGCGGCCGCCAGCCCGCCGAGCACATGGGATCCCTGGGAGCCCACCAGCGTCACGGCGAAGTCGCAGTCCTGCCCGTTGGTGCCGGTGACCCGTCGCGGGTGCAGCACCGCGCGGGCGAACTGGGTCTTGCCCGCGGGAGCCGTCCACCCGGTCTCGACCACGGCCGGGACCAGGGCGCTCTCGTGCTCGGGACGGCCCGCCATGGCGCGCAGCGCCGGGGCCACGAACACCTCGAAGGAGACCATCGCGCTGACCGGGTTGCCCGGCAGGGTGAACACCGGGGTCTCGTCGACGCCGAGGACCCCGAAACCCTGCGGCATGCCGGGCTGCATCGACACCTTGTCGAAGCGCACCGTCCCCACGCGGGACAGCACCTCCTTGACCGTGTCGTAGGCGCCCGCGCTGACCCCGCCGCTGGTGATCACCGCGTCCGCGCGCACCAGCTGGTCCTCGAGGGTGGACATGAGCTCCTTGGCGTCGTCGACCACCGGGCCCACCCGGAACGGCACGGCCCCGAGGGCCCGCACCGCCGCGGTGAGCATGAGCCCGTTGCTGTCGACCACCTGGCCGAACCCGGCCGGGCGGCCCACCTCGACGAGCTCGTCGCCGGTGGACACGACCACCACGCGCGGCTTCGGGACCACCCGCACCGAGGAGCGGCCCACCGCGGCGAGCAGCGCCAGCTGCCGCGGGCCGAGCCGTCCACCCGACCGCAGGACCAGGTCGCCGGTGTGCACGTCGTCCCCGGTGGGGCGCACGTGCTGGCCCACCTCGACCGGGGACCGGACCGCCACGGAGGCCAGCCCGGCGTCGGTCAGCTCCACGGGCACGACCGCGTCGGCGCCGTGCGGCAACGGCGCGCCGGTCATGATCCGCATCGACTGCCCCGGGGCCAGGCTCAGCGCCTGGGTGTTGCCCGCCGCGATGTCGTTGACGACGGGCAGCCGCACCGGGGAGTCATCGGTGGCGGCGGCGACGTCCGCCGCGTGCACGGCATACCCGTCCATCGCGGAGTTGGTGAACCCGGGCAGGTCGGCGGCGCTGCGCACGTCCTCGGCGAGGACGCACCCGAGCGCGTCGAGGAGGCCGAGCTCGATGGGCGGCAGCCGGCGCACCGTGTCCAGGATGCGCCCGAGGTGCTGCTCGACGCTGATCACGCGACGGGAGAGCCCTGGCTGACGTCCTCCCGGCCGGCGACGAACTCCTCCAGCCACCCGGAGAAGTCCGAGCCGAGCTCGCGGTGCTCCACCGCAAGGCGCACGACGGCCTTGAGGTAGTCGAGCCGGTCGCCCGTGTCGTAGCGACGACCGCGGAAGACCACGCCGTGGACCCCGCCGCCGGGCTCGGTGGAGGCGGCACGCTCCTGCAGGGCGTCGGTCAGCTGGATCTCGTTGCCGCGGCCGGGAGGCGTCTTGGCCAGGACGTCGAAGATCGAGGGGTCGAGCACGTAGCGGCCGATCACCGCGAGGTTGGACGGGGCATCGGCCGGGTCGGGCTTCTCGACCAGGCCGGTCACGCGCACCACGTCGCCGTCGCCGTCGCGCTCGACGGCGGCGCAACCGTAGAGGTGCACCTGGTCCTGGGGCACCTCCATCAGGGCGATGACGCTGCCGCCGCGCTCCTGCTGCACGGCGATCATCTGCTCGAGCAGCCGGTCGCGGGCGTCGATGAGGTCGTCGCCGAGGAGCACCGCGAAGGGGTTGTTGCCGACGTGGTCGGCGGCACACAGGACCGCGTGGCCCAGGCCCTTGGGCTCCCCCTGACGGACGTAGTGCACGTTGGCCAGGCTGGTGGACTTGCGCACGCGGGCCAGCCGCAGCTGGTCGCCCTTGGCCTCCAGCGCCTGCTCGAGCTCCCAGTGGCGGTCGAAGTGGTCCTCGAGGGCGGTCTTGTTGCGCCCGGTGACCATGAGCACGTCACGCAGGCCGGCGCGGGTCGCCTCCTCCACGACGTACTGGATCGCCGGCTTGTCGACGACAGGCAGCATCTCCTTGGGGGTCGCCTTGGTGGCCGGCAGGAAGCGGGTCCCCAGACCGGCGGCGGGGATCACGGCCTTGATGACAGGCGGCGTGGCACCGTCATGGGAAGGGGTGGGCGCGGTCGACGTCATGTCGAGAGGTTATCGGTGCGGGACGGTTGCGGCGGAAACTCGGTCCCGACCGGAGGCCTTCGCCTGCGACAACGCCGCGTCCGCGGCCCGCATGAGCTCGGTGGAGGTGGTCGCCTGCTGCGGCCAGGAGGCCACCCCGATGCTGACGCGGACGTCGACCACGCCGTCCTCCACCGGGAAGCCGGCACCGCGGATCGCCTCGTGCAGGTGGCTCGCCAGGCCGTAGGCCTCCTCGGGCCCGAGCTCGGGGCACACCACGGCGAACTCCTCCCCGCCGTAACGGGCCACCGTGTCGACCGACCGGATGCTCGCGGCCACGCGCTGGGCCATCCCGTGCAGGATCGCGTCGCCGGCGCCGTGCCCGTGCGCGTCGTTGAGGTTCTTGAAGTGGTCGATGTCCAGGAGCAGCAGGGACACGCTGCGCCCGAAGTGCTGGGCGCGGTCCACCTCGCGGGCCAGGGTGGTGGTGAGCATGCGCAGGTTGCCGACGCCGGTCAGCGGGTCGATGACCGACATCCGCTGCGCCTGCCGGTGCAGCATCGCGTTGTCGATGGCGATGCCGGCCGGACCGGTGATCGACGTGAGCATGGCCTGGTCCTCGACGGTGTAGGACTCGGCATCGCCGGTCCGCTCCACCACGAGGGCGCCGAGCATCATCTCGCCGCGCTGCAGCGGCGCCCCCATGGCCGGCCCGTCCCGGAGCGTGACGTCCTCGCGGGCCCCGGCGACCAGCCGGCGGACCACGCCGTCGGCGACCACCTGCCCGGGCAGGCTGTCCCCGATCGGGACCCGGCGCACCCCGGCGCGGGCCGCGCCGCCGGGCCAGACCACGCGGGCGACGAGGCTGTTGCCCTCGACCAGCCAGGCGGTGACCCGCTGGCTCTCGGTCGCGGTGGCGCCGATGGCGCACACCGCCGACAGCAGGCCGTCGAGGTCGTGGGTGCGCTGCAGCGCGTCGCCGAGGCGCTGGACGTTGAGGCGCAGCCGGTCGCGGCTGTCCTGGATCTCGGTCATGCGCAGGTCCAGCTGGCGGGCCATGTGGTTGAAGCTGCCCGCGAGCCGGGCGACCTCGTCCTTGCCGCTGACCGGCAGCTTCATGGCCAGGTCGCCCCGGGCCGCCCGCTCCGCGGCCTCGGTCAGCGCCAGCACCGGCTGGGTCAGCTGGCGGGCCAGCCACCACACCAGCACGCCGCCGACGATGAGGGCGAGCAGCAGCATGCTCCACGTCAGGGCCGACGCGGTCAGCGTGCTCGGTGCCCGCATCGCGGCGACGACCACGCACGGGTGGCCCGCGCCGACGTCGGCCGACACCACGTGCATCCCGGCGACCGCGGCCTTGCGACCCTCGAAGATCCTCTGCGCGGCTGCCGCCAGCGGGCGGGCGACGGCCTCCGTGCCCGTCGCCGTCACGCCGCCGCCGGGGCACGCGGCGGCGAGCTGGACGTCGGCGGCAGCGCCGACGCGGCTGCGCCAGGTGCCGAGCTGCATGTCGTCGATGGGCGTGGCCACCACGACGAGCACCGGCCCCCGTGCGGTCGGGGTGGTCGCGGAGTACTCCAGGACCGCCGGAGCCGGCGAGAGCGCGGCGACCGGGGAGATGGCCGGGCGCACCGGCGACGTCGTGCATTGGTGCAGCACCTCGTGCTGCGCGGCGACGCCTGCGGGGGCGTCCCCGGCCCGCGCCAGCAGGGTCCCGTTGCGGGAGACCGCGGCGAACCGGACGTCCTGGCGCAGGTGGATCCGCAGCGCCGACCCGGCAGCGTCACCGCGCTCGACCGAGCCGCCGACCAGCCGGGCCGAGGCGGCCAGGTCCAGGCAGGTCTCCTGCTGCAGCGAGGCCACCGCCTCGGCGACGACGCGCAGACCGGCCTTCGCCTGGTCCTTGTCGTGGGCCGGGACCACCACGGCCACGACCACCCCGGTCCCGAGCAGCAGCGGAAGCAGCACCGAACCCAGGATCAGCGCGAGCCGGTTACGGATGGACACGAGACCTTCTTTCGCGCGGGGTCCAATCCGCCATCGTGGCACGGAACGACGCCAGCTGGGCGTCCTGTTCACCAAGCGGTTACAGGACAATGCCTACATGAGCGCCCCGGGCCCGACAACGGCCAAAGTTCTTCTCCGACAGGAGATTCGCACGCGACGTCGCGCGAAGGCTACCCAGCGCGACCGTCGGGCCGACGGCGAGGCCATCGCCCGGGCCGTGCTCGCCGCCCTCCCGCCGGGCACCAGCACCGTGGCGGCCTACGCGGCGCTGCCGTCCGAGCCGCCCACGGAGGCCCTCATCGAGGCGCTGGTGGCGCACGGCATACGGGTGCTCCTGCCCGTCCTGCTGCCCGACAACGACCTCGACTGGCGGGCGGTGGACCGCGACGGGGAGCACCCCACACCTCTGGGGCGGGACGCGATCGGGCGCGCCGAGGTGGTCGTGACCCCGGCCCTGGGCGTCGACCGGTCCGGCACCCGCCTGGGCCAGGGTGGCGGCAGCTACGACCGGGCCCTGGCGCGCCGCGCCGCGACGGCGCGGGTGGTCGCGCTCCTGCACGACGGGGAGCTCGTCGAGGGCCCCCTTCCCCGGGAGGACCACGACGCGCGCGTGCACGCCGTGGTCACCGCCGGGCAGGGCCTGGTCGAGGTGGGCGCCGGCTGAGGCCGACCGGGAGACTCTCCGCCCCCGGCCGGCCCGACCGACCGGGGGCGGTCGCCCCGGCGACCGGTCAGCCCTTGTCCGCCCCCGGCACCAGGGTCAGCTCGTCCTTGGTGGCCTTGCGCACCGCCGACTCGGTGAACGGCCACGGGAACGTCTGGTTCGTGGCCCACGCATCGGTCTGGTCGTCGTAGTGGTCGTTGAACGGGTGCCCCGACGCGCCGGTCTGGTTGACCCAGTGCGAGGCGTCCAGGTGGCCCAGGTCGACGACCATCCGCATCGAGGGGGCCCAGTCGACCTGGTAGCCCTTGCCGGCGTCCCAGCCGTTGGCGTCGACGATCGAGGAGCCACCGGGCATGTCCCACGGGCCGCGGTTGAACAGGACCCGCACGTAGCCGGGCACCGCGTCGGTGCCGAGCACCGGGTGCTTCAGGTCCAGCCGGTGCAGCCGGCCCCACTGCCAGGTCACCGGGTCCTTGCCCAGCTGCTTGGTCAGCTCCAGCCGGGCCTGCACCATGGCCTGGCGCAGGATCTCGTCGCGGCCCTCGAGGACTCCGGCGGTGCCCTTGTTGTCCCACCAGGAGTCGCGCGGCTTCTCCAGCATGACCTTGACGACCTGCATCCAGTGCCCGCCACCGTCGGCCTTGACGTCCTTGGGCAGCTCGTCGTCGAAGGTCAGCTCGAGGATGTTGCTCCACACGGCGTTGTAGTAGGCCGCGGCCGCACCGTTGCGGGACTGCCCGGTCGGCGTGGTGTAGTTCCAGCCCTTGAGCAGGCGCTGGGCGTCGGCGGTGAAGGGGTCCACCTTGAGCGGCAGGAGGTACTTCACCAGGTCGGGCGCGAACGTGTTGCGCGTGTCGCCCTGGATCTGCGACATCCGGGCCGGGGTCACCTTCGGCGTCGCCGCCAGCAGGTCGCGGATCCGCTGGGAGCGGAAGCCGTAGTCCCACTCGGTGGTGAGGAACGGGCTGTCGCTGGCCGTGACCGCCTGGTTGGCGGCGACGATGTAGTCCTCCGGCGGGTCGTAGCTGGTCGGCATGTCTGTGAACGGGACGTAGCCGGTCCAGTCGTAGCGGGAGTCCCAGCCGGGCGCCGGCCAGAAACCGGGCGGGCTGCCCGTGATCGCCGAGCGGCGCACCGGGATGCGTCCGGGCGCCTGGTAGCCGATGTGGCCGTGGACGTCGGCGTAGACGAGGTTCTGCGCCGGCACGTCGAAGTTCTTCGCGGCGCCGCGGAACTGCTCGAAGCTCTGCGCCTTGTCGATCGCGAACAGGGCGTCCGCGGTGTGCCCCGGCTGCAGCCCGGTCCAGGCCAGGGACACGTCGTAGCTGCCGGGGTTCTTCTTCCCTTCCACCGGCGCGCCCTGGCCGGCGTCGGCCACGCTGGGCAGCACGTCGGACATCAGCGGGCCGTGGTGGGTCGAGCGCACGGTGATCGAGACGTCGTTGCCGCCGGCGACCTTGATCGTCTCGCGGCGCGTCGTCAGCGGGACGTAGCTCCCGTCGCGCAGGACCTGGTCGCCGTTGACCTGCTCGAGGTAGAAGTCGCTGACGTCCGGCCCGAGGTTGGTGAACCCCCACGAGATGGTCTGGTTGTGGCCGATGACCACGCCGGGCAGCCCGGAGAAAGAGTAGCCGGCGACGTCGAACGGGCAGTCCTTGCCGACGCTGCGGCAGTGCAGGCCGGTCTGGTACCAGATGCCCGGGACGCCGGGCGCCAGGTGCGGGTCGTTGGCCAGCAGCGGCTTGCCGGTGCTGGAGCGCGAGGACCCCACGACCCAGGAGTTGGACCCGATGCCGTCGCCGCGCCCGAGGGTGGTCGGCACCGCGTCGAGGGCGGCGGTCACCTGCGCGTACGCCGCCTGCGCGGTCTTGCCCCCCAGGTATGCCGGGTACGGGCTCGCGGAGCTCGACGCACCGTCACTGCCGGTCGAGGACCCGTCGGCGGAGGAGGTGGTGCCCGTGGTGTCGCTGCCGGAGCCGGTGCTGCCGGAGCCCGTGGTGTCGGTGCCGGAGCCGGAGCCGGACCCGCTCGGGCTCCAGTCCTGGGAGGACAGGATCGGCTTGTGCGAGCCGAACGGGTAGTCGGGGTAGAGCTCGGCGATGTGCGCCAACGACATCGGCGTCCCGGCCAGCCGCGCCCGCGTCAGCTCGTCGTCGTAGTTGCCGCGCAGGTCCCAGGCCATCGCCTTGAGCCAGGCCAGGGAGTCCACGGGGGTCCACGGCTCGACGTGGTAGTTGTCGACCTTCTGGCTCAGGACGGAGTACTCGAAGCCCATCTGCGAGGGCGAGCCCATCTGGTTGATGTAGGCGTTCACCCCGTCCGCGTAGGCCTGGAGGTACTGCCGGGTGCTCGGCGCCAGCGTGGGCAGCTCCTGCTCGGCGACCCGGCGCCAGCCCATGGTGCGGATGACCTTGTCGGTGTCGAGCCCGGCCGAGCCGACCAGCTCCGACAGGCGCCCGGCCGTGATGTGCCGCCGCAGGTCCATCTCGAAGAACCGGTCCTGGGCCGTGACGTAGCCCTGCGCCTCGAACAGGTCGGCGGAGCTGTCGGCGTAGATCTGTGGGACGCCGTGCTCGTCACGCAGCACCGAGACCCGTGAGCCGAGCCCCGGGACGGAGATGGTGCCGGTGGTCTGGGGGAAGGAGTGGCGGACCAGGCCCACCACGACGACGACTCCGACGAGGATGACCACGAGGAGCGCCGCCACGACGGACACGATGATGCGGCGGGCGAGTTTGGCGCGAGACACCCTGCGAGACTAGGACACCGGCGACCGGGCGGCGCGCACGCCCGGTCCCCCATGACAGCATCCACGCAGGGCGAGGAGGACGGTGGAGGTGACGGCACTGACGCAGATGGCCGCGTTCACCGTCGAGGAGCTCAACCCGGCCCTGCTGGTCGGGGCCCTGGTGCTGCTGCTCTCCGTAGCCGCGGTGCGCCTCTCGGTGCGCTCCGGCCTGCCGTCGCTGCTGCTCTACCTCGCGATCGGCCTGGCCATCGGCGAGGCGGGCCTCGGCATCCGGTTCAACTCCGCCGAGCTGACCCAGGTCCTCGGCTACACCGCCCTGGTGCTCATCCTCGCCGAGGGTGGCCTCACGACGCACTGGGACGGCATCCGCCGCTCGGTCGCGCCGGCCGCCCTGCTCTCGACCCTGGGCGTGGTCGTCTCGGTCGGCGTCGTCGGCGTCGCGGCGCGCCTGTTCCTCGACCTGCCGTGGGGCGTCGCGCTCCTGGTCGGCGCCGTGCTCACCTCCACCGACGCCGCGGCCGTCTTCTCGGTGCTGCGCCGGGTCCCCCTGCCCCGCCGGATCACCGGCCTGCTCGAGGCCGAGTCCGGCTTCAACGACGCCCCCGTGGTCATCCTCGTCGTGGCCCTGGCCGAGCAGACCGCACCCCACGCCACCTCGCACACCTGGTGGCAGCTGGTGCTCATCGCCGCCGCCGAGCTCGCCGGCGGGGCCGCGATCGGCCTGGGCGTCGGCTACCTCGGCGGGAAGGCCCTGCGCCGCATCGCCCCGGCCTCCTCCGGCCTGTTCTCCCTCGGCATCGTCGCGCTGGCCGTCCTGGCCTACGCCGCCTCGGCGATGGCCCACACCAGCGGCTTCCTCGCGGTCTACCTGTGCTCGCTGCTGCTGGGCAACATGGACCTGCCGCACCGGCCGGCGGTCCGTGGCTTCGCCGAGGCACTGGGCTGGCTGGCGCAGATCGGCCTGTTCGTCCTGCTCGGCCTGCTCGCCTCGCCGCAGCGGCTGCCCACCCAGCTGCTCCCGGCGATCGTCATCGGCCTGGTCCTGCTGCTGGTCGCCCGGCCCCTGTCGGTCCTGGTGTCGATGACCCCGTTCCGGGTGCCGTGGCGCGACCAGGTGTTCCTGTCCTGGGCCGGGCTGCGCGGCGCGGTCCCGGTCGTGCTCGCCACGGTCCCGCTGACGCTGGGCACGCCCCACGTGGAGTGGCTCTTCGACCTGGTCTTCGTGCTGGTCGTGGTGTTCACGCTGGTGCAGGGCCCCACCCTGCCGTGGGTGGCCACCCGCCTGGGGCTGACCGACCCCGACCGGCTGCTCGACCTGGACGTGGAGTCCACCCCGCTGGAGAAGCTGCGGGCCGAGCTGCTCCAGGTGCAGGTCGGTGAGGAGTCACGCCTGGCCGGCGTGGAGGTCTTCGAGCTGCGCCTGCCCAAGGGCGCCAACGTCACCCTCGTCGTCCGCGGGGACGAGTCCTTCGTCCCCGCGCCGAACACCGTGCTGCGCCACGGCGACCAGCTGCTCGTGGTAGCCACCGCGGAGAACCGGCGCCAGGTCGAGCGCCGGATCCGCGCGGTCAGCGAGCGCGGCCGCCTCGCCGGGTGGGTCAGCCGACCGGCACCTCCGGCCGAGCGACGGGCTCCGCTGCCGCTTCGTGGGCGTGCCCGGCCCGCCGGCTCGCAGCGAACGGACTGAGCTCGGCGTCGCGCCCGTCATGACTCAGTGCGGGGTGGCCTCGTGGTCGCGTCGGCCGTGGCTGCGCTCGGCCTCCTTCATCTCCGCCTCGTAGAGGTGGCGCCGGCCGTGGGCCAGCTGGCGTCGCGCCACTTCCTCCAGGCACTTGAACAGCGCGTAGTAGCCGTCGTCGTACTCCTCGACGATCTGGAAGGTCCAGCGTCCCTCGAGCACGTTGCGGCCGACCAGCTCGGTGTCGATGCGCTCGGCCAGGTCGAGGTGGCCCGCACTGCGCAGCATCGCGACGGCCTGGCCGGCCTTCATGTCGCCGGCGCCGGTCAGGCGGTGGAAGGCATACAGGTGACCCCGGGCTTCCTCAACCTCTTCCAGGGCTTCGGACAGCTTCCCCAGGGCCGCGATCGTGGCGTCGTCGACGCCGTTGGGGCGTCGGTGGCACGGTGCCGGTTCGTCATCCATGTGGCCACGGTAGGCAGTCCGCGAGCACCACACCTACGGCGCGTGGCTGACCCAAACCTGCCCACCGCCGGTGAAAGGGCCGAGACCCGACGCCTGCGGGCCGGCCTGCGTCGCGCCCAGGCCTGGCCCCTTCGCCGGGTGGGTCAGCCGACCGGCAGCTCCGGCCGGGTGGCTGGCTCGGCTGCCGCTTCGTGGGCGTGCTCGGCCCACCAGCTCGCCGCGATCCGGCTGAGCTCGGCGTCGCGGCCGGCGAGCATGCAGCGGATCATCTCGAAGTCGCCGCGCAGCGACCACGCCGGGTGGCCGAAGGTCGCCGGGTTGTTCTGCTCGATGAAGAAGTGGCTCGGCCAGGCCGCGCCGTAGCCCATGAGCGGCCAGAGCAGCAGCCAGGACGGCTTGCGCAGCCGGACCAGCCCGTGGGCCGCGGTCGCCGCGCCGAGCGTGGTGCCGACCAGGTGCGCCCACCTGGTGCTCGCCCGGGAGTGCATGGCCACGTAGTAGGGCCAGAACTCCTCATAGGTGGTGTAGGACGCGGGGCAGTCGCACGTGGGCCTGGGCATGGCCGCCACTGTGCCGGGGGCCGCCCGGGGGCACAAGTCCCGGCGAGCCACACGGCACACCGACGTGTGGACGGTATGCCGCGTGGCTCAGGCGCGCGGGCAGGCGGCGGCCACCAGGGTGGCCGCCGCGTCCCGGGCGGCGTCGGCGGCCTCAGGCCGGCCGTCGAGGACGCCGGAGGCCAGGCCACCGTCGAGCAGCAGGCTAAGCGACAGGGCCAGCGTCTGCGGGTCCGCGGCCCCGGCCTGCTCGGCCAGGCCCTGCACCCACTCCCGCACCTGCGCCTTGTGCCGGACGGTGCGGTCGTGGACGGCGGTGCCGGACTCGGACTGCGCCGCGGTGTTGATGAAGGCGCAGCCGTGGAACCCGTCACGCCGGCACGCCGCCGCGAGGGCGTCGAACATCCCGACGAGCTGGTCCCGCGGGTCCGGCCCGGCCGCCTCGGCCGCCGCCTCGAGCGAGCCGCGCCAGCCGGCGTCGACCCGGTCGAGGTAGGCGAGCACGAGGTCGTCCTTGCCCGGGAAGTGCTTGTAGAGCGTCGCCTTGGCGACCGCCGACTCCGCGATGATCGTGTCGACCCCGACCGAGCGGACGCCGCGGGCGTAGAACAGCCGGAAGGCCGTGTCGAGGATGCGGTCGCGGGCGGCACTCATGGGCGTCAGCCTCGCACGACCTTGATGTTGAAGTTGCCGCTGCCGAGGGAGCCCATGAGGGACAGCCACAGCGGCAGGTACATCTCGGTGCCACGGGCGGAGGCGATGCCGCCGAGGTCGTGGATGTGCTCGGGGGCCCAGCCGAAGCCCTGGAGCAGCTGGGTCACGGCGGCCTTGGCGTCGGCGTCGTCGCCGGCGACGAACACGTCGTGGTCGCCACCACCGACGCGGGCCGGGTCGACCATGACCTCGCAGTTCATGGTGTTGAGGCTCTTGACCACCTTCGCGCCGGGGAAGTCGCGCTGGATCTGCTCGCCGAGGCTGTCGGTGTTGACGACCGACAGCGAGGGCGGGAAGCCGTTGCTGAAGTCCAGGGGGTTGGCGATGTCGAGC